>JAEZHJ010000124.1 GCA_023436925.1 Actinomycetes bacterium
ACGGCCCGCAGCCAGCCGGCGCGCTCCTGGTCGGTCGACCCCACCAGGACGGCGAATGCCTCCGCGGCGCGGCGCGCGACGTCGTCCACCTGGCCACTGAACCCGGTCATGGTGCTCCCATCGAACTGGCCGCCCGGTCGGCGGTTGCGCCTCACTCTAGGGCGAAGATCGCCGACGCCTCGACGGGGCCGCCAGCACCCGGTCGTCCGCCGGGTCAGCCACTCACCAGCAGCCAGGCCAGCGGAGTGACGTCGTCCACCTCGGCGGCCTGGTAGCGGGCGAGGATCCGGTGCCGGGTCGCCTGGGCGGTGAACCCGGCCAGCGGCGCCTCGGGCCACTGCTCGGGACAGCTCTCCAGCAGGCCGACCAGTTGCGCCTGCGCCACCAGGTCCAGTCCCACCGGCTGGCCGGGCAGACCCGCCCCGAGCCGGTTGATCGCCGCCGCCA
The DNA here is from genome assembly GCA_023436925.1 of Actinomycetes bacterium. GTDB lineage: Bacteria > Actinomycetota > Actinomycetes > Propionibacteriales > Propionibacteriaceae > Propionicimonas. Next base: position 448 of record JAEZHJ010000124.1, read on the forward strand.
GCCCGGCGCGGCTGGTCTCGCTGCGGCGACTCAGCTGCAGGTTCTCCTCCAGGACAGCCAACGCCGGCCCGTCCAGCCGCGGCACCAGCGGGCTGGTGTCCACCCCGAGCGCGGACGCGGCGAACCAGACCAGGCTGCGCACCCGGGCCAGGCCGGGCTGCCCGGGCAGCGCGGCCACCTGACGCACCGCCTCGCCGGCCATCTCGCGCTCCCCCTCGAGCAGCGCTCGCTCGCTGCCGAACGCGATCGCCAGCAGGTCGCCTCGCGAGCTCCAGTCGAACCGGTCCAGGCTGTCCTCCACCGACGACACCCGGGGCAACCGGCCCGCCTGCAGGGCCCGGTGGACGACGACCGCACCGGCGCTGTCCAGCGACGTGGCGTCGAGCACCTGCTCGGCCAGCGGCCCCAGCAGGTCGGCCGCCGGCGGCGCCACCTCCAAAGTCAGTTCGGTCACGCCGCGCCGGCCGTGGATCCCGACCCGGTGGCGTCCGGCCGGGGCGCTCACCCGCACCGTGTCGTCACGGTCGGGGTGGGTGACCGTCACCGGCGGCTCGCAATCGACCCCGAGGTCGGCCAGCGGGGCCTCCCACTCGTCACCGACCTCCAGCGTCAGCGGCTCGTACCAGGTCGGCAGCAGCCGCCCGGCCGCGGCCAGCTCCGGCAGCGCCACCACACGCAGGATCACGACCTGCCGTTCCCCGGCCGACAGCCCGCGGGTGGTCACCGCCAGCCGCACCGTCCGGCCGTCCGGACTCTGCCCGGTCTCCCTCAACTCCGCCTGGACCGCGTGCAGCACCAGCACCGGCCCGGCGCCGCTGGCCGGCAGCACCGCGAGCATCCCGTCCGCCCCGCTGGGCCACAGCCAGCCGTGCTGTCCGGACGGGAGCGTCACCTCCAGTTCGGGCGCAGTGGCGGTCTGGTCGCGGACCCCGACCACCCAGCGCAGCTGGCAGTGCTCGTCGACGGTGACCCGCTGCGACACCTCCAGCCCGCCGCTGGTGCCCTCGTGCTCGGCGACGCCGTCCTCGATCAGCACCGGCGACAGGCCCGGGTCGGGCGACAGGGCGAGGCGGACCGGCTCGGCGGCCCCGTCCAGCAGCAGCGAGACGGCCGCGCGGTCGTCCAGCTCGGTGCGGCCCCCGGCCCACTGCATGGTCACCGGCTGCGCTGACATCGCTGGCACCAGTAGAGGTTGCGGGATTCGAGCTCGCGCGCCCTGACGTACTGGCCGCAGACCAGGCAGGGCATCCCCGGCCGGCGGTAGACATACACCTCGCCGCCGTGACGGTCCACCCGCGGCGCCCGGCCGGTCGCCTCCGGGGAGTGCTCGGGCAGCACGGTGTCGATCCGTCCGCTGTCGACCGCCTGCGGCATCAGCTCGACGAAGTCCGCCCAGATCCGGTCCCAACGCCGCCGGCTCACCCGTGAGCCGGGGGTCAGCGGGTGCAGCCGCTGCCGGAAGAGCACCTCGCAGCGGAAGATATTGCCCACCCCGGCCGCCACCCGCTGGTCCATCAGCAGCGAGCCCACCGCCCGCTCAGAGCGGCTGAGCCGCTGCCAGCCACGCTGCGGGTCGGCGTCGGCGCGCAGCGGGTCCGGCCCCAGCGCGGCGATCACCGCGTCCCGCTCGGCCGGGCTGATCAGGGCGCAGGTCTGCGGCCCGCGCAGTTCGGCGACGTGCTCGTCGGTCTCGATCCGCAGCCGCAGGGTGGCGGGGTTGGCCACGTCGCGGTGCCCGTCCAGCAGCAGCTTGCCGATCAGTCCGAGGTGGATGTGCACCAGGCCGGCGTCCCCGATGTCGAGGAAGAGGTTCTTGCCGTAGGCCTCGGCGCCGCGGAACTCGCGTCCGTCCAGCAGCTCGGCGGCACCGGCGAAGCGTCCCTGCGGACTGGAGACCCGCACCGTCCGCCCGGAGAACGCGTCGGACAGGCCGCGCGCCAGCCGGTGCGTGACATGGCCTTCGGGCATCAGGGGCTTCCTTCGGGAGGTGACAGGGTCGGAGTCTATGCGCCGCCTGGCAGCCCCTCGCCGCAGGGCAGCGGTTGAGGGCGATCCGCACCGGCCGGTAGCCTCGGCAGGAGTGTCTGACACCCCTATTCGATGAGGATCGCCCATGTATCCCGCCAACATCACGCGAGCCGAGGCCGAGCGGCGCGCCCTGGAGCTCCAGACCCGGAGCTACGAGGTGCTGATCGACCTGTCCGGCCGGGTGGCAGACGCCGACGACGACGAGCCCGGCGAAACCTTCGTATCGAGCTCGAAGATCTCCTTCACCAGCGAGGAGGTCGACAGCTACGTGAACCTCATCGCCGACCGGCTGATCAGCGCCAGCCTGGACGGGGAGCCGCTGTCGCCGGACCTGTTCACCGACCACAAGCTGTACTTCGCCGCGGGCCCGGGCGAGCACGAACTCGAGGTGGTCGCGGTGTGCCGCTACAGCCGCACCGGTGAGGGACTGCACCGCTTCGTGGACCCGGTCGACGACCGGGTCTACCTGTACACCCAGCTGGAGACCGCCGACGCCCGCCGGGTGTTCGCCTGCTTCGAGCAGCCCGACCTGAAGGCCACCTTCCAGCTGACCGTGATCGCCCCCGAGCACTGGACGGTGCTGTCCAACTCCCCCGCCGTCGCGCCGACGCCCGAGGGCGACGGACTGGGCCGCTTCACCTTCGAGCCCACCCCTGCGATCTCGACCTACATCACCGCGCTGGTCGCCGGTGAGTTCCACACCGTGACCGACAGCTACGCCGGCATCGGCGCCGAGATCCCGCTGTCGATCTCGTGCCGCCAGTCGCTGGTGGACTACCTGGACGCCGACCGCATCTTCGGCATCACCAAAGCCGGGTTCGCCGTCTTCGAGGAGCACTTCGGGGTCGCCTACCCCTTCACCGACTACGCCCAGGTCTTCGTCCCCGAGTTCAACGCCGGGGCGATGGAGAACGCCGGCTGCGTGACCATCCGCGACGAGTACCTGTTCCGCTCCCGCACCACCAACGCCGCCTACGAGGGCCGTGACAACACGATCCTGCACGAGCTGGCCCACATGTGGTTCGGTGACCTGGTCACCATGACCTGGTGGGACGACCTGTGGCTCAACGAGTCCTTCGCCGAGTGGGCCTCCCACTTCGCGCAGGCCCGGATCCGGGAGAAGACCGGCACCGGGGACGACCCGTGGGCCACGTTCGCGAACTCGCGCAAGACCTGGGCCTACCGGCAGGACCAGCTGCCCTCCACGCACCCGATCGCCGCCGACATGGTCGACCTGGAGGCGGTCGAACTGAACTTCGACGGCATCACCTACGCCAAGGGCGCCTCCGCGCTGCGGCAGCTGGTCGCCTTCGTCGGCGAGGACGAGTTCCTGGCCGGGGTGCGGGCCTACTTCGCCAAGCACGCCTGGAGCAACACCCGGCTGGCCGACCTGCTCTCCGCCCTCACCGAGGCGTCCGGACGCGACCTGTCCCGGTTCGCCGCCGACTGGCTGCAGACAGCCGGGGTGAACACCCTGCGCGCCGAGTTCGACACCGACGATGACGGGCGGTTCACCAGGTTCGCGATCCGGCAGACCGCCCCCGAGCTGTGGCCGACGCTGCGGCAGCACCGCCTGGCGGTCGGGCTGTACCAGCTCGTCGACGGCCGGCTCACCCGCGTCCACCGGGTCGAGACCGACATCGACGGGGAGCTGACCGAGATCGAGGACCTGGTCGGCCAGGCCCAGCCCGACCTCATCCTGCTCAACGACGACGACCTGACCTACGCCAAGATCCGCTTCGACCAGCGTTCGATGGCCACCTTGGTGGACCACATGGCGAGCCTGGACTCCGCGCTCAGCCGTGCCCTGGTCTGGGGGGCGTCGTGGGACATGTGCCGCGACGCGGAGCTGCCGGCGTCCGACTTCGTGGAACTGGTGCTCGGCGGGGTGGCGGTGGAGACCGACCTGACCGCGGTCGGCGCGGTGCTCGGCCAGGCCCGCACGGCGATCGACTACTACGTGCCCCCGCAGGCCCGGCACGACCTCAACGAGCACTTCGCGCACGGTCTGGCGCGGCTGCTCAAGGACGCCGAGCCGGGCTCCGACCACGAGCTGGCCTTCGCCCGCGCGCTGATCGCCGCCGCCGAGTCCGAGGCCGCGATCGAGGTGATCCGGGCCTGGCTGACCGGTGAGGAGGCCCCGCCCGGGCTCGCGGTCGACACGGACCTGCGCTGGCTGATCATCACCCAGCTCGCCCGTCGCGGTGCGATCGGCGAGGCCGAGATCGCCGCCGAGGCCGAGCGGGACGCGACCGCAGCGGGAGCGGAACGGGCCGCCGGAGCCCGCGCCGCGCTGCCGACCGCCGAGGCCAAGCAGTGGGCCTGGGAGCAGGCCACCGCGAACCCGAAGGTGCCCAACGAGACCCACTACCAGGTGTGCAGCCAGTTCTGGCAGTTCGACCAGGACGAGGTGCTGGCACCCTACGTGGACGCCTACCTCGACGTGGCGGGCGCCATCTCGTCCGGCACCGACGGCTGGCAGGAGCGCAGCTCGGCGATCCGCCAGCACGTGCTGGGGCTGCTCTTCCCCCGTCCGCTGGCCGACCGCCAGGTGCTCGACCGGATCCAGGAGTGGACCGCCGCGAACGCGCTGACCGAACCGGTGCGGCGCCAGATCAGCGAGCGGCAGGACGACGCCGAGCGGGCGCTGCGCTGCCAGGCCGCGGCCGCCGCGACCGACTGAGGGAGGTCCCGGCTAGCTCTCGTCGCGCTGCTGGCGCCAGCTGGGTGCGAAGATCAGCACGGCGAACACCGCCGCGATACCGACCGGCAGGAACACGGTCAGCATCAGGAGTTCGAGCAGGCTGGGATCAGGGGAGGCCGGCCAGCCCGGAAGGGTTTCGAGCAAGGTCTGCGCGGGAAGCATGGCGCACAGGCTAGCCGAACGCTGCGGGGCGCCTCAGTGGGCAGCACTGCTGAGCTCCCCCGCCGCCGTCCCCCCACGTGAGCCGGCGGCGCCACGGCCGACGGCATCCCGTACTGTGGAGGTGCCGATCCCGAGGAGCCGACCCCGTGATGCCTGCTGACCGCCCCGAGCCAGCCCGCGTGATCATCGATTCCGACGAACTGGGCCGGTCGCTGACCCGGATGGCGCATGAACTGCTCGAGGCCAACCGCGGCGCCGAGAACCTGCTGCTGCTGGGGATCCCGACCCGCGGCGTCCCGCTGGCCGATCGGCTGGCCGCCCGGATCGCCGAGATCGAGGGACGCGAGGTCCCGGTCGGCGCCCTCGACATCACGATGTACCGCGACGACCTGCGTCGCCACCCCACCCGTCCGGTCGGCCGCAGCCGGCTGCCGGGCAGCGTGGACGATGCCGTGGTGGTGCTGGTCGACGACGTGCTGTTCTCCGGACGCACCGTGGCCGCCGCCTTCGACGCGCTGCGCGACCTCGGCCGGCCCCGCGCCGTCCGACTGGCGGTGCTGGTCGACCGCGGCCACCGGGACCTGCCGATCGCGGCGGACGTGGTCGGCCGCGCCCTGCAGACGACCGCCGAGGAGCGGGTCAGCGTCCGGCTCGTCGAGACCGACGGGATCGACCAGGTCACGATCGGACGGGACGCCGGATGAGACACCTGCTGAGCACCGGCGACCTGAGCCGGACCGAGGTCGACAGCATCCTCGACCTGGCCGAGCAGATGCACCAGGTGCAGTCCCGTCCGGTGAAGAAACTGCCGGCGCTGCGCGGCCGCACGATCGTGAACGTCTTCTTCGAGGACTCCACCCGCACCCGCAGTTCCTTCGAGATCGCCGGCAAGTGGCTCTCGGCCGACACCATCAACATCTCGGCGAAGGGATCCTCCACCTCCAAGGGCGAGTCCCTGCGCGACACCATGCTGACCCTGGACGCGATGGGCGTCGACGCCTTCGTGATCCGGCACTCCTCCTCCGGTGCGGTCGCCCAGGCCGCCGGCTGGGTGCGGGCCCACGTGGTCAACGCCGGCGACGGCCAGCACGAGCACCCCACCCAGGCGCTGCTGGACGCCTACGCCATCCGGCGGCACTTCCGCAGCCTCGGCACCGAAGGGTGGCAGGGCAAGCGGATCGCGATCGTCGGCGACCTGCTGCACTCCCGGGTGGTGCGCAGCAACGTGCTGCTGCACCGCACCCTCGGCTCGCAGGTGGTGCTGGTGGCACCACCGACCCTGCTGCCGACGGGGGTGGAGACCTGGGGCTGCGAGGTCACCTCGGACTTCGACGCGGTGGTCGACCAGTGCGACATCGTGATGATGCTGCGGGTGCAGCGCGAGCGGATGGCCGGCGGATTCTTCCCCACCCCGCGGGAGTACGCCGACGGCTACGGCCTGACCCTGGAGCGGCTCGGGCGGCTGAAGGAGGGGGCAGCGATCTGCCACCCGGGACCGATGAACCGCGGGGTCGAGATCTCGTCGGAGGCCGCCGACGCCGTCAACTCGCTCGTCCTGGAACAGGTGTCGGCCGGAGTCGCCGTCCGGATGAGCGTGCTGTACCACCTGCTCGGTGGATCGGACGAGGAAGGGAAGGCGTGAGCCAACTGCTGGTCATCGGCGCGACGACCGCCGAAGGAGTCCGGGGCGACCTGTTCATCGACCACGGGGTGTTCGCCGACCCGGCCGACGCCGGGCCGGGAGTGGAGCGGATCGACGCCGACGGACTGATCGCGCTGCCCGGCCTGGTCGACCTGCACACCCACCTGCGCGAGCCCGGCCGGGAGGACGCCGAGACCGTCGCCACCGGCACTCTCGCCGCCGCCCGCGGCGGGTTCACCTGCGTCCACGCGATGGCCAACACCGACCCGGTCACCGACACCGCCGAGGCCGCCGAGTACGTCGCCACCCTGGGCGAGCGGGACGGCCACTGCCAGGTCGTCCCGGTCGGCGCGGTCACCAAGGGCCTGGCCGGCCAGGAACTGGCCGAGCTCGGGCTGATGGCCGCCTCCCGCGCCCGCGTCCGGGTCTTCTCCGACGACGGACGCTGCGTCGACGACTCGCTGCTGATGCGCCGCGCCCTGACCTACGTGAAGGCCTTCGACGGGGTGATCGCGCAGCACTCCCAGGACCCGCGGCTGGCCGGCCCCGGCGCCTGCTGCCACGAATCGGAGATCTCTGGCCGGCTCGGGCTGCCCGGCTGGCCGGCCCAGGCCGAGTCCGTGGTGATCGCGCGCGACGTCCAGCTCGCCGAACTGGCCGGTTCCCGGCTGCACGTCTGCCACGTCTCGACCGCCGAGGGCGTCGAGGTGATCCGCTGGGCGAAGCGGCGCGGCATCCGGGTCACCGCCGAGGCGACCCCGCACCACCTGCTGCTCGACACCTCGTACGTGGAGGGCTTCGACACCACCTTCAAGGTCAACCCGCCGCTGCGGACCTCCGAGCACCTGGAGGCGATCCGGGAGGCGTTGGCCGACGGCACCATCGACATCGTCGGGACCGACCACGCCCCGCACGCCCGCCAGGACAAGGACCACCCGTTCGACGTCGCACTGCCCGGCATGATCGGCCTGGAGCAGGCGCTGGCGGTCGTCATGGAGGTGATGGTCAACCCCGGCCGACTGGACTGGCCGGGGCTGGTCGCCCGGATGTCGACGACGCCGGCCGCGATCGGACAGGTCGCCGGCCAGGGCCGTCCGGTCGCCGTCGGGGAGCCCGCCAACCTCGTCCTGGTCGACCCCTCGGCGCGCGCCGTCGTCGACCGGGACGCGTCCGCCTCCCGGTCCCGCAACAACCCGTACCACGGCCTGGAGCTGCCCGATCCAGTGGTCGCCACCGTATGGAACGGACGGGTCACCTACCGGCGGTGAGAAAAGTTCGGCACCATCCCTGTATGACGTACACGCTTGCCGGGTAACACTCATCTGGCTGCATCGATTCACCCCCACGATCCGAGCTGCATGAGAGGTCGCAATGTCGAAGGAACGAGCCAGCGTCAAGGACGTTGCCGAACTGGCCGGAGTGTCGGTCGGGACGGTCTCGAACGTCCTCAACCGCCCCGGATCGGTCACCGAGCCGACCCGCCTCAAGGTCGAAGCCGCGATGGCTGAGCTCCGCTTCCTCCGCAACGCGTCAGCGCGCCAACTGCGCGCCGGCGTCTCCACCACCGTCGGCGCCGTGCTGGCCGACCTGGGCAACCCCTTCTACACCGAGATCGCCCGCGGCATCGAGGACCGGCTCGGCCGGGACGGCCACACCCTGCTGCTGTGCAGCTCGGACGAGAACCCCGAGCGCGAGGCCCAGTTCCTGCGCCAGTTCGCCGAGCAGGGCGTGCGAGGCCTGCTGGTCACCCCGATGCCCAGCACCCCCGAGCGGCTGGCCGAGTTCGGCGACCTCGGCATCCCGTCGGTGCTGGTCGACGCGACCAGCCGCAGCCTCCCCGCGGTCAGCGTCAACCACGTCTCCGGCGGCCGCCAGGCGATCGCCCACCTGATCGAGCGGGGCCACCGCCGGATCCTCTTCCTGTCCGCCGACCAGCGGTTGCAGCAGACCCGGCACCGGCTGCGCGGCGCCATCGAGGCGGTCGCCGCCGCCGGGCTCGACCCCAGCGACGTCCTGCACGTGGCGAGCCTGGACGCGCTGGACGCGAACGGCGGCGAGCAGGCGATGGCCGCCGCGCTGCGCAGCGGGAACGGTGCGGCGCCGACCGCCGTGTTCTGCATCAACGACCTGGTCGCGCTCGGCGTGCTGCGCGCCCTGCGCGACGCCGGCCTGAGCGTGCCCGACGACATGGCGATCGTCGGCTACGACGACCTCTACTGGGCAGGAGAGCTGGCCACCCCGCTGAGCTCGGTCCGCCAGCCGATGCACGCGCTCGGGTGGGCAGCGGCCGACCTGCTGCTCAACCCTCCCGAGGAGCCGACGAACACGGTCTTCGAGCCCGAGCTGGTGGTGCGCGCCTCGTCCGCGCCGGCACTGGTCTGACTGCTCAGTCCAGCCGCGTCGCGGGCCAGAGCTCAAGCCCGCGGTGGGCGTCCGGCGGCACCGCTACCGGCCGGCCCTCCGCGTCACCGTGCACCAGCACGGTCACCGTCTTGGCCAGCAGGCGGTCGTCCACCGGGTCCTCGACCTGCGCGACCAGGGTCATCGAGGTCCGACCGACCGCCGCATAGCCCGTTCGCACCCGGTAGGGCTCGAGCCGGTGCAGGATCTCCGCGCGGTAGTGGGCGTCCTGCCGGGCCACCATCCACGTCTGCGCCGCCTCCGCCGCCAGTTCCATCCGGGTCGGCCCCTCCCCCGGGTTCAGCCGGTTGCGGGCCTCGGCGACGTAGTCGAAGACCCGTACGTTGTTGGCGTGCCGATAGGGGTCGAGGTCGGACCAGCGCACCTGCAGTTCGTACTCGTGAGCGCGGGGACCGACCTCCCAGCGGCCGAGGTCACGAAGCGGCGTGACCTCCTCCTGCCGGGCGGAGAACCAGTCCCGTTCCGCGAGGCTGAAGCGTCGCGGGCGCCCGCCGGCCACCTTCGCCAGGCCCGTCCGCGCCCGGGCGACGAGAGTCCCGCCGTGACGGACCTCGTAGCCGATGCCGAGCGAGGCCGCGCCGACCTCGGCCACCTGCAGGTCGACCTCGACCGGCTCCACCGAGAACCACACCGGGCGCAGGAACTCGACCTGGTGGAGGGTCACCACCAGCGAGGAGCCCAGCAGGTGGGCGTTGTCGCCGGACAGCAGGAACTGGACGCGGGCCTCCTGGAGGTAGTCCAGGACCACGCCGTTGTTGACGTGGCCCTGGGCGTCCAGATCAACCCAGCGCAGCGGGACGCGGCAGCGGAACGCCGTCACTCCTCGTCGCCGTACATGCCCTGTACGAGGTCGGCGAAGCGCTCGGTGACCGCGGCCCGGCGGATCTTCATGTTCGGCGTCACGCCGCCGTCGTCCACGCTGAACTCCTGCGGCAGGATGGCGAACTTCTTCACCGTCTCCCAGCGCTCGAGCTTGGCGTTGGCCTGGTCGACATAGGTCTGGATCATCTGCCGCAGCTCCGGCGACTGCGTGAGCTCGGAGTACTCGACGCCGGCCTTGCCGTTCTGGTCGGCCCACTTCTTCAGGTGGTCACGATCCATCGTCAGCAGCGCCGAGATGTACTTGTGGCCGTCGCCCACCGCCACGACCTGCGAGACGTACGGGATCGAGGCCGCAATCACGCTCTCGACCTTCGACGGGGCGACGTACTTGCCGCCCGAGGTCTTCATCAGGTCCTTCTTGCGGTCGGTGATGGTGAGGTAGCCGTCGGCGTCCAGCTTGCCGATGTCACCGGTGTGGAACCAGCCGTCCTGGATGGCTTCGGCGGTGCGCTCGGGGTCGTTGTGGTAGCCGCGCATCACGCCCGGGCCGCGGACCAGCACCTCGCCGTCCTCGGCGATCCTGACCTCGGTGCCGGGGATGGCCGGGCCGACCGTGCCGAAGCGCGGCGCGCGGGGCAGGTTCACGCAGGTGACGGCACTGGTCTCGGTCAGTCCGTAGCCCTCCACGACCAGCAGTCCGGCGGAGTAGAACCAGGCCTGGACCTGGGAGGACAGCTTGGCCGAGCCGGAGATGAAGAACTCGATATTGCCGCCCATCCGCTCCTTCAGCTTGCTGAACACCACCCGGTCGGCGACGGTGTAGGCGAGGTTCATCGCCGGGGGCAGCGGACGTCCGGCGAGGCGGTACTCACGGCTGGCGCGGCCGACGGCGAAGGCCCAGCGCGCGATCCGGCCCTTGATGGCGCCGCTCGGCGAGGAGAGCAGGACCGCGGAGCGGACCTTCTCGAAGATCCGCGGCGCGCCGCACATGAACTGCGGCTTGACGGCGCCCAGGTTCGGCACGATCCGGTCGACCCGGCCGTCCACCGCCGAGGCGAAGCCGATCGCCAACTGGCAGGCGATCAGCGCCTTACCGAAGACGTGCGACAGCGGCAGCCACAGGTACTGCACGTTGTTGGCGTCCAGGATCTTCAGCGAGTCGACGGCGAAGCCCTCGTAGACCCAGCTGCGGTGGACGAGTTCGACGCCCTTGGGCAGGCCCGTCGTCCCCGAGGTGTAGATCAGGGTGGCCAGGGTGTCGGTGGTGACCGCGGCGCTGGCGGCCGTGACCGCGTCCGGCTGCCCCGCGAGCAGGGCCTTGCCGCGGGCGTCCAGGTCGCTCCAGGAGATGGTGCGCTCGCCGTCGCCGGCACCGTCCAGCAGCACCACGTGGTGGACCTGCTGCAGGAGGTCCTCGTCGACCACCTTGGCGGCCTGCTCCGCATTCTCCGCGATCAGGATCACCGCCCCGGAGTCGCGCAGGATGTGCTGGAAGTCCTCGCTGTGGGTGTTGGGGTAGATCGTGGTGGTCGCGCCGCCGGCGAGGTTGATCGCCAGGTCGACCAGCACCCACTCGATCCGGGTGCTGGAGGCGATGGCGACCCGCTCCTCGTAGCCGAGCCCGAGCGACAACAGACCTGCAGCCAGCCGTTCGACCCGCTGCTGGGTCTCCCGCCAACTGATCGACACCCAGTTTTCGCCAGCGTCGGTGTACCGGAAGGCTTCCTTGTCGGGCGTCTGCTCCACCCGCCAGGCAAACATCTCACCTACCGTCCCCGGCTTTCCGGCGAGAATCTCCTCGGCAGTGGTCATTCGCTGGACCCCCTTCACGTCATCCTCGACTGGTGGCTCGCAGTCTAGTGCGGCGCGCAGGCAGGCGAAGCCGACCCTCCCGCGCGCCGGACGGGGAAACCTGCCCACTTGAGGGGTCGCCGTCAGCCCGCTCGCACGCCCGCGGACCAGTCTCGGCGATGACAGTTGAATCGTAAACTTCTCTGTCGTAGGATGGGTTTCTGTGAGGACGATCGAGACGCCGCCGTGGCTGACTGCCGAGCAGCAGCAGGTCTGGCGCACCTATCTCGATGCGACCAGCCGGCTGATGCGCCACCTTGAGGCGGAGCTTCGCCAGTTCGACCTCGACCTGGGTGAGTACGAGATCATGGTGCGGCTGTCGGAGGCCCCCAACCACGCAATGCGGATGTCCGAGTTGGCCGACCAGGTCGGCCAGTCCCGCTCCCGGCTCACCCACACCGTCACCCGGATGGAGAACAAGGGCCTGATCGCGCGCGGCACCTGCCCGGGCGACCGACGCGGCGTGATGGCGTCCCTCACCGAACAGGGCTACGAGTTCCTGGTCGAGGTCGCGCCCTACCACGTAGCCTCGGTCCGCGAGATCCTGGTCGACCCCGTTGATCCCGAGGACTTCCTGGTGCTCGGCCGGGTCATGCAGCGCGTCCTCGACGCCGACGTCTGATCGTGACCCCCTCGGGGGGCTGGCATACTTGTGCCGCCTTCTGCATCGCTCTTGGAGGAGCCCCCAATGCCTGAATTCGTGTTCACCATGCACAACGTCCGCAAGAAGCTGGGCGAGAAGCTGGTGCTCGACAACGTCACCATGTCGTTCTACGAGGACGCGAAGATCGGCGTCGTGGGCCCCAACGGGGCCGGCAAGTCCACCATGCTCAAGCTGATGGCCGGCATGATCCGCCCGGACAACGGCGACGTGATGCTGGCCAAGGACAAGACCGTCGGCATCCTCGAGCAGGAGCCCCCGCTCACGGCCGGCAAGACCGTGCTGGAGAACATCTACGAGGCGGTCGCCGAGACCAAGGGCATGCTCGACCGGTTCAACGAGATCTCCGAGGCCATGGCCGACCCGGACGCCGACTTCGACGCCCTGCTGGCCGAGATGGGTGAATTGCAGACCGAGCTCGACCACCGCAACGCCTGGGACCTCGACTCCCAGCTCGAGCAGGCGATGGACGCCCTGCAGTGCCCGCCCGGCGATGCGATCGTCGACGTGCTCTCCGGCGGCGAGCGGCGTCGCGTCGCGCTGTGCAAGCTGCTGCTGCAGCAGCCGGACCTGCTGTTGCTGGACGAGCCCACCAACCACCTGGACGCCGAGAGCGTGAACTGGCTCGAGGGTCACCTGAAGAACTACCCCGGCGCGGTCCTGGCGGTGACCCACGACCGCTACTTCCTGGACAACGTCGCCGGCTGGATCTGTGAGATCGACCGCGGCCGGCTTCACCCCTACGAGGGCAACTACTCCACCTACCTGGAGACCAAGAAGTCCCGCCTCCAGATCGAGGGCCGCAAGGACGCCAAGCGCGCCAAGATCCTCGAGCGCGAACTGGAGTGGGTGCGCTCCAACCCCAAGGCCCGCCAGGCCAAGAACCGGGCCCGCCTGGCCCGCTACGAGGAACTCGCTGCCGAGGCCGACCGGAACCGCCAGGTCGACCTGACCGAGATCAACATCCCGCCGGGCCCCCGCCTGGGCAGCGACGTCCTGCAGGCGGTGAACCTGACCAAGGGCTTCGGCGACCGGGTGCTCATCGACAACCTGTCCTTCACCCTGCCGCGGGCCGGGATCGTCGGCATCATCGGCCCCAACGGCGTCGGCAAGACCACGCTGTTCAAGATGCTGATCGGTGAGGAGCAGCCGGACGCCGGTGAGCTCAAGGTGGGCGCCACCGTGAAGTTCTCCTACGTCGACCAGAGCCGGTCGGGCATCGACCCCAGCAAGAACGTCTGGGAGGTCGTCTCGGACGGGCTCGACCACATCAAGGTCGCCAGCTTCGAGATGCCGTCGCGCGCCTACGTGGCCTCGTTCGGCTTCAAGGGCCCCGATCAGCAGAAGCTCGCCGGGGTACTGTCCGGCGGTGAGCGCAACCGCCTCAACCTGGCCCTCACCCTGAAGATGGGGGGCAATGTGCTGCTGCTGGACGAGCCGACCAACGACCTCGACGTGGAGACCCTGCAGTCGCTCGAGGACGCGCTGCTGGAGTTCCCCGGCTGTGCCGTCGTGATCTCCCACGACCGCTGGTTCCTCGACCGGGTGGCGACCCACATCCTCGCCTGGGAGGGCAACGACGAGGACGAGGCCAACTGGTTCTGGTACGAGGGCAACTACGCCGACTACGAGGAGAACAAGGTGGCCCGGCTCGGGGTCGAGGCCGCCCGTCCGCACCGCACCGCGCACCGACGGCTCACCCGGGACTGACCCGGTGGACGTCGTCGAGCTCAGCTCGCAGGTGGTCCGCGCCCTCGACCTGCTCGGGGTGGCCGCCAACGTGCTGCTGGCCGGCGCACTGGCCCGGGAGCGACGCTTCGATCTGATCGGGTTCATCTTCTTGGGCATCGTCTCGGGGCTGGGCGGAGGCATGCTGCGCGACAGCCTGTTGCAGGCCGGGCCGGCGGTCGCGCTGACCGACCCGGCCTACCTCGCCCTGGCACTCAGCGTCGCGGTGTTCGCCTACTTCGTCCTCGCCGATGGCGTGTGGTGGCGGCGGAGCCTGCGCTTCCTGGACGCGATCGCCCTGGGCACCTGGGGAGCGGTCGGCGCCGGCAAGGCGCTCAACGCCGGCCTGGGTTGGCTGCCGGCCATTCTGCTCGGCACGCTGACCGCCGTCGGCGGCGGGATGATCCGTGACGTGCTCGTGCAACGGCCCCCGATCATCTTCGGCGGCAACACCCTCTACGCGACCTGCGCCTCGATTGCGGCGGGCGTCGCGGTCGGCCTGGACCGTCTCACCTCCAGCGAGTGGCGGGGTGCCACCACCCTCGTCGCCGCCCTGGCCGGCGGGATCCTGTGCCTGCTGGCCTACCGGATGGGCTGGCGGTTGCCGGAGGCCCGGACGTGGACCCTCTCCCCTCGGTCCCGCCGCTCCGGATCAAGCCCCTCCTGATCCGGCCGACAAGCACCAGGGCCCACGCCCGGGCCCGCCCCTGCCTAGGCCGCCCGGCCGCTCCCCCGCCGTCGTCCTGACTGCTTCTCGGGAGTCGCGGGCTGCACCTGCCAGACTGCGCGGTCCTCCGGCGGCCCGACCTCGCCACCCGACTCGTCGGCAACCGTCGCGTCGCCACCCGGCTGCTCGCCGTCGGGATCCTCCGGCTCCTGCCTCGGGAGGCTCTCCGGCTCGTCGAACTCGACGATGGCGTCCTCGTCCAGCGGCTCACCACCGTCACTGTCGGGTGAGCCCGCCCCTTCCTCGGCCGCCGGCTCGGCGGTGCCGTCGCGGCGCGGCCGGTAGAAGCTCGACGTGCCCACGGCCAGGTCGTGACCCACCGAACTGGCCCGGATCTGCAGTTGCTCGTGCTCGAGCCCGTTGGCGTCGAACCACCGCCTGGTGCGCAGCTTGCCCACGACGATCACCGGGTCGCCCTTGCGCAGGCTGAGCCGGACGTGCTCGGCCAGTCGGTGCGAACAGCTGACCGTCACCCAGGTTGTCTGCTCGTCACCCCACTCCCCGCCGCGCACCACCCGCGGGGTGCAGGCCAGCCGGAAGGTCGACCACGGCGAGGCCGACTCCCGGACATCAACATCGCCGCCGACGCGGCCGGTCATCCATACCAGCGCTTCCATTCCCGCTCCTCTCAGCGTCACCGAGAGTCTTGGGCCGCAGGGCCGTGACGGGTCAGGCAGTCGCCGGCGCTGTGGACAACCCGCCGCACGCGGCGGGGGCTGTGGATGAGCGTCAGCGTGCCCGGGCCCGGGCCACGGCGTCGACCGCCCGCGCGTACCGGTCGAGCTCAGCCTGCACCGGCTCGATCACCTGCTCCGCGGTCACCGAGCCGATCGAGGCACGCAAGGCCTTCTCCGCGCCCCGCGCCCGCCAGCCGGCGCCGATCGTCACCAGGATCCGTCCGACCAGCGCGAGCAGCAGCCCGGCCAGCACGCCGCCGACCAGCAGCCAGGTGGCCATCGGCACTCCGTTCCAGTCCACCGGCGGCAGGGGCGGCAGCATCAGGTAGGAGTGGAACAGGTTGTAGAGCAGCCAGAGGCCCCCGGCGACCACGGCGGCCACCAGCAGCCACTGCAGCACCCGCCACAGCGCCCACCACCACGAGCCGTTGCGGGTCCGCAGGTCGGTCGCCGCGATCGCGGTGTCGAGCCGGTCGGGCAGGTGCGCCTGGTTGCGGTGGGCGGCGGCGCGGACGGCGTCCGCCCAGCCCCGCGGCAGGCCCTCGACGGCGCTCTCGGTCAGGGTGCGCAGCGCGCCCTCCACCCGGCCGCGCTGGACGGGGGTGGCGGTCGGCAGCGCCGTCCGGCCGACCTCGGCCGACCGGCTCGGCAACTCCAGCCGCAGCCGCTTCAGCGGATCGACCCGCAGGTTGCCGATCCAGCTGACGAACGGCCACCCGGTCGCCGCCCGGCCGCGCTTGCGCCAGGCCCGGTAGACGCCGTCCACCACGCTGGGGACGCCGGCGGCATCGCCGAGCGCGGCGGTGAGCTCGCTGCGAGCGGCCTTGTCCAGGCTGCGCGGCTTGCCGTCGCCCAGTTCGTCGAACAACCCGGCGGCGGCCACCTTGACGTCGGTCTCCAGCCGCCGGACGGTGGCCCGCTTGGTACTCACCGTCCGGGCCAGCATCTCGCGCAGTTCCGGGACGCCGGTGCCGCGCAGGGCGGAGGTGACCATCAACGGGACCCGCTTCAGTCCTTCCCGGTCCAGCAGGCCACGCAGGTCCCGGACGCACTGGTCCAGTTCGTCCGGGCTCAACCGGTCGGACTGGTTCAGCAGGACGATCATGACCTCCGCATACGGGGCCAAAGGCTTCAGGTAGCTGTCGTGCAGGGCGGCGTCGGCGTACTTCTGCGGGTCGACCACCCACGCCAGCGCGTCGACCCGCTGCACCAGCCGATCGACGGTGAGCCGGTGGGAGACCTCGGTCGAGTCGTGGTCGGGCAGGTCCACCAGCACCAGGCGGGCCAGTGGACTGTCCGGCGCAGCCGCGATCAGGTGTCGGCGGGGCACGTCGAGCCAGTCGAGCAGCTCATGCGGCAGCGAGGTACCCCACGCCACCCCCATGGCGCGTGCGGTCGTCGGACGCCGCACCGCCGTCTCGGCCAGTTCCGTGCCGGTGATCGCGTTGAACAGGGTGGATTTCCCCGAGCCGGTCGCGCCGGCCAGCGCCACCACGGTGTGGTCACCGAAGGTGACCCGCTCCCCCGCCCGGTCCACGACCTGCCGGGCCCGCTCGACGACGTCACCCGCGGCTCGTCCGTCGCTGGCCTCCACCGCCTCGCGCAGCGCCGCCACCCGGTCGCCCAGGTCGGCGCCCTTCACCGGCTCTCCCCAGGCTCGACCACGGTGCCCTCGACGACCTCCAAGGCGACGACGTCGACCACCTCGATGTCCTCGATGGCCTCGGCGGAAGGGTCCGCGGGACCGAGCTCGCGCCGGGCCGGGGCGGTGATCGCCGGCTGGGCCAGCTGCTCGCGCAGCGGGCCGACCTCGGCCAGCGCCGCCCGGATGGCGGCCGCCTGCTCGGGTCGGGCGTCGACGGCACCGAGTGCGGTCTCGTAGCGGGCCAGCTCGGTGGCCATCAGCGCCTGCACCCGGTCGTCCAACTGGGTCTTGGCCTGCTTGGCGAGCCGGCGGACGGCATCCTCGCCGAAGATCGCCTCCAGCACCCGCTGGGCCAGCACCGCCGTGCCGCCGGCGACCCCGATCTCGGCCCCCACCAGCCCGCCGGTCTGGGAGAACACCAGCACCATCAGCGCGACCCCGACGCCGTTCACCCCCAGCGCCCAGAACCTGGCGCGGGACTTCTTCGACGCACCGACCTCGCTGACCAGCTCCATCACGTCGGCCTGCCAGTCGCGAACCAGCCGCTTGGCCGCCAGGTCGAAGTCGCGGCTGGCCCGGGTGAGTTCGTCGCCGGAGGCCTGCACCAGCTGGCGGCCGGCCGGGTGCGCCAGCCACGCGCCACCGGTGCGGGCCGCAGCAGCCTCGCCCTCCTCGCGGACCAGCACCTCCATGCCGGACTCCACCGCCTGGGTGACCTCCACAGCCTGCTTCGGCTCGCCCCGCATGGCGGCCACCGCGCGGTCACGCAGCCAGCCGATCTTCTGCTCCACCGCCCGGAAGAACTGGCCGGTCCCGACGAAATCGTGCCAGCGCTCCAGCACCTCCCCGCGCAACAGGCTGCCGTCGGCGGTCTGCACCGACACGGTCCGGACCGCCTCGGCGTAGGACTGCTCGGCGTCGTTGCGGAGCGTCTCGAGGGCGGCGGCCTGGTCGTCGACCGCCTGGGCGACCTGCGGCGCGGCGGCGACCAGCGACCGGACCGCGCCGTCCAGCGTCTGCAGCACCACGCCCTGGCGACTGGTGGCGTCGGCGGCCAACTCGCTCAGCCAGGCCCGGATCGGCGCGACGGCAGCCTGCGGCAGCAGTCCGTCCGCCCCCATCTGGGTCTCGGGGACGGCGAACAGCGGCGACTTGCCCAGGCCCCGCTGGCCCATCATCTGGCCCAGGTGGGCCGGGACCTCGCCGATCGCCGCCGGCGGCACCCGGTCGAGCACGACGGCGACCACGGCGTCCCGCTCGGCGGCGGCCCGCAGGTAGTCCCACGGCAGCGCGTCGGCGTACCGGGCGGCCGACGTCACGAACAGCCACAGGTCGGCCGCGGCCAGCAACTGGCCGGCCAGCGCCCGGTTCTCCGCCACCACCGAGTCGATGTCGGGGGCGTCCAGGATCGCGAGCCCGTGCGGCAGCGACGGCTCCGGCACGACCTGCAGGGTCCGGGCATCGGCGACCCGGTCGGTGCTGCGCGCCAGGCCCGGCAGGATCCGGTCGGAACCGAACCAGCGGGCGTCGTCGGGGTGGTGCACCAGCACCGGGGAGCGGGTGGTGGGCCGGATCACGCCGGGCGCGCTGACGACCCGTCCGATCACCGAGTTCACCAGGGTGGACTTGCCGGCACCGGTGGAACCGCCGACGACCGCCAGCAAGGGGGCCTCGAGCCGGGACAGCCGGGGAAGGATGTAGTCGTCGAGTTGGGCGACCGCCTCACGGGCCCGCGCCGCGGCGGCGTCCGATCCCGGCAGGTCGATCGGCAGGCGCACTCCCGCCAGGGCGTCGCGCAGCCCGGTCAGGGCTCGCGCGAGCTCCTCTGCAGCCATCTCGCTCCTGCCTGGTCAGCCCCGACCGGAGATCGGGTCAGCTTCCCGGCGGACCCCACTTGGGGTCAACCGCGGAGTACCCGGGTGAGCCTACTGGCGAACCGGTGGGAGCCGGCCACGAACCGCCCAGCCCGGCGGGCCCGGGATAGTTGGGCGGCGGGAAGTCGACCGGACGGCGGCGCCGCAGCCGCGGCAGGTTGAGCTTGAGCCCGCGCGGGTCGTCGATGGCGACCGGACGCAGCGTGCGGGAGCGCTGCAGCAACTCCCGGGCGCGTTCCTGCCCGGTCTGGTCGATGATCCCGCGCACCTCGGCGTCGCGCAGGTAGGCCAGTTCAGTCAGCGTCCGTTGCAGGTCACGGGTGGCGATGAAGCAGCGCCAGCCTCGGGTGATGGCGACCAGCAGCGCCCGCCACCGGGTGCGGAGCCGGGCGAAGAGCGCCGGGTCCTCCGGCTTGAGCCAGCCCATGATGACGTAGTCGGTCAGCCGGTTACGGATCAGCCGGCCCTGGGCGAGGACCTGGCGGACCACCCAGATCACCGCCGACAGCACCAGCGGGACGGCGACCGCCCAGTACATGAACAGCTGGGAGGCGCCCTGGCTCAAGGTGGCCTGGGAGTTGAAGACCATGTGCAACAGGGCCGCCAGGCCGAAGCCGGCCAGCGGCGCGAGGACGCGGACCACCTTGCTGCGGGTGCGCAGCGCGACCGCCACCCCGACGGCCGTCATCATCGTGAAGAGCGGGTGGCCGAAGGCCGTCCAGAAGCCTCGCAGCCAGACCAGCTCGACCACGGCCTGCTCGGCGTCGCCCACCTCGATGGTCTGCGAGGAGTACACGATGGCGCGGGCGTAGTAGATGATGTTCTCGGTGAACGCGAAGCCGGCCGCGCTGAGGCCGCCCATCACCACCAGCGACACCTTGGACACCAGTTCGTAGCGCACCAGGATCGCCAGGCCGAACAGCACGGTGGCCTTGGCCGCCTCCTCGACGAAGGGCGCGACGAAGATCGCAGCCCGGGCGCTGGTCGCCGGATCGAAGTTGCCGGTCACCTGCATCTGCATCGCCGCCCACGAGTTCACGTGGTACGACAGGAAGGTCGCCACCGAGGCTCCCCAGCCCAGCGACAGGAACCACACCGTCCATCGCTGCGGACGCCAGCGGTCGGCGAGCAGGAAGACCAGGATCCAGAACACCAGGGTGGACGTCGCGTACCAGGCGGCCTGCCGGATCGCGGACGGATTCACGCCCGGGACGGTGCCGTCGACCGCGGGCTGGTCAGCGGTCAGTTCGAACCACAGGGCAGCCAGACAGGCGGCGAAGATCAGCGACAGGCCGACCACCAGCCAGGCCCACCACGAGCCGAGCAGCCGCTGCGGCAGCGGCCGGTCGTCCACCACCTCGACCGGCAGGTCGTTCAGCCTGCGGGCTCGCAGCTGGGCGGGGGACGTCATGGGGGCAAGAGTACAAGCGCCCGCCGACCGGGCGGCGCGTGGTCTGCCGCCGTCGGGGGTCGCCGTCGGGAGCCGCCGTCCGCGCTACCGACCCGCGGGCCGCCGCACCTTGCACCCGCAGAGCTTCTCCACCTTGCCCCGCAGAGCTTCGCCGCCTTTGCTCCCGTCGGCCGCCGCGTCCACAGCTCTCCCCCGCTTACTGGTGAGTGTCCCTCCCGTAGACGAGCGCGACACTCACCAGTAAGCGGGTTCGGACGGGCGGGCGACTCAGACACCCACCAGGAAGCGCCGGGCGGACGCCAGACCGCGTTCCCCGACCTAGCTCCGCGGCCGTTGCTCCCGCTTGGCGCCGCGTCCACTGCCCTCCACCGCTTACTGGTGAATGTCCCTCCCGTAGACGAGGGCGACACTCACCAGTAAGCGGGTTCGGGACGGGCGGACGAGCAAAACACCCACCAGGAAGCGCCGGGCGGACGCCACACCGCGTTCCCCGCCGACCTCCACGGCCATTGCTCCCGCCTCGCGCCGCGTCCATTGCCCTCCACCGCTTACTGGTGAGTGTCCATCCCATAGTCGAGGGAGACACTCACCAGTAAGCGGGTTCGGACGGGCGGGAAGGTCCGGACGGGCAGGCGGGGTCGGCGGGCCGCAGAAGAGAGGCGCACAACAGCGCGAGAGAGGACGTGGTTCGGGCTGGCAGCGCCACCGGCGGGAACGCCTCACGGTGGCGGTGACGTAGCCGAGTGCAGTGTCCTTGAGGGACCCGCCGGCTTGCTCCGGATCAAACTGAACCGTACAGTTTGATACGTGACCGCGACCTTGTCACGCAGCAGTGCCAAACGACGGCAGATGGTGGACGCCGCCCGCCGGCTCTTCCTCGCCGACGGCTTCGCCGGCACGTCGATGGACGCGGTCGTGGCCGAGGCAGGGGTGTCCAAGCAGACGCTCTACCGCTACTTCCCCTCCAAGCTCGACCTGCTCGCGGAGGTTGTGACCACCGAACTGGACGCCGCCGGGCTGTTCCCCGAGCCGGCGCCCATGCACTCCGTCGCCGACCTGCGGTCCCAGCTGATCGGGATCGCCCGGGGCATGATCGACGAGTTGATGCGCCCCGACCGGGTCGGAATGCTCCGGCTCGTCTTCGGCGAGGCCTTCCGCATCCCCGAACTCCGCGAAGCGATCCGGACCGCGCTGCCGGCCCAGCTCCTCGGGCGGGTCGAGGACCTCCTGGTCCGCGCCGACCGGGCCGGGCTGATCCGGGCCGAGCGGCCCGACCTGATCGCCCGGCTCTACCTCGGCTCGGCGTTCAGCTTCATCGCCCTGGACGGCTTCCTGCGCGCCGACCCGCTCCCGCCGCCCTCCACCGCCGACCTGGAAGTCATCGCAGCCGCCTTCCTCAAGACGGTGGACCTGCGATGAAGCGCGTCGCCGCCCTCCTCACCGCAGCCCTGGCCGCCCTCGGCCTCGCCGGCTGCGGCGCCCCGTCCACCGAGTTGCGGCTGCAGGGCCAGGTGGACGACCGGACGGTCACCGTCACCGTCCCGCAACTCGTCTGGCCCGCGGTCAACCTGGACGCCGGGTTCCCAACCACCGGCAACCAGCCTTCCGACGACGCCTCGCCCACCGCCGCCCAACTCGGGCTCGGCGCGATGGCCACCCTCACCCGGGTGGAGGTCGCCGAGGGCGACCCGGTCAGCGCCGGTCAACCGGTGGCGGGCCTGGACGACCGGCTGCAGCGCGCCGCCCTGGCCGTCGCCGAGGCGGACGCCCGGGTCGCCACCGCCCAGGTCGGCGTCCTGGACGCCCGGCTCCAGGACACCGCGGACGCGCAGGCCGAACTGGCCGACAAGCGCGCCGAGGTGGTCGACACGCTCGCCGAACTGAAGAAGAAGCGCCGCGAGGTGACCGACGCGATCGACGAGCTCACCAACACCCGCACCGACCTGCGCAAGCAACGGGCCCAGGCCGCCGCCGGCCGCAAGGAGCTCACCGCCCGGCGCGCCGAGGTCGCCGGGCAGCTCGCCGCGCTGCCGCCGGAGTCCCCCGCCCGCGAACCCCTGGAACAGGCGCTGGCCCAGCTCGATGCCAAGCTCGCCGAGGTCAACGCCGGGCTGACGAAGCTGGACGCCGGCCTGCGCAAGCTCGACAGCGGGCTGAAGCAGGCCAGGTCAGGGCTGAGCCAGATCAAGGACGGGATCCGCAAGGCCACCGACGGCCTGTCCGACCTCGACGAGGCCGCCGCCGACCTGCGGGACGCCCGCGCCGAGCTCACCCGGCTCCGCCGGCTCGCCCGGGTCGCCGCCGAGACCGCCGACGTCCCGGTGCAACTCGCAGAGAGCCGGGTCGCCGAGACTGCGCTGACCGCCCCCGAGGCGGGCACCGTCGTCTGGGCAGCCCCGGTCGGCGCCCGGCTCGCCCCCGGCGCCACCGTCGCCGTCCTGCGGCTGGCCGGTCCGGCCCGGGCCACCAGTTGGCTCTCCCCCGCCCAGGCCGAGGCGACCTGCCTGGGCGATCCGGCCGCCGTCCACACCGACTGGGGCACAGAGCCGATACCCGCCCGGGTCACCCGGCTGGGGGTGTCGGCCGAGTACCCGCCGACCAGCTTCGCCACCGACGAGGTGCACCTCACCCGCGCCTTCGCCGTCGAGGTGACCACCGACACCGACCTGCCGGCCGGTGTGCCGGTCACCATCACCATCGAACCCTGCCGCGGATCCGCCGCCGGCATGCCAGGAAGGTAGAACATGGCCACCCGCTCTCGCCCCCCGGTCCCGGTGATCGTGCTCGTGGTGCTGCTGCTCGCCGGCGGCGGCTTCTGGTGGTGGTGGACGGCGACCCAGTCCGGCCCGGTCGACACCGCGCTGCGCGCCAGCGGCACCGCCGAGTCGCGCCAGTACCAGATCGCCCCCGCGCTGACCGGACGGATCGCGTCGGTCGCCGTCGCCGAGGGTGACCGGGTGACCGCCGGCCAGGAGATCGCCGCCCTCGACCGCGCCGCCCTCGAACTGCAGCTGAAGCAGGCCGAGCAGGGCGTCAAGGCCGCCGCCGCCGCCGTCACCAACGCCGAGAAGGACAAGGACGCCACCAAGGCCGACGTCACAGCCGCGAAGGCCCGCAAGGCGCAGGCCGAGGCCGGGGTCGACCTGGCGAAGCTGCAGCTGGAGTACACCTCGGTCACCGCCCCGCGCGCCGGTCTGGTGGTCAGCCTGACCGCCGCCGTGGGCGAGAACACCGCACCCGGCCGGACGCTGGCCACCCTGGTCGACCCCGACGACGTCTTCGTCCGGGTGTTCGTCCCCGAGCCGCGAATCGGCGAGGTCACCGTCGGCCAGCAGGTCAGCCTCAGCATCGGCAGTGGCGAGCCGACCCCGGGAACGGTCAGCTTCATCTCCTCGGAGGCCGAGTTCACCCCGAGCACGGTCCAGACCGAGCAGGAGCGCGCCAACCTGGTCTACGAGGTGCGGATCGCCGTCGCCCAGCCCGAGGTCGTCCGCGCCGGCCTGCCGGTCGACGTGGTGTTCGGATGACCGAGCCGGCCCCTGCCGCGGTCCGGATCCTTGGGCTGCGGCGCGACTTCGGCCACCTGCGGGCGGTGGACGGCATCGACCTCGAGATCCCTGCCGGGGCGGTGTTCGGCCTGCTCGGCCCGGACGGCGCCGGCAAGTCCACCCTGCTGCGGATGCTGGCCACCGTGCTGACCCCGTCCGCCGGCGAGGCGCTCGTCTTCGGCGACCCCGTCGGCCGGCCCACCCCGGCGCTGACCGGCCGGATCGGCTACATGGCGCAGCGGTTCTCGATGTACCCCGACCTGTCCGTCGCGGAGAACCTCGACTTCTTCGCCCGGGTGCGCGGCGTGCCGCGGGGCCCGCGCCGGGAGCGCGCCGCGAAGCTGCTCGACCGGATGGGCCTGGCCGCCTTCGCCGGCC
Source organism: Actinomycetes bacterium (assembly GCA_023436925.1). Lineage (GTDB taxonomy): Bacteria > Actinomycetota > Actinomycetes > Propionibacteriales > Propionibacteriaceae > Propionicimonas. Next base: position 24,727 of record JAEZHJ010000124.1, read on the forward strand.
GGCAGGCCCGCAACCTGTCCGGCGGCATGAAGCAGAAGCTCATGCTCGCCAGCACCCTGATGCACGACCCCGACCTGCTGCTGCTCGACGAGCCGACCACCGGCGTCGACCCGGTGTCGCGGCGCGAGTTCTGGGAGATCCTGGCCCGCGTCCACGCCGAGGGGCGCACCGTGGTCGTCTCCACGCCCTATATGGACGAGGCCTCGCGCTGCTCGCAGATCGGGTTCATGAGCCAGGGCCGGATCACCCACACCGGCACCCCCGCCGAGCTCTCCGCCGCCGTGCCCGGCACGCTGCTCGAGGTCACCGCGGCCGACTCGCGAGCCGCGCTGGCCGCCCTGCCCGGCCTGGTCGGGCTGTTGGACGCGCACCTGCTGGGCGACACCGTCCGGGTCCTGGTGGACGCGCCCGCCGCGGACGCCCCCGCAGCGGTGGTGGCCCACCTGGCGGCGTCCGGCATGGAGGCGGAGGCTGCCGCGATCGCCACCGACATGGAGACCGTGTTCGCCCACCTCGCCGGCGAGGAGGCGGCATGAACGCCCTCGACCGGATCGCCGCGGTCACCGTCAAGGAGTTCCGCCACCTGGGGCGGGACCCGCGCTCGCTGATCATGGTGCTGCTGCTGCCGGTGGCCATGATGCTGCTGTTCGGCTACGCGATCAGCTTCGACGTCACCCACGTGCCCACCGTCGTGGTGGACAACGACCGCACCCCGGCCAGCCGCGACTACCTGGCCCACTACGAGGGCTCCCCGTTCTTCACCATCGTCGAGCGGGCCGACGAGCTGCGCGCCATCGACCAGGCCTTCGGGGCCAACCGGGCCCGGATCGGCGTGGTCGTCCCGGCCGGATTCGAGCGCTCGCTGGCCACCGACACCCCCGCCGAGATCGCCGTGCTGATCGACGGCACCGAACCCACCGCCGCTCGCGTCGCGCAGGCCTACACCACCGCCCTCAACCAGCTCGTCGGCCAGCAGCTCACGCTGTCCTGGGCGGATGCCAAGGGCTACGACCTGACCGCCGCCGGCGTCCTCGAACCCCGCGTGCGGACCTGGTACAACCCGGAGCGGCGCTCGGCGGTGTTCCTGATCCCGGGGCTGATGGTGGCGATCATCTCGATCGTCACGATCCAGCAGACCGCCGTCAGCCTGGTCCGGGAACGCGACCTCGGGACCGCCGACCAGCTCGCGGTCAGCCCGATCCGGATGCCGGAGCTGATGCTCGGCAAGCTGCTGCCGTGGACCGTGCTGGCCTTCCTCGAGGTGGTGGCCATCACCGCGGTGGCGATCGGGTTGTTCGCGGTGCCGCTGCACGGCGACCCGTTGCTGCTGATCGGCGGCGCGGCGCTGTTCGTCTTCTGCTGCCTCGGGATGGGGCTGGTGATCTCGGCGGTCGCGCCGTCGGTGGACGTGGCCAACATCCTGGCGCTGATGGTGGCCTTCCTGCCCGCCTTCCTGCTGTCGGGGTTCATCTTCCCGCTGGACCAGATCCCGACCGCGCTGCAGTGGGTGAGCGCGGTCTTCCCCGCCCGCTACATGGTCGACATCGCCCGCGGCATCTTCCTCAAGGCCAGCGGCTGGACGGAGCTGTGGCCGCAGTTCGCCGCCCTGGCCGGCTACGCGGTGCTCGCGCTGCTGCTCGCGTCCGTCCTCTATCGCAGGCGGTCGGCATGAACGGCCGCCGCGTCCGCGCCCTGATCTGGAAGGAGTTCCGCCAGCTCCGCCGGGACCCGATGCTGGTGCGCCTGCTGCTGTTCATGCCCGTCCTACAACTGCTGCTGTTCGGCTACGTGGTGGCGGTCGACGTCCGCTCGATCGCGACCGCCGTGGTCGACCTCGACCGGTCCGCGGTCTCCCGGGCACTGGCCGACTCCTTCGAGGCGTCCGGCTACTTCAAGGTGACGACGCGGCCCGCCAGCGAGGCCGCGCTGCAGCCACTGCTGGACGGCGGCCAGGTGCGGGTCGCGGTGGTGATCCCCGAGGGCACGGAGGCGACGTTGCTGTCCGGCGGCCGGGCCGGGATCGGCATCGTCGTGGACGGCTCCGACTCGCAGATCTCGTCGATCGCCACCGGGTACGCCTCGCAGGTGGTGGCGCACGCCAACAGCGAGCGGCTGAGCCTGCCGCCGGGCGTCACCGCGCCCGGGATCGATGCCCGGATCCGGGTGCTGTACAACCCGACCCTGGCCCCGATCAACACCATGATCCCGGGCCTGATCGCGGCGATCGTGATGCTGTCGCTGGGCGCGGTGATGTCGCAGGCGGTGGTGCGGGAGCGGGAGTCCGGCACCCTGGAGCAGCTCTTCGTGACCCCGATCCGGCCGACCGAGTACATCATCGGCAAGGTCACGCCCTATGCCCTGCTCTCCCTCGGGCAGATGGTCATCGTGCTGGTCGTGGGGCTGTGGTGGTTCGGGGTGCCCTTCCAGGGCAACGCCTGGATCGCCGCCCTCGGCCTGGGGCTGTTCCTGCTGGTCTCGATCGGGCTGGGGCTGTTGATCTCGCTGGCCTCGCGCACCCGCGCCCAGGCGATCCAGACCGTGCTGTTCGTGATGCTGCCGATGATGGTGCTGTCCGGCTTCCTGTTCCCGGTGGAGTCGATGCCCGCCCTCGTCCAGCCCCTCACCGCGCTGCTGCCGCTCACCCACGCGCTGACCGTGCTGCGGTCGTCCTTCCTCAAGGACAGCACCCTGGCCGACCTCGCCGTCCCGCTGCTCGCGCTGGCCGGGTTCGCGATCGTCACCTTCGGCTGGGCGGTGCTGGCCACCCGCCGCCGGCTCACCGAGTAGGAGCATGATGCGTCCGACAACTCCCCCACCGGTGCCCGACGCCGCGATCAGCGTCCGCGGGCTGGTGCGACGGTTCGGCCACTTCACCGCGGTGGACGGCATCGACGTCGACGTCCCCCGGGGCGAGGTCTTCGGCTTCCTCGGCCCCAACGGGTCGGGCAAGACGACGACGATCCGGATCCTGACCGGCAGCCTCGCCCCGACCGAGGGCCGGGCCTGGGTGCTCGGCGAGGACATCGCCGCCCACCCCGAACGGGTGCGGTCGCGGATCGGCTACATGTCGCAGAGGTTCTCGCTCTTCGAGGACCTCACGGTGGCCGAGAACCTGCGCTTCTACGCCTCGATCTACAACCTGTCGCCGCAGGAGTTCGCCGAGCGGAGGGCCTACATCGTGGCGATGGCCGGGCTGGAGGGACGCGAGGACGAGCTGACCGCCAACCTGTCGGTCGGGTGGCGGCAGCGCCTGGCGCTGGGGACGGCGACGATCCACTCCCCCGAGCTGCTCTTCCTGGACGAGCCGACCTCGGGAGTCGACCCGGTGGCGCGCCGGCAGTTCTGGGACCTGCTCTACGAGCTGGCCGCGTCGGGAGTGACGCTCTTCGTCACCACCCACTACATGGACGAGGCGACGCACTGCAATCGGCTGGCCTTCATCAACAGCGGCCGCCTGATGGCCCTGGGCAGCCCGAGCGAACTGCGCGCGGCGCACGGCCCCGGGGCGACGCTGGAGGACGTCTTCATCGCCCTGGAGCGCCAGGCCCAGTCCGAGGTCGGCTGACCCCCGGCCCGCGTCCGGCCCGATCCCTCCCAGCGCCAGCCCGCGTCCTGCCCGATCGACTCAGAGCGCAGGCCAGCCTCGGCCTCGATCCCCTGCCCAGCGCGAGCCGCCCCCCCGACTCCCCCGCTTAGTGGTGAGCGTCCCGCTCGTAGTCGCGGCAGAAACTCACCAGTAACCGCATCAGCGGTCCCGGGATGCTCCCCCGGGCCTTAGTGGTGAGTGTCCCTCTCATAGTCGCGGCAGACACTCACCAGTAACCGCGTCAGCGGTCCCGGGATGCGGCCAGGCCCTGCCCCCGGGTCTGCGCCCCCGTGCTCCGCTGCGGCGCGAGCCAGCGTCCTGACCGACCCACTCCAAGCGCGAGCCCACGTCCTGCCGATCGTCCCCGCGCGAGCCCACCCCCGACTCCCGGCCTTAGTGGTGAGTGTCCCTCTCGTAGTCGCGGCAGACACTCACCAGTAACCGTGTTAGCGGCCGCCGCGGGGCGGACTGAGCGACCGGAGGTGGTGAACGGCGGACGCGGCAGGGTGCTCCATGACCGACGCCGGCCGAGCCGTCCGGGTTGACGGCGAGCACCGCACCGCAGGATCATCGTTTCGAACACCTGTTCGATATCGGGGGTGAATGCGATGCCGGTCGTGATGCACATCGACATGGACTCGTTCTACGCCTCGGTCGAGATCCGCCGGGAGCCCGCGCTGGGCACGATCCCGATGTGGGTCGGCGGTGACGGACGGGGGGTCGTGCTGTCGGCGAACCGGCTCGCCAAGGAGTGGGGGGTCGAGGGCGGCATGCCCTCCTCCCGCGCGAAGCGGCTCTGCCCGTCCGGGGTCGGGATCCGTCCGAACTTCGACGACTACCTCACCGCCTCGCGCGAGGTGATGGACATCTTCCGGACGGTGGTCGCCGTGGTCGAGGTGGCCTCGATCGACGAGGCCTACCTGGATGTGACCGGCGCGCTGCGGATGTGGGGGTCGGCCGAGGCGATCGGGCAGCGGATCCGGCGACTGGTCCGCGAGCAGGAGCAGCTGCCCTGCTCGGTCGGGATCGGGCCGAACCGGCTGGTCGCGAAGATGGCCTCCCGCGCCGCCAAGCCGGACGGGCTGCGCGAGGTCCTGCCCGACCAGGTCATCGACTTCCTGCACCCGCTCGAGGTGGGCAAGCTCTACGGCATCGGCTCCAGCACCACCGCCGCCCTGCAGCGTCGCGGCATCATGACCGTCGCCGACCTGGCCAACACCCCGCTCGAGGTGCTGCAGCGCGCCTTCGGCCCACACCAGGGACGGGCGCTGTCGCACCTGGCCTGGGGACGCTCGTCCAGCCATGTCAGCCTGCAGCACGCCACCGCCGTCGGGGTCGGCAACCAGGAGACCTTCTACTCCGACACCGACGACCCGGCCGTGGTCAAGGCCGAGATCCTGCGGGTCGCGACCAGCGTCGCCCGGCGGCTGCGCAAGGCGGGCCTGATGGGCCGGACGGTGACCCTGGGGGTCCGGTTCTCCGACTTCAAGACCATCTCGGGCTCGCTCACCCTGCCGAGCCCGGTCGACACCGCCCACCAGCTCTACGCCGCCGCTCTCACGCTTTACGAGCAGCCCCGGATGCGGGCCAAGCCGATCCGACGGGTGGGCCTGCGGATGGCCGGCCTGGTGCCGGCGGACGAGGCGCACCTGCAGCCAGCCCTCGGCGAACCCGAGGTGGGCTGGCGGGAGGCCGAGCAGGCCGCCGACCGCCTCAACAAGCGGTTCGGCCGCAACTCGGTGCAGCGGGCGGTGCTGACCGGCCTGGCCGAGCACCGCCACCCGATCCCGCCCGGGCCGGCCGCGCTCGCCAGTCCGTTCGACCCGTGAGGCGGCGCGGCGGCGTCCGAGCGCGTTGCGCCGAGCCCGCCGGCCCCGGATCCGTAGGCTGTGGCGCGTGAGCGAGGACTTCAGCAGGTTCCTGGCGGCGGTCGAGGCCGACCCGCGCATCGAGTTGCACTCCGTGGTCGCACTGCACCGCGGCCGTCCGGTGGTCGAGGCCTACTGGGAGCCGTGGCGCGCCACCGACAGCGTGGGCGTCTACTCGGTGAGCAAAACGGTCACCGGCTCGGCGGTGGGGATCGCGATCGGTGAGGGCCGGTTCGGCCTGCACGACCGGGTGGCGGCCCTGATCGACCCGGACCGGCCGGTGGACCCGCGGATCGCGGAGATCACCGTCCACCACCTGCTGAGCATGTCCACCGGGCACAGCGCCGACCCCGACTGGTACGACGGCGAAGACCCGGTCGACCACTTCTTCAGCGCGGTGCCCCAGGAGCCGGTCGGCTCCCGGCACGCCTACAACAACCTCGCCAGCTGGATGCTCGGCGAGCTGGTGCGGCGACGCACCGGCGAGCCCCTGATGGACTACCTGCGACCTCGGCTGTTCGAGCCGCTCGGCATCGAGCCGAGCTGGGAGACCGACGAGCAGGGACGCGAGCTCGGCTTCACCGGCCTGCATGTCACCACCACCGAGCTGGCCCGGCTCGGCGAGCTGTACCGGCTGGGCGGGGCGTGGCAGGGCCGCCAGCTGATTCCCGCCGAGTACGTCGCCCAGGCCGGACGCCGCCAGATACCGACCAACCCCGCCGACGACCGCGACTGGACCACCGGCTACGGCTACCAGGTGTGGATCAGCCGGGAGGGTTATCGGCTGGACGGCGCCTTCGGCCAGTTCTGCCTGGTGCTGCCCGAGCGGGAGGCGGTGATCGCGCTCAACTCGGCGCAGGCCCCGACCTCGCAGCCGCTGCTCGACCTGGTCTTCGAGCACCTGGTCCCGGCGGTCACCAGCGGCGAGGTGATCACCGTCCCCACGCCGCTGCAACTCGCCCCCGTGCCGGACGACGGCGAGTCCGGGCCGTGGTGGGCGGACGCGCTGGA
>JAEZHJ010000032.1 GCA_023436925.1 Actinomycetes bacterium
GCAACATCGGTCGGAGCCTGCTGCGCGCGGGCGAGCACCGCCGCCGGGTCGATCCCGCCGAGCCGCACCAGCAGGGACGCCTGCGCCCGTCCGGCCTTCGCCTCGGGGTCGTTCGGGGTCTGGGCGAGGATCTTGTCGAACTCCGCCACGGCAGCGGCGAAGTCGCCGCGCTCCAGCGCCGCATCAGCCTCGGCGAACCGCGGGTCGGGACCCGCCTCGGCGTCCATTCCGACCGGCTCGGCCCGTCCGACGATCCCGGTGGACGCGGCCGCCTGCAGCAGCTGGTTGATGATGGCCTCGACCTCGGCCTTGGGACGGGTGCCCTGGAACAGCGGCGCGAGCTGGCCGCCGACCACGCCGATCACCGTCGGCACCGCCTGCACCCCGAAGGCCGCGGCGATCTGCGGCGAGGTGTCCACGTTCACCCGCGCCAGCAGGTACCTGCCGCCGGCGGCGTTGGCCAGTTCGGCCAGGTCGTCCGACAGCGACTGGGCGTTGGCGCGGGGAGAGTAGAGCTCGACGACCAGCGGATGGCGCATCGAGAGCTGGATCGTCGCCTCGAACGAGCGCTCGTCCACATCGGTCACGTAGATGGCGCCGGGCGGGGGCGGCGGCGACTTGGCAGCCGCGGCGATCCCGGACAGGTCCATGGCGCCGGAGATGTTGAGGCCGTTGGGTGTCACGGTCTGCATTCTGCCAGACCGGACCGAGCCGTCGGCCGGCTGGGTCGGGGGCAACCGTCGTCGCAGGCCTCGCCCTGCCGCGGCCGAGGGGGCAAGATGTCACCATGGCTCACGACCGCGCCGGGCAGCTCGCACTGCCTGAGGACCTGATCGACGTCGACGCCCTGGTGGCGGCCTACTACGACCTCACCCCCGACCCCGACAATCCCGACCAGCAGGTCGTCTTCGGCACCTCCGGCCACCGGGGCTCCAGCCTGGACACCGCCTTCAACGACGCCCACATCGCCGCGACGACGCAGGCGATCGTCGAGTACCGGGCCGCTCAGGGGGTCAACGGTCCCCTGTTCATCGGCAAGGACACCCACGGCCTGTCCGCGCCTGCCTGGCGGACCGCGATCGAGGTGCTGCACGCCCACGGCGTCGACGTCCGGGCCGAGCGGGACGAGGACTTCACCCCCACTCCGTCGGTCTCCCGCGCGATCATCGTCTACAACCGCGACCACACCGGGCCGCGGGCGGACGGGATCGTCGTCACCCCGTCCCACAACCCGCCGCGCGACGGCGGCTTCAAGTACAACCCGCCGCACGGCGGGCCGGCCGACACCGACGCGACCGGCTGGATCGCCGGCCGCGCCAACGAACTGCTGCGCGACCCCGGCGCGATCCGCCGCACGCCCTACCAGCGGGCGGCCGGGGAGATCATCCGGGTCGACTACCTCGACGCCTACTGCCAGGACCTGCGCAATGCGATCGACCTGGACGCCATCGCCGCCGCCGGGGTGCGGATCGGCGCCGACCCGCTGGGCGGGGCGTCGGTGCAGTACTGGGAGTACATCGCCGACCGGCTGGGGCTCGACCTCACCGTGATCAACCCGGCGGTCGACCCGACCTGGCGCTTCATGACCCTGGACTGGGACGGCAAGATCCGGATGGACTGCTCCTCGCCGTACGCGATGGCCAGCCTGATCGGCAACCGGGACGCGTACGACATCTCCACCGGCAACGACGCCGACGCCGACCGGCACGGCATCGTCACCCCGGACGCCGGGCTGATGAACCCGAACGCCTACCTGGCGGTCGCCATCCAGTACCTGTTCGGCCACCGCGACCAGTGGCGTCCGGACGCGGCGGTCGGCAAGACCCTGGTCTCGTCCTCCCTGATCGACAAGGTGGCCGCCGACCTGGGTCGCCGGCTGGTCGAGGTGCCGGTCGGCTTCAAGTGGTTCGTCCCCGGCCTGATGAGCGGCGACCTCGGCTTCGGCGGTGAGGAGTCGGCCGGGGCCTCCTTCCTGGCCCGCGACGGCTCGACTTGGACCACCGACAAGGACGGCATCCTGCTGGCGCTGCTCGCCTCCGAGATCAAGGCGGTCACCGGCAAGTCGCCGAGCGAGCACTACGCCGACCTCGAGGCCCGCCACGGCGCGTCCAGCTACGCCCGGGTGGACGCCCCGGCGAACCGGGAGCAGAAGGCCAAGCTGGCCCGGCTCTCCCCCTCCGACGTCACCGCCACCGAACTGGCCGGCGAGCCGATCACCGCCACGCTGACCAACGCCCCCGGCAACGGGGCCGCGATCGGCGGACTCAAGGTCGTCACCGACTCGGCGTGGTTCGCCGCGCGGCCCTCGGGTACCGAGGACGTGTACAAGATCTACGCCGAATCGCTCAAGGGCCCCGAGCACCTCAAGCAGGTCCAGGCGCAGGCCCGCGAGGTCGTCAACGCAGTCCTGGGCTGACCCATCCGACCTTGCCGCACCGCCACCCCCGACCGACCGAATGTGAAAAGGTAAGACCATGAGTGACGATCTCTTCATCTGTGTTGACCATGTCGGCTACGCCGTCCCCAACCTCGACGACGCCATCAAGTTCCACACCGAGGTGCTCGGCTGGCGCGTGCTGCACCGCGAAACCAATCAGGAGCAGGGTGTCGAGGAGGCGATGATCGGTACCGGTGACCAGCTGGCCGAGAACGCCCAGGTCCAGCTGCTCGCCCCGCTCAACGAGCAGAGCACCATCGCCAAGTGGATCGAGCGCAACGGCGGCAAGGGCGGCATCCAGCAGGTCGCCTACCGGGTCGCCGACCTGGACAAGGTCAGCGAGGTGCTGCGCGAGCGCGGCGTCCGGCTGCTCTACGACGCGCCCAAGCGCGGCACCGGCGGGTCGCGGATCAACTTCGCGCACCCCAAGGACGTCGGCGGCATCCTGCTCGAGCTGGTCGAACCCGCCGCCCACTGAGCGGTGACTCACCGCGCGGCCTGAGTCGCGAGGGTGGGCGGTAGCATCGGGGCATCGGACGCCTCGGCGTCGCACCGCCCACCCCAGGTGAGAAAGGAGCCGATCGTGTCGTCACCACCCCCCGACGAGCAGGGCCTGGACCTGTTCGAGGAGACCGCCTCGGCCGCCGGAAATTTCCCCCACGCCCTTCGGGGCTATGACCGCGCTGCGGTCGACGCCTATGTCCGCGAGGTGGAGGCCAAGCTCTCCCGGGTGATCAGCGAGTTGCGCGACACCCAGTACCGCCTCGCCCTGGCCTCCGCCACGGCCGACACCACCGACTACTCCCGGCTGGGCGGGCACACCCGCACCCTGCTGAAGGCCGCCGAGGCGCAGGCCGCCGAGATCGTGCAGGAGGCCCGCGCCGAGGCCGACCGGATCCGCGCCCAGACCACCCTCGAGATGACCCGCGTCAGCCACGACACCACCATCGAGCTGGACGTCACCCGAGCGGCCGGCCAGGCGGAGCTCGACCAGCTGCGCGAACGGCTCGGTGAGCAGACCGCCGCCGAACTCGAGGCCGCCAAGGCGGACGCCGCCGCGCTGCGCAAGGCGACCGAGGAGCAGCGCGACTGGCTGCTGCGGGAGTCCGAGACCCAGGCGAAGGCGATCATCGATGCCGCCATCGCCGAGGCCGAGCAGCGCCGCGCCGAACTTGAACGCGTCAGCGCCGAGCAGGCCGCAGAGCTGGCCCGCGTCCGGGAGCAGGCACTGGCCGAGATCACCGTGGTCCGGCAGGGCGCCATCGACCAGGTCAACGAGCTGGTCGAATCGGCGCGGGCAGAGGCCCAGGCGCAGGCCGCGCGGCTCGAGGCCGACCTGGCCACCGCCGACCAGCGCCGCGAAGCTGCCCGAGCCGAGGCCGCGTCGATCACCCAGGCCGCCAACGAGCAGGCCCGCCAAGTGGTCGAGAGCGCCCGGCACGAGGCCGCCCGGATCACCGATCAGGCCAACGAGGCGGCCGAGCAGCGTGCTGCCGAACTCAAGGTGGATGTCACCGCCCTCGAGCAGCGCAAGAACGCTATTGTCGAGCAACTCGAACAGCTGTCCGCGATGGTCAGCGAGAGTACGCGGCCGCATACCGCGCCCGCGTCCACGCCGGAGGCACCGCCGGAGGCATCGACAACTCCATGACCCAGGACGACCAGACCCCGCCCCCGGCACCGACGCCACCGCGGGCGACCGGCTCGCCGGTGCCGACCTCGGCGCGCACGCCCTCCGGCCCGGCCACCCGCAACTGGCTGCTCCGCTGGCGGCGGACCACCCAACCCACCCCGCCGGACTTCGCCGACGGGCTGGACACCAGCGGTGAACGGGTCTCGCTGCTGTACCGCAGCCCGTTCTACATCGGGTTCTTCCTGGCGGTCGGGGCGATGGCTGCCTACGTCCTGCTGACCTCGCTGTCGCAGCTGCGCGACATCCTCGTCCTGGTGGTCTTGTCGATGGCGCTGGCCCTGGGACTCAACCCCACCGTGGAGTGGTTCCACAGCCGCGGCATCCGGCGGGGGGTGGCCGTCCTGATCGTCGCGCTCGGCCTGCTGGCCGGCCTGGCCCTGGCCGGCTGGGCCGTCGTGCCCGTGGTGACCGAGCAGGTGCAGCGCCTCAGCGACATGGCGCCCGGCTACCTGGAGAACCTGCGCCAGAACCCGCAGATCGCCGCCTTCGACGCCCAGTTCCAGATCATCGACCGGGCAGTGCAGTTCCTCACGTCCGGGGAGCTGATCGGCGGCCTGTTCGGCGGGCTGCTCGGCGCCGGCCAGCTGGTCGCGAACGTCATCTTCTCGATCACGATCTCCGTCGTGCTGACGCTCTACTTCCTGGTCTCGCTGTCGAGCATCAAGGAGGTCATCTACCAGTTGGCTCCCGCCTCCCGGCGGGCGCGCACGCGCTACCTCGCGACCGAGGTCTTCAAGCGGGTGGGCGGCTTCGTCTCGGGCATCTTCACGGTCGCCGTGCTGTGGATGGTCGTCTCCTTCCTCCTGATGTCGGTACTCGGGCTCGCCCAGTACGCGGTGGCGCTGGCCGTGGTGGTCGGGCTGTTCGCCTTCATCCCGCTGGTCGGCACCAGCATTGCGATAGTGCTCGTGGCCCTGGTGGCCTTCTCGGTATCGGTGCCTTCCGGCTGGATCACCCTGATCGCCCTGTTCGCCTACCAGCAGTTCGACGCCTACTTCATCCAGCCGAGGATCTTTGCCCGGTCGGTCCAGGTCCCCGGCGTGCTCGTCATCCTCGCCGCGGTATCCGGCGGCCTGCTGCTGGGCCTGGTCGGCGCGATCCTCGCGATCCCCACCATGGCGGCGCTGCTGCTGCTCTACCGCGAGGTGCTGGTGCCCCACCTCGATCGCACCTGAGCCGACCGCCCGTCGAGTTCGGGTAAGCAGAAGCCATGACGTCCGCGACTCAACCGATCACCGTGGTGCCGGCCACCGCCGAGCATTGGGCCGACCTCGAAACCGTGTTCGGGACCCGGGGTGACGCCGCCCGGTGCTTCTGCCAGTTCTACCTCACCGTCGGCCGCGCATACGAGGACTCCGCGGAGCGCAACCGCGAAGCGCTGTGTGCCCAGGTGTCGCAGCAGCCGCCGCCGGGCCTGCTCGCCTACGCCGGGGACGAGCCCGCCGGCTGGATCCAGGTCGGCCCCCGGGGCTCCTATCCCCGGATCACCACGAACCGGCGCACCGCTGCACTGGAGTCGGACGGGGTGTGGCGCTGCACCTGTTTCGTGGTTCGGGTCGGGCATCGCCGCAAGGGAGTCGCGCGGGCCCTGCTGGACGCCGCCATCGAGTTCGCCCGCGACCAGGGTGCCGAGGTTCTGGAGGGCCACCCCGTCGATCTCGCTACCCGGGTCGGCCGGACGACCAGTGCCGAGCTGTACCACGGCGCCCTCAGCATGTTCCTCGACACCGGTTTCACCGAGGTGCTCCGCACCGGCCGGGACCGTCCGGTCGTCCGGCTGGCGCTGCGCTGACGCAATCGGGTCGATCGATCCCGGCCCCGCGGAGATCCTCTCCCCTCCCCCGGTGCGCCCCTCACCACTAGCCTGCTGCCGTGGACCTCAGCCTCCTCATCCTCATCGGCGCGGTGGCGCTGGTGATCCTCGTCCTCGCCGCCATCCCCGTCGTTGTGGCTGCGGTCCGGGTGGCTGTGCGACTGGCTGCCGACCGGTCCTCGCCCCAGCGACGGTCGGACTCAAGGGTGCTGGACAAGCGCACCCACGTGACCGGCGGCGGCAGCA
>JAEZHJ010000168.1 GCA_023436925.1 Actinomycetes bacterium
GTCAGGCCGGCAGCGGAGCCGGCCAGCAGTGCGAGAGGGGCCAGACATGGCGGGCAAGTTCGAGCTCTGGGTCGACAAGGGCGGCGACTGGCGGTTCAACCTCAAGGCGACCAACGGGCAGGTCATCGCCACCAGCCAGGGGTACGCGTCCAAGGCGAACGCGCTGGACGGCATCGCCTCGGTCAAGAAGAACGCTCCCGACGCCGAGATCGTCGAAATCGAGAAGTGAGCCGCTAAAGCTCCTCGGCGGCAGCCACCTCCAGCAACCGGTCCCGGGCGCGCTTGGCGCGCCGGGGTTCTCCGCGTCCCAGCACGGCGACGGTCAACCCGTCGTGCTCGCCGGACGCGGGCGTCCACGCCGAACCACCGGCCGCGTGATCGGCCCGCACGCAGAAGACACGGTTCTGCTCGGCCTCAGCCGCGACCTCGGCGTTCACCTGCGCTGAGGACGTCGCGGCGAGGACGTACCACGCCTGCGCCAGGTCGCCCGGACGGAACTCGCGCGCGAGCCAGGTCAGCCTCCCGGCATCGGCCAGCGCGGCCAGGTCGTCGTGCACGACCGGCGCCACCACCGTGACCTGAGCACCGGCCGCCAGCAACTTCGGGACGCGCCGGGCGGCCACCCGTCCGCCGCCGATCACGGCCACCGGACGGTCGGTCAGCACCAGACCGGCCACGTAAGGAGTGTCGCCAAGCACGACCGGATTCTCCCACCGGTCGGTTGCGGGGTGCGATCGGTGAAAGGATCTTGGGGCGCACCATCGCGGAATCCGGTGAGAATCCGGAGCGGTCGGGCCACCGTGACCCGCAAGTCGGGAAGTCGGGAACCGATGGGCGTGATGTTGAACAGGCCGCGACTCCTGAAGGGCATGGTGCATGGCTGCCACCGCATTCTCGATCACTCCTCCTGACCTCGAAGCTGCCGCTGCCGCGCGTCGCCGCAGCGACGGTCAGGCCAAGCCGCTGGGCGCGCTGGGCGTCCTGGAGGATCTGGGGGTGTGGCTGGCCGGCTGCCAGGGCCAGTGCCCGCCCCGGCAACTGGACGACGTCCGGGTGGTGGTTTTCGCCGGTGACCACGGGGTCGCGGCCTCGGGGGTGTCCGCCTACCCGTCCGCGATCACCCCGGCGATGGTGCGCGGCATCGCCGCCGGTGGGGCCGGGATCTCCGCCCTGGCCCGTGCCAACGGGGTGTCGGTCGAGGTCTTCGACCTCGCCGTCGCCGAGGACTTCCCCGACCTGGGCCCCGAGGTCTCCCGGTTCAAGGTGACCCACGGCTCCGGCGCGATCGATGTCGAGGACGCGCTCACCCGCAGCCAGGTCGAGCAGGCACTGGCCGCCGGTGACACGATCGCCGCCGAGTTGGTGGCGGACGGGGCCCAACTGCTGATCGCCGGCGACCTCGGGATCGGCAACACCACGGTCTCCGCCGCCCTGATCGCGGCCACCTACGGCCTGCCCGCCGCGGCGGTGGTCGGACGGGGCACCGGCATCGACGACGCCGCGCTGGCCCACAAGGCGGCGGTGATCGACGCCGCCCTGGCCCGCGCCGGTGACCGGGTCGCCGACCCCGTCGAACGCCTGGCGGCGCTCGGCTCGGCCGACACCGCTGCCGCGGTCGGCTTCCTGCTCGGCTCGGCCCGGCGCGGCGTGCCGGTCCTGCTGGACGGGGTGGTCGCCGTCGCCGAGGCGGTGGTGGCGGCGTCCATCGACCCGGGGTTCGTGGCCTGGGCGCGCGCGGGCCACCGCTCGACCGAGCCGGGACAGTCGGTGGCCCTGACCCGGCTCGGCCTGCAGCCGCTGGTCGACCTGGAGATGCGGCTGGGGGAGGGGACCGGCGCGGTGGTGGCCGTCCCGATCCTGCGGGCCGCGGTGGCGGCGCTGAACGACATCACCCAGCTGGCGGACCTGACGTGATCACCGGGCTGCGGTTGGCGGCCGGCTTCCTCACCGTGCTCCCGGTCCGTCCGACCGAGCAGATCACCCGCCCGGTCGCCCGCTCCGCGATGCTGCTGGGCTGGCTGGCGGTGCTGCCGGTCGGGGCGGTGGCCGCGCTCGCCGGCCGGGGCGCGCTGTTGGCCGGGTTGCCGCCGGTCGTCGCCGGCGCCGTCGTGGTCGGGCTGGTCGCGCTGGGCACCCGGGCGATGCACCTGGACGGCCTGGCCGACACGGTGGACGGGCTCGGGTCGGGGCCGGACCGGGACAAGGCGCTGCGGGTGATGCGCTCTGGTGACGTGGGCCCGATGGGGGTGACGGCGCTCGGGCTGGTGCTGCTCGTGCAGGCGGGGTGTTTCGGAGCGCTGCTCGACGCCCCGTGGGGCTGGTTGCAGGTCGCCGGGCTGGTCGCGGTGTCGCGGGCGGCGCTCGCCGTGGGCTGTCGGGCCGGCGTGCCATCGGCGCGTCGGGACGGGCTGGGCGCGCTGTTCGCGGGGGTGGTGCCGCCGGTGTGGCTGGCGGTGCTGTGGGGGGCGGCAGCCGCCGGGCTGGCCGGGCTCGGCTGGCTCACCGGCCAGCCGTGGTGGCAGGGGGTGCTCGCGGCGGTGGTGGCGCTGGCGGCGGCGTGGACGCTCCTGGCCCGGTGCGTGCGGCGCTTCGGCGGGATGACCGGCGACGTGCTGGGGGCGCTGGTGGAGACCGTGCTGACCGGCCTGGTGCTGGTGAGCGCGCTTCAGCTGGGCTGAGGCTGGTCAGCCGGCATCGGCGGGCAGCCGCAGCGGCCGTCCGGCCACCAGCAGGACCACCTCGTCGCAGACCGCGGCCACGGCCTGGTTGATCCGTCCCAGCTGGTCGGCGAACACCCGTCCGGAGCGGTACTGGGAGACCAGGCCCCAGCCGACCTCGTTGGTGACCACCACGATGTCGGGGTGGCCCGCGACCGCCGCGGCCAGCGCGGCGACCTCTTCGTCCAGGCGCGGTTGCCAGGCGGGGGTCGGGATCTCCCAGGCCTGCCACTCGTCCAGCAGTCGGGTCAGCCAGGTGCCCAGGCAGTCCAGCAGGACCGGCTCGCCGGCGGCGCGGATCGCCTCGGCGAGCGAGACCGTCTCGACCGTCCGCCAGGCTGCCGGACGGCGGGCCTGGTGGGCGGCGACCCGCTCGGCCCACTCAGGGTCGCGCACCGGGTCGGCCGGGTAGCCAGGGGTCAGGTAGGCGGCGGGCGCGGCGGCGTCCAGCAGCGTCTCGGCGTAGCGGGACTTGCCGCTGCGCACCCCGCCGGTGACCAGGATCCTCGCCATGGCGTCACGCTACCCCCGAGCGGCGCGAACCTCGTCCGCGGCCCGTGTTGGAGAGCCCGGTTGACCGGCGTCTCTGCTATATCTGGTGCTGCCGTGGCGGCCGGACGTGGGAGCGTCCACCGCAGCGGTGCCCGCAATGGTGGTGCCGGGCTTTGGGGGGCGGGGCGACCTTCCCGCAGCGCAGCGGGGAGTTGATTGGGGAATCATGACGTTGTTGGACGACAACACGCAGGCACTGCTTGCGGCCGACCCCCAGGCCGCAGGCCCGACTCTTGATGATGCGCTGGCGAGCCTGTCGGCCAGTGTCGTCACCCATCACGCACTGCTGGCGAAGGCCCGGGCGTACCAGTCGAGGGTCGATCGCGAACTGGCGGCGGCTGCGAACCAGGGTGCCACGCTCGCCGACCTCGCCGCGGCCGCCGGCCTCAGCCAAGACGGCGTGCTGGAGCGGCTGCGCTCCGCGCCTGCGGCGCTGTTGGAGCCCGCCACGCAGGTGCGGCTCGGGGTCGTGGCCGCGGCGGCGTCGATGACCGAGGACGAGGGTGCCCACGGCGGCGCCGGCCGCAGCTGGGCCTGGCCGCCGCTGAAGCGCAGCTGAGCTCGGCACGCGGGGACGGTTCTCTGGCACAGGGGGACGGTTCTCTGGCACAGGGGGACGGTCCCTCGTCCACAGCCGTGGTGGCCCCGGTTATCCACAGAATTGCGCTGATTCGCCAAGACCTCTGGTCCGAGCGCCTCCGCAGACCCTAGAGTCACCGCACCGGGCGCAGAGGAACCCACCCCCGAGGTTTCGCCACACCGCCCGGACCTTGTGGTTAGGCGAACCGAGATGGCAGACCCATCGGACTCCGCCCGGACGACCCGGGTGCGCACCCGGCGGAACCTCCGCCTGGTGGCGGTTGGTGTGCTCGCCATGTGCCTGTCCGGACTGGGCGCGGCGTGGCTCTACTCGAGCACCGCCGGCGGGAGTTCGGTGGTGGGGGTGACCCGGACGGTATATCGCGGGCAACTCATCACCGAGGCCGATGTCGGTCTGGTCTGGCTGCCCTCGGCGCCGGGGATCGCGACCGTCCCCGGGGAGCGCCTCGCCGAGGTGATCGGACAGACTGCACAGACCGACCTGGTGGCGGAGTCGGTGTTGTCGCCGCACTCCTTCGGTGCCCCGGTGGTCGAACTCGGCACCTCACGGCTGGGGCTGCGGCTGGCTCCCGGGCGGCTGCCGTCCACCGAGCTGCCGCCCGGCACGCCCGTCCTGCTGGTCGAGGTGGTTCGTGACTCCGCCGAAGCCTCGCCGGGGCCCAGCGTCACCGGACGCATTGCCTCGGCCCCCACGACCCTGCCGGACGGTGCCACGCTGATCGACGTCAGCGTCCCCCAGGAGCAGGCCGAGCGGGTGGCCCGGCTGGCCGCCGGTGACCAGCTCGTCGTCGTCCGCCAACCGGAGGGCCAGCGATGAGCCTGATCGTCCTCACCAGCGCCGGCCATTCCCCCGGAGTGACCACGACAGCGCTGGGCCTCGCGCTCAGCTGGCCCCGGCCCGTCCTGCTGGTTGACGCGGATCCACACCCCTCCCAGAGCGTGCTGGCCGGCTACCTGCGGGGTGAGGACCCGTTCGGCACCGGGCTGTGGGCGCTCCTGGCGGCCCACCGCGAGCGGCGGGCAGTGGCCGAGGCACTGCCCCAGGCCGTCCTCGACCTGCCGGCGACCGACGATGTCCCGCGCCACTTCCTGCCCGGGTTCGCCAACCCGGGCATGGTCGAGCTGTTCGCTGCGGTGTGGCCGGAGTTCGCTGCCGTCCTGGCCGCCGGGCCGGCGGACGTGATCGTCGACGCCGGCCGACTGGACAACCGGGGCCTGCCGCCCGCGCTGCTCGGCGAGGCCGACGTGGTCCAGGTCGTGACCCGGACGAGCCTGGTCGACCTCGTGCAGCTCCGGCTCTACCTGCCGCTCCTGGGATCGCTCCCGCCGCACCTGCTCGGTCTACTGCTCATCGGCCCTGGGAGGCCCTACACCCCTGCGGAGATCACCCGCCAGTTCGGTGTCGAGCAGGTCATCGGCCTGCCGTGGGCGCCCAAGGACGCCGCCGTGTGGTCCCATGGCGCGCCGGCCGGCCGCCGGTTCGGCGCTGGCGGGTACGCGCGCGCGGTGGCGCAAGCCGCCGGCGACCTGGCCGGCGAGCTCGCCTCCCGACAGGAACGGATCGGGGCTCCCCGGTGAAGCCGCTCGCCGAGGTCTCGCTGCTCGCCAGCGACGCTCCCGACTCGGTCTTCACCCGGGAGCGGCTGGCGGCCATCCCCTCCCTGGCTCCGGCGGTCGAGACGCCGGTGGACTGGCAGTTGGTCGTCGCGCTGCGCCGCAAGGCGTCCGACCTGATCACCCGCCGGTTGGCGGACGCAGCCCAGGACGATGCTCCGCTGTCCGCCCTCGACCGGCGGCTGCTCGGCCGGTCCGTCGTCCGCTCGGTGGTGGCCGATCACGCCGCCCGACTCGGCGCCGACGGACGGGCGCTGTGGCCGGTCGAGACCGAGCAGGCGTACTCCGTTGCGGTGGAAGATGCAATCTATGGGTTCGGCAGGCTCCAGCCGCTGTTCGAGATCCCCGACGCTGAGAACATCGAGATTCACGGCTGCGACTCGGTGGTGGTGCAGTACTCCGACGGACGCCGCGCGACCCACCCGCCGGTCGCCGACTCCGACGAGGAGTTGGTGGAAGCGATCCGGTTCCTCGGCGAGTCGGTCACTCCGGCCCGTCCGTTCGACGATGCCCACCCCACCATGACCCTGGCGCTGGGGGACCGGCACCGGCTGCACGCGATCGGCTTCGGGCTGAGCTTCCGGCCGTCCATTGCCATCCGCCAGCACACGCTGACGCAGGTGACGCTGCCCGACCTCGTCGCTGGCGGCATGCTGAGCGAGGAGCTGGCCCGGCTACTGCACGCCGCCGTCCTAGCCCGCAAGTCGATAGTGATCTCCGGCGATCAAGGCGCAGGCAAGACCACGTTGCTGCGCGCCCTGATCGCGGCGATCCCCGCCAACGAGCGCTTCGGCACCCTCGAGACCGACTACGAACTGCTCACCCACCTGCAGCCCGGCCGGGCGAACATCCTCGCCCTGCAGGCCCGGGTCGGGATGGGGGAGACCCAGGACGGCCACCGCCTCGGCGAGTACACCGTGGCCGACCTGATCCCCGAGGCGCTGCGCCAGAACCTGTCGCGGCTGGTGGTCGGGGAGGTCCGCGGCGGGGAGGCCGGGGCGATGTTCGAGGCGATGACTGCGGTCACCGGAACCATGTCGACCACGCACTCGCACTCGGCCCGCTCGACCATTGATCGGCTGGCGTCGCGGGTGGCCCAGGGCGGGGTGGTCACGATCGAGGAGGCGTACCGGCAGATCGCTCACCACCTCCACCTGCTGGTCCATGTCCGACTGATCGACGACACCTGGCGGGGCGGGCTGCGGACACGTCTGGTCTCGGAGGTGCGGCACCTCACCGGCGGGATCGAGGCCGGCCGCCCGGTGACCCACCTGGTGTACCAGGCCGATGCGGCCGGCGGACTGCCCAGCTTCACTCCTGATCCTGAGTTCCTGTCCGAGCTCGAGCCGTTCCGCAGCGGGTGGGACTCCTGATGGGCGCCCTCGCGGCGGCGGTCTGCGCGATCCTCCTGGTGGGAGGCGCCCTGGCCGTCGCCGCCGGTTGGCGTGACCAAGGCCGCCCGCGCGAGCGCCGCCAGCGGCGGCCCTGGACAGAGAGCGCCTGGGTTCGCCGCTTCGGCCCCGGACGGATCGCGCGCGCTGCGGCCTGGCTGGCGATCGGAGCGGGGGCGGCGGCGATGACCGGCTGGCCCCTGCTCGCGGTGCTCTGCCCGGCGCTGGGGATCGCCGTGCCCTACCTGCTCGGCAAGCCGGTCGACCACGAACTCGAACTGCTGCAGGCGCTGGATCGCTGGGTGCGGACGCTGGCCGCGATCCTGCCGACCGGACGCTCGATCGGGGACGCGATCCGGGTGTCGACCCGGCAGGCGCCCGACCTGCTAGCTGAGCCGCTGACCCTGCTGGTGCAGCGGATGGACGATCGCTGGACGCTCCCGGCGGCGCTGCACGCGATGGCCGACGAGCTCGACAGTGCCGACGCCGACGCGGTGCTGGCCGCGCTGTCCCTGGCCGCCGAGCGGGGCGGGACGGGGGCCCAGGCCACCCTGACGGCGCTGGCCGACGCCATCCAGGACCGGCTGCGCGCGTTGCGGGAGATCGAGACCGAGCGGGCCAAGCCGCGCCTGGTCGTCCGGCAGGTCACGGTGATCACCCTGGTGGTGCTCGGCGGTGCCCTGGTCTTCGGCGGCAGCTTCTTCGAGCCGTACCGGACGCCGCTGGGCCAGGTCATCCTGGCGGTGCTGGTCGCCGGCTACCTCGGCTCGCTGCTGGCCTTGCGCCGGATGGCGCTGCCGCGACCCCGGCAGCGGATCCTCGGCAGGGCAACGAGATGATGGGCCTCGCCATCGTGGTCGGGTGCCTGTTCGCCGGCGGGGTCTGGGCTCTCGTCGGGGCCTGGCTGCCCGCCCACCCCCGGCTCGGCGACGCCTTCGACCTGCTGGACGGTCGCCGGCCGGTGCTCGCGCCACCCGAGCCGGGTCTGGGCCGGCTCGGCGGCTGGGTGCGTGGCCGGAGCGGTCTCGGGATCGGCGACGATACCCGCCGACGCCTCCGGATGAGCGGCGTCAGTGTCGACCGGCACATCGCGCACAAGACGCTGGCCGGCTTCGCCGGACTGGTGGGGATGGCCCTGTTGGGCGGCTGGCTCGGCTGGCTGACTGGCTCAGCCTCCCTGCTGCCGGCCGGTCTGGCGCTGGCCGGCGGCGTGATCGGTTTCCTGCTGCCCGACCTGCTGCTGCGTGGTCGGGACCGGGCCGTGACCGAGGATGCCACGGAGGCGCTCCTGACCTTCTTCGACCTGGTCACTCTGGAGCGGTTGGCCAACCGGTCCGGCACCCAGGCGCTGCGCGCGGCCGCCGCCGTCTCGGACACGACCGTGTTCCACGCGATCGGCGAGGCGCTGGAAAGAGCCCGGCTCGAGCAGCGGGCGCCGTACGCCGAGCTCCAGCGGCTGGGGAACGAACTCGACCTGCCGGCGCTGGTCGACATCGCCGACGTGATGCGGCTGGACGAGGCGGGCGCCGCCCTGTCCGGCGCGCTGCGCGCCCGCGTCCGGGAACTCCGCGACGCCCACCTGACACGCATGAAGCAGCACGCGAACGAGATCTCGGAACGGATGGGGGTCCTGATGGTCGTCCCCACCCTGCTCTTCGGCCTGCTCTTCCTCGTCCCGCCGCTGCTCCGGTTGGTCGGCGGCTGACCCTGTCGGCCTGTCGAGGGAGTCGACGGGCTCCTCGGCAGGCACGGCCGCTCAGCGGGTCTCGTCGACTTCCGCCCCGGCTGGAGCGTCCTGGAGTGCTGCGAGGACGGAGCGCAGCGCGAAGCGGATCATCCAGCCGATCACCCACAGCGCGAAGAACGGGCTGGACCAGACCGCGATCCGCAGTGTCGGCTCGAAGCTGTGTTCCAGGACCTCTTGGGTGCCGCCGGTGTCGTAGGAGATCACCTGGATGCGGAACCCGGCCAGTATCCCGACCACGAGGATGGCCACCGCCACGCTGAGAATGCCGGTCGTCAGGGCGTGCAGCGACTCCTCCTACTGCCCGGACCCCTTGACGGGGGCTTCGTCCGGCACTGCCGGGCGCTTGAGGGCGGACTCTTCCGCGGTGCCGGTCGGCTCGGGTGTGTTGTCGGTTGCGTCGGTCATCGGGGTTCCTGTCAGCAGACGCATCGGGGTGTCTGGATCCTAGTGAGGAGAACTCGTCCGCGGGTCCTCTCATCGGGAACAGGTGACCGCCGGAAGCGTCTGCTCGACGCGGGCCCGGGCCCAGCAGGAACGTGTCGAGGCGGACCGAATCCGGTCGTGGCCGGTGTGTGACGCCTGTGACGGTTGGGGCGTCCAGGTGCGCCGTTATCCACAGATCCGTCGATGCCTCTTCCCCCTGCCGGGATCCCACTCGTAGAGTCCAGCACCATCGGACGCCGAACCCACCCCGGGTGTTCTCCAGCCAGTGTCCGGTCACGAAGGAGAGTGTGATGCGCAGCTTCCTCCATCAAGTCGTTGGCGCCCTCGTTGCGCCGCCGCGCCGGGACGAGCGCGGCCTCAGCCAATCGACCGAGAACGCGATCCTGCTCGCGGGGGCGGTGACCATTGCGGTGGGCGTGGTCACGGCCATCACCCTCTTCGTGAACTCGCGCCTGCCGACTCCGTGAACGAACGCGGGCTGGCCGAATCCACCCAGTGGGCGGTCGTCGTGCCTGCGCTGCTGACCCTCGTGCTCGGCCTGGTCCAGACCGGGGTCTGGCTGCACGCGCGGTCCGTGGCCGCGCAGGCGGCGGCCGCCGCGGCCGACTTGCGGGCCTCTGGGACGGCGGCGGCTGCCGACTCGGTCGCGACCGCGATCGCCACCCGGGGCGGGCTGGCGGACGTCGTGGTCGCCACGGCGAGCACCGGGTCGACGGTCACCGTCACCGTCGCAGGCAGCGCACCGCTGTTCTTCGATCTCGGGTTCGGACGGGTCGTCGAGCGGGCTGTGCTGCCGGTGGAGCAGGTGACTTCGCCATGATCCACGGAGAGCGGGGCGCCGCCACGGTCGAACTGGCCCTGGTGATACCGGTGCTGGTCCTGCTGTTCGGCGTGGTCGTGGGAGGAGCCCGGGTGTGGCTGGCGCGGGCGACCGTCGACCACCTTGCCGGTGCCGCCGCGCGTGCCGGATCCCTGGCCCGCACCCCGGCCGAGGCGGTCGCCGCCGCCTCGGCACTGGCCCGCGCCCAGGCTGCGACCGAAGGCCTGCGCTGCTCGGCCCTGAGCGTCGACGTCGATGCCCGCTCGCTGGCGCAACCGCCCGGCACCGCGGCCCGGATTGAGGTGGACGTGGTCTGCCTGGTCCCGCTCGGCGACGTCATCGTGCCGGGCTGGCCCGGACAACTGGAGCTTCGAAGCTCGGCCACGGCGGTGGTCGACCGGTACCGCGGGAGGCAGTGATGCGGTGGCTGCGCGGACTGCTCGCCCTGGTCGCGATCCTGGTCGTGGCACTGGGGGCCCCGATCCTGCTGCTGGGGTGGGGCCGGCTGGTCGGCCCGGCGGGCTGGCGTGGCGACGACGGCTCGCTGCTGCTCGCCATCCTCACCCTCGCCGGCTGGCTGGCATGGCTGGTCTTCACGCTTGCCACCGCCGCCGAAGTGGTCCGGTACGCCAGTGGAAACCGGTTCGTGGTCAACCTGCCGCTGCTCGGCGGGCTGCAGGCGGCCTGCGCCGGCCTCGTCCTCGCGGTGGTGGCGCTGGCCGCGAGCAGCCAGGCCCCGGCCCAGCCCGCCCCGGCCGCGGCGCCAGTGGCGAACTCGGCTCCGGTGCGGGTGGAGCCGCCGCCCGAACCGCCGCCCTCGCCCGTTGTGACCCCCGTGACCGCCCCCGAGGATGACCGACCTAGGTATGCGGTGGCAGTCGGCGACGACCTGTGGACGATCGCTGAACGCGTGCTGGGCGAGGGCCGCCGCTGGCGGGAACTCCAGCGCGCCAACCCGGACCTGCTGGCCGACCCCACCCGGCAGCTCACCCCGGGCGCCCGGCTCGCGCTGCCCGCCGACGCAACTCCTCCTCCGCGTGCCGCGCGCCCCGAACCCGCCCCACAGCGCACGGCCGACCGGGAGACCCCCGGCACGGTCACCGTCGAGCGCGGGGACACCCTCAGCGGGCTCGCCCTGGAACACCTCGGCAAGGCGGGCCGCTGGCCGCGCATCGCCGCGGCCAATGACGACCTGATCGAGGATCCCGACCACATCGAGGTCGGCTGGGTGCTCACGTTGCCGGATCGCCCGGTGCGGACGGGGGCGCACCGCCCGAGGGGCGACGCCCCCTCAGAGCCACCGCCGCAGTCGTCCGGTCCCGACGCGACCCCACCGGGCGAGACCCCCTCGAAGACTCACGATCCGCTGCCCCGTCCGGCCCCACGGCTCGACGAGCTGCCTCGCCCGAGGTCGGGGGACGTCTCGCTGCCGCGGTCGGAATCGACGCCGACGACCGAACCGGCGCAGGACCCGCCAGCTCAGCCCGATGATCGGCGGGATCAGCCCGGGTCCGAGCACGTCCCCGGTTCGGACGTCCTGCTGCTCGGTGGGCTGTCGGCGCTGGCGGCGGCCGGCCTGATGGGCGGGTGGCAGGCGAGGCGTCTGCTGCAGTCGCGGGTGAGGCAGCCGGGTCGTCGGGTGGCCCAGCCCTCCGACGACCTGGCCCGCTTCCACTCCGCGCTGGGCCGGCGGCAACTGCCCGACCACATCGCCACCCTCGATGCCGCCCTTCGCGCGATCGGGCGCCACCACCACCAGTTCGCGGTCCCCCTGCCCGCGCTGGCGCAGGTCACCGTGACCCCGGACCGGCTGCTGTTCCAGTGGGCGGAACCGGCCGGCGACCCCCCGGATGGCTTCACCGGCGACCGGACGGCCTGGCTGCTCGACCGCACCACCGACCGGCCCGCCGCGCTGGTGGCCGACGACCACCCGTGTGCCTTCCCCGCCCTGGTCAGCCTCGGCACCGCTCCCGGCGGCGAGATCGTCCTGGTGGACGTGGAGCGGCCCGGAGTGCTGGGAATCGCAGCGGACAACCGCGAACTCCAGGTCGCCAGCCTCGCGTCGGTGGCCGTCGAGCTCGCCTGTGCGCCGTGGGCGGCCGAACTCAGCCTGGTCGTGATCGGCAAGGACGGCGCGCTCGCCCGCACCGCCGGAGGAGAGACCGTGACCTGGCTGCCCGACCACACCGCGGCGCTGGCCCGGTTGCGACGGCGTCACCAGGAGCGATCTCGCGCACTGGCCGGGCGAGAGTTGCGCCGGCTGCGGACCGATCCGGAAACCGCCGAGGCCGTGGCCCCCGAGGTCTATGTCTTCCACGACCCGCTCCCGGCGCAGGTTCACGACGAGGTGGACCGGTTGCTGTCCGGCTCCCGGCTCGGCCTGGCGGCGGTGGTCTGCGCCACTGAGCCGGCCGGTGCCGCCTGGACGCTGTTCGGAGACCCGCTCCAGCCGTCCGGCCGGCTCCACGACACCCCGGTGCTGGCCGCCCACGCCATCCCCGAAGCCACCCGCAGCGCCGTCGAGTCGCTCTACCGGGTCGCCGAGTCCACCCGGACCGACCCGGCCCCGTGGTGGCCCGAGACCGACGAGACCAACCTGCTTCCCCTGCCCGCCCGCGCCCACCCGAGTGAGGACGACGTGGAGATTGTCAGTCTGCGCCCGCGGGAGCGGACGCATCCCACCCTGCTGCTGCTCGGCCCGGTCGACCTGATCGGCGCGGCCGGCCCGGAGCCGGCCCGCTCCCGCAGCCAGCTGATCGAGATGGCCAGCTGGATCCTGGAGTTCCCCGGGCGGACCGCCTCCCAGATGGCCGCCGGGCTGGGGATAGCCGAGACCACCCGCCGCTCGAACATGAGCCGGCTGCGCAGTTGGCTGGGCAGCGACCCTGCCGGCGAGCAGTATCTGCCCGATGCCTATTCGGGACGGATCCGGCTCCACCCGGACGTGACCTCCGACCTGGGCCACCTGCGGCTGCTGACCGGGCCCGGGGTGAACCGGACCGGAGACACCGGCCTGGTCGCCGCTCTCGAACTCGTGCGCGGCGAACTGCTGGCCGATGCCGCGCC
>JAEZHJ010000037.1 GCA_023436925.1 Actinomycetes bacterium
ACGGCGCCCTCAGCATGTTCCTCGACACCGGTTTCACCGAGGTGCTCCGCACCGGCCGGGACCGTCCGGTCGTCCGGCTGCCCCTGCGCTGACGCGCGCGCGGGAGGATCGGCTGGGCCCTGCCGCATCCTCTCCCCTCCCCCGGGAAGCCCCTGACCACTAGCCTGCTGCCGTGGAATGGAGCCCCCTCATCCTCGTCGGCGCTGTGGCGCTGGTGATCCTGGTCCTCGCCGCCATCGCACCCGTTCTGGCTATCGTCCGGGTGGCCCGGCGACTGGCGGCCGACCGGTCCTCGCCCCAGCGACGGTCGGACGCCAGGGTGCTCGACAAACGCACCCACGTGACCGGCGGGGGCAGCACCCCGGTGGAGCAGGAGTACTTCGTCACGTTCCAGCTCGCCAGCGGCGAACGGGTGGAACTGACCGTGTCGGGCGCGGTCTACGGCGTGCTCATGCCTGGCGACGAGGGTGCCCTGCAGTGGCAGGGCTCGCGCTACCTGGACTTCGGCCGGGAGATCCTGCGCTGAGTCGAGCCGGGGCGGACGCGGGACTCCGCTCGCTTCCCCCCGCGGTTGGCCTACTTGAGCGCGCCGGCGCGCCGGGCTGCCTCAAGCACGTCGTCGATCGGGATGGCGCAGTGCCGGGAGGCCTCGTCCCCGCCGTAGTACAGACCGACCACGCTGCCGTCGCTGCGGACGAGGGCAGCACCCGGCTCGGCGGTCGCCACGTCCAGGGAGAACCGAAAGCCGATCGGACGCGACGGCGACCCGGCCCGGCCGCAGACCTCCCCGGTGCCGGTCACCGTCACCGCGATGCCGAGCGTGGGCAGGTCCGCTCCCTGGACGTCGAGCAGTGTGACCGTCTCGCCCACCTGCACCGGCGGGCCCGGACGGGCCACCCCGGGCGGTTCGAAGCCCGGCGCCTGCACCAGCGCCAGGTCGACTGCTTCATCGGTGGCGACCACGGTCGCCGGCGAGCCGTCGATCGAGTAACCGTACTCCCCGGGACGCCCCTCCCCGCGGATGCGCGTCAGGCTGGTGGCGACCAGCCCGTGCGGGGTCAGGACGATCCCGTCGGCCTCCATCACCCCTCCCACCAGTACCGCCCCCGCCCTCTCGAAGCCCTCGGCGCGTTGCCAGCCCGCTGCCGCCACTGCGCCGGACCCCGGCGTCCCGGCCGGCCCGGTCGGTGGGAGGATCGTGCCCAGCAGGCCTGCGGTCACCAGCGCTGCCCCCGCCGCAGCCGGCCACGGCCAGCGCGGCGTGGACGCCAGCGGCCTGGGCTCAAGCCCGTCGGACTGGTCCTCCGGCCGACCGTCGTAGACCTGCCAAGTCTGCTCCTCGACCCGGGTGCGGGGATCCGGCCGCTCAGCCACTGGGGTGCGCCCCGATCCCGACCTTCACCTTCGCCCGGTGGTCGATGCCGTCCGAGCGCCACTCGATGGTGACCGTCCGACCCGGCTCGAGTGAGCGGATCACGCCGTCGGGTCCCATCGTCGTCAGGTCGTCGCCGGCCAGCGAGGTGTCGCCGACCCGCGTCAGCAGGTCCCCGACCCGCACTCCGGCGGCATCGGCCAGATCCCCGACGTTTTGGATGGAGGACACCTCCGGGTAGGTCCGGTCGGTGAACTCCGTCCCCGCAGGGATCAACTGGAGACCCAGCCCACCGGGCGGCCCGACCCGGATCGTCTTCGTCTGCTCCCCTGCCGCCACCGCTCGTACCACCTCGGCAACCTCGGCGATCGGGACAGCACAGTGCCGGGCGGTGGCGTCGCCCCCGTAGTACAGCCCCACGACGCTGCCGTCGTCGGCGACAACTGCCGCACCCGGCTCGGCGGTGGCAAGGTCGACGGTGAACTGGAAGCCGCGCGGCCTACTGATCTGCGCCGCCCCGGTGCGCCAGCACTGCTGGTCGGTGGCGCTGACCTCGACCGGCAGTCCTACCACCGCCATCCCGTCTCCCTGATCGTCGAGCAGGGTCAGTTCGTCGCCCCTGGTGACCGGCCCGCCGAGCTGCGCGACGCTCGACGGCGCATAGCCGGGCACTCGCAGCACCGCCACGTCCCGGGCCGCGTCGAAGCCGATGATCTCGGCCCGCATCGGCAGGCCACCGTCGGCCACCACGTTCAGTTCGACGCGCCGAACCAGCGCGTCATCACCGCCCAGCCCGGCGAGCCGGGCGTAGCTGGTGGCGACCAGACCGTCGCTGGACAGCACGATCCCGTCCGCCTCCAGGCTCGGCGTGACCTCCACCCGGACCAGGCCGGTCGCGGGTGGAAGGTCGTCGCCTCTCCACTGCCGCCCGGCGGCGGCCTCGGGTTGCACGCCAGTCACCGCCGCGGGCGAGGAGGGCTGTTGCCTGGCCGAGATGACGCCGCCAGCGGCCAGGGCGATCACCACAGCGCCTGTGGTGATCCACAGTGGGGCTCCCCACCACCCCCTGGAGGCAGCTGACGGCGCGTCCGCGACCCTGTCGGGCCGGCCAGAGGGTGCGGGGTAGGCTGGCCAGTGCACGGTTTCGGTGCCCAGCGCCGATTCCGGCCAGGTCTCGGCGGGCGCGTCGCTGACCGGCGTGACCGTTGGCCGTTCCAGACCGTCCTCCGCCATGTCACCCCCACAGGTTCAGCCTGAGTCTAGGTGAGGGCGCGCGGGGAGGACCGCAGCCCGGCAGTCGGGTTCAGAACAGCCGGTCCTCCGCGTTGTCCAGGCCGCGCAGGGCGTCGTAGTCGACCAGCACGCAGTCGATCCCTCGGGTATCAGCCAGGACGCGGGCCTGCGGCTTGATCAACTGGGCGGCGAAGACCCCGCGCACCGGCTTCAGCAGCGGGTCGGCGTTCATCAGTTCCAGGTAGCGGGCCAGCTGCTCGACCCCGTCGATCTCGCCGCGCCGCTTCACCTCGACGGCAACGTAGCCGCCGGCGGCGTCGCGACACAGCAGGTCGACCGGCCCGATCGGGGTGTAGAACTCGCGCTGCACCAGCGTCCAGCCCGCCCCGAAGGTGGCCGGGTTCTCGGCCAGCAGGGCCTGCAGGTGGGCCTCTACCCCGTCCTTGACCAGGC
>JAEZHJ010000171.1 GCA_023436925.1 Actinomycetes bacterium
GTCTGAAGGAGAACGTCATCCTCGGCAAGCTGATCCCGGCCGGCACCGGTCTGGATCGGTACCGCAACATCCGGGTGGAGCCCACCGCGGAAGCGCGGGCCGCTGCCTACGACCTCTCCTATGATCCCTACGACTACGACCTCAATGTCGGCGGTGGCTCGCTGCCGCTCGACGAGTTCGACACCGGCGAATTGCGCTGACCAGTGCGGCGGGCCCGGGGGGGGGGCGGGGGTCAAACCCGGGCCCACCGCACCGGTCAGCGCAGTTCGCCGGTGTCGAACTCGTCCAGCGGCAGCGAGCCACCGCCGACGTTGAGGTCGTAGTCGTAGGGATCGTAGGAGAGGTCGTAGGCGGCGGCCCGCGCTTCCGCGGTGGGCTCCACCCGGATGTTGCGGTACCGGTCCAGGCCGGTGCCGGCCGGGATCAGCTTGCCGAGGATGACGTTCTCCTTCAGACCGACCAGGGAGTCGGACTTGGCGTTGATGGCGGCGTCGGTGAGCACCTTGGTGGTCTCCTGGAACGAAGCCGCGGACAGCCACGACTCGGTCGCCAGGGAGGCCTTGGTGATGCCCATCAGCACCGGACGACCCTGGGCCGGGGTGCGGCCCTCGGTCACCATCTGGCGGTTCTGCGCCTCGAAGGCCTTCCGGTCGACGAGCTCGCCGGGCAGCATCGAGGTGTCGCCGGACTCGATCACCGTGATTCGGCGCAGCATCTGCCGGATGATGATCTCGATGTGCTTGTCGTGGATCGGAGCGCCCTGCGTCCGGTACACCGCCTGCACCTCTTCCACCAGGTGCTCCTGAACCTTGCGCAGGCCGCTCACGCGGAGCACGTCCTGCGGGTCGGGAGTACCGGCGTAGAGCTGCTGGCCCGCCTCGACGTGGTCGCCGTCGGCGACCGAGTGCCGGGCACCGGTGGCGTCCTCCCACTCCAGGCGGACGCGCCGCGGCAGCGGGTACTCGACGTCCGGCTCGCCGTCATCGCGGACGATGACCAGCTTGCGGGTCCGCTCACCCTCGACGATCTGCACCCGTCCGGCCGCTTCCGCGATCGGAGCCTTGCCCTTGGGCTGGCGCGCCTCGAAGAGCTCGACGACACGCGGCAGGCCCTGGGTGATGTCGTCCCCGGCCACACCACCGGTGTGGAAGGTACGCATCGTCAGCTGGGTGCCGGGCTCGCCGATCGACTGCGCCGCGACGATACCCACGGCCTCGCCCACGTCGACCAGCTTGCCGGTCGCCAGGGAGCGGCCGTAGCACATCGCGCAGGTTCCGAAGGCGGACTCACAGGTGAGGACCGACCGGACCTTCACCTCCGTGACACCGGCCTTGAGCAGCTTCTTGATGTTGACGTCACCGAGGTCGACGCCGGCCTTGACCAGCACCTTCCCCTCCGGCGAGACCACATCGGTGGCGATGGTGCGGGCGTACACCGAGGTCTCGATGTTGCGCGCCGGAACCAGCTTGCCGTTCTTGCCGATCTCGGAGATCTGGCGCACCAGGCCACGCTCGGTGCCGCAGTCCTCCTCGCGGATGATGACGTCCTGGGAGACGTCCACCAGCCGCCGGGTGAGGTACCCGGAGTCGGCGGTCCGCAGCGCGGTGTCGGCCTGGCCCTTACGACCACCGTGGGTGGAGATGAAGTACTCCAGCACCGACAGGCCCTCGCGGAAGTTCGACTTGATCGGCCGGGCGATGATCTCGCCCTTCGGGTTGGCCACCAGGCCACGCATGGCGGCGATCTGGCGCATCTGGGTCATGTTCCCTCGGGCGCCGGAGTGAACCATCATGAAGATCGGGTTGTTCTTCGTGAAGTTCGCCTCCATCGCAGCGGTCAGCTCGGCGGTGGCGTCGGTCCACAGCTGCACCAGCTCCTGGTGCCGCTCCTCCTCCGTCACCTTGCCGCGCTCGTACTGCTTGGTGATCTTGTTCGCCCGGGCCTCGTAGGTCGCCAGGATCTCCGGCTTGGAGGCCGGGGTCTGGACGTCCGAGATCGACACGGTGACACCGGAGCGGGTGGCCCAGCGGAAGCCGAGGTCCTTCAGCTTGTCCAGCGTCGTGGCGACCTGCACCTTCGGGTACTGCTCGGCGAGGTCGTTGACGATCTGGCCGAGCTTCTTCTTGCCCACCTCGACGTTGACGTACGGGTAGTCCTCCGGCAGCGCCTCGTTGAACAGCGCCCGGCCCAGCGTCGTGTCGAGCAGGATCGACCCGTCGGCACGCAGCTCCTGACCCGACGGCGGGACGATGCCCTGGAACCGGATCCGGCAGGGAGCACCGATCCCCAGCTCGCCGCGGTCGAATGCCATGACGGCCTCGGCGACCGAGGAGAACGCCCGTCCCTCGCCCGGCAGGTTCTCCTGCGCGAGGGTGAGGAAGTAGTGCCCGATCACCATGTCCTGGGTGGGCATGGTCACCGGACGCCCGTCGGCGGGCTTGAGGATGTTGTTCGTCGACAGCATCAGGATCCGGGCCTCGGCCTGCGCCTCGGCGCTCAGCGGCAGGTGGACTGCCATCTGGTCACCGTCGAAGTCGGCGTTGAAGGCGGTGCAGACCAGCGGGTGGATCTGGATCGCCTTGCCCTCGATCAGCTGCGGCTCGAAGGCCTGGATGCCGAGGCGGTGCAGCGTGGGCGCACGGTTGAGCAGCACCGGGTGCTCGGAGATGACCTCTTCGAGGACGTCCCACACCACCGGACGCTGCCGCTCCACCATCCGCTTGGCGGACTTGATGTTCTGGGCGAGGTTGAGGTCGTCCAGCCGCTTCATGACGAACGGCTTGAACAGCTCCAGCGCCATCGCCTTGGGCAGGCCGCACTGGTGCAGCTTCAGCTGCGGGCCGACCACGATGACCGAACGGCCGGAGTAGTCGACGCGCTTGCCCAGCAGGTTCTGGCGGAACCGGCCCTGCTTGCCCTTGAGCATGTCCGAGATCGACTTCAGCGGACGGTTGCCCGGCCCGGTGACCGGACGGCCGCGGCGGCCGTTATCGAACAGCGAGTCGACGGCCTCCTGCAGCATCCGCTTCTCGTTGTTCACGATGATCTCGGGCGCGCCCAGGTCGAGCAGCCGCTTGAGGCGGTTGTTCCGGTTGATCACCCGGCGGTACAGGTCGTTGAGGTCGGAGGTCGCGAAGCGGCCACCGTCCAGCTGCACCATCGGCCGCAGGTCCGGCGGGATGACCGGGACGGCGTCCAGCACCATGCCCAGCGGGCTGTTGGTGGTGTTGAGGAAGGCCGCCACCACCTTGAGCCGCTTCAGGGCGCGGGTCTTGCGCTGCCCCTTGCCGGTCTGGATGATCTCGCGCAGGTTGTCGGCCTCGGCCTGGAGGTCGAAGGTCGCCAGGCGCTTCTTGATCGCCTCGGCTCCCATGTAGCCCTCGAAGTACTTGCCGAAGCGGCTCTTCATCTCGCGGTAGAGGATCTCGTCGCCTTCAAGGTCTTGCACCTTGAGGGTCTTGAACCGGTTCCACACCGCGTCCAGCCGGTCGAGTTCGCGCTGCGCGCGGTCGCGCACCTGCTTGACCTCGCGCTCCCCGGACTCGCGGACCCGCTTCTTGATGTCGGCCTTGGCGCCCTCTTCCTCCAGCTGCTTGAGGTCCTCCTCGAGCTTCTGCAGGCGGGTCTCCACGTCGTTGTCACGACGCTGCTCGAGCTGCTTGCGCTCGACCTCGACCTTGGCCTCCAGCGACGGCAGGTCGCGGTGGCGCGCCTCCTCGTCGACCGCGGTGATCATGTACGCGGCGAAGTAGATGACCTTCTCCAGGTCCTTCGGCGCGACGTCGAGCAGGTAGCCCAGCCGGCTCGGCACTCCCTTGAAGTACCAGATGTGGGTGACCGGGGCGGCCAGCTCGATGTGACCCATCCGCTCGCGGCGGACGTTGGAGCGGGTCACCTCGACGCCACAGCGCTCGCAGATGATGCCCTTGAAGCGCACCCGCTTGTACTTGCCGCAGTAGCACTCCCAGTCCCGGGTCGGGCCGAAGATCTTCTCGCAGAACAGGCCGTCGCGCTCGGGCTTGAGGGTCCGGTAGTTGATGGTCTCCGGCTTCTTCACCTCGCCGTGCGACCACTCGCGGATCTGGTCCGCGGTCGCCAGCCCAATGCGCAACTCGTCGTAGAAGTTCACGTCCAGCACGTTTGTGTGCCCTTTCTCTCCGAGCCGCCGGCTCAGACTTCGTCGATGGACTGGAAGGAATCAGCGCCGGGGCGTCGGGACAGGTCGATCCCGAACTCCTCGCTCGCCCGGAAGTCGTCCTCCGAGTCACGCAGTTCGACCACGGTGCCGTCCGAGGACAAGACCTCGACATTCAGGCACAGGGACTTCATCTCCTTGACCAGCACCTTGAAGGACTCAGGGATGCCCGGCTCGGGAATGTTCTCGCCCTTGACGATCGCCTCGTAGACCTTCACGCGGCCCGGGACGTCGTCGGACTTGATGGTGAGCAGCTCCTGCAGGGCCCAGGCGGCGCCGTAGGCCTCCAGGGCCCACACCTCCATCTCGCCGAACCGCTGGCCACCGAACTGGGCCTTACCGCCCAGCGGCTGCTGCGTGATCATCGAGTACGGGCCGGTCGAACGGGCGTGGATCTTGTCGTCCACCAGGTGGTGCAGCTTCAGCATGTAGATGTAGCCGACACCGACCCGCTCCGGGTACGGCTCGCCGGAGCGGCCGTCGAAGAGCTGGGCTTTGCCGCCGGCATCCACCAGCTTGAGGCCGTCGCGCTGCGGCAGGCCGTGCTCGAGCAGGCCCGAGATCTCCTCCTCGTTGGCGCCGTCGAAGACCGGCGTCGCCAGGCGGGAGTCGCCCGGCACGCGGCCCAGGCCGACCTCCTTGAGGCGGTTCGCCCAGGGCTCGTCGACCTCGTTGATGTCCCAGCCGGTCTTGGCGACCCAGCCGAGGTGGGTCTCCAGCACCTGGCCGATGTTCATCCGGGAAGGCACGCCCAGCGGGTTCAGCACGATGTCGACAGGGGTGCCGTCCTCCATGAACGGCATGTCCTCGACGGGCAGGATCTTGGAGATGACGCCCTTGTTGCCGTGCCGGCCGGCGAGCTTGTCGCCGTCGGAGATCTTCCGCTTCTGCGCGACGTAGACGCGCACCAGCTGGTTCACCCCCGGAGGCAGCTCGTCGCCCTCCTCGCGGTCGAAGACCCGGACGCCGATCACCGTGCCGGTCTCGCCGTGCGGCACCTTCATCGAGGTGTCGCGGACCTCGCGGGCCTTCTCGCCGAAGATCGCGCGCAGCAGCCGCTCCTCCGGGGTCAGCTCGGTCTCGCCCTTCGGGGTGACCTTGCCGACCAGGATGTCGCCGGTGCCGACCTCGGCACCGATCCGGATGATGCCCCGCTCGTCCAGGTCGGCGAGCATGTCCTCACCGATGTTCGGGATGTCGCGGGTGATCTCCTCGGCGCCCAGCTTGGTGTCGCGGGCATCGATCTCGTGCTCCTCGATGTGGATCGAGGTCAGGACGTCGTCCTGCACGAGTCGCTGGCTGAGGATGATCGCGTCCTCGTAGTTGTGGCCCTCCCACGGCATGAACGCGACCAGCAGGTTGCGGCCCAGGGCCATCTCGCCGTGGTCGGTGCAGGCACCGTCGGCCATCGGCGTGCCGACCTCGACCCGGTCACCCTCGGAGACCAGCGGACGCTGGTTGATGCAGGTGGCCTGGTTGGAGCGGCGGAACTTCGCCAGCCGGTAGGTGCTGTAGGTGGCGTCGTCGTTGGCGACCTCGATCAGGTCGGCGCTCACCGAGGTGACCACGCCGGCCTTGTTCGCGACCGTGACGTCCCCGGCGTCGACCGCGCCGCGGTACTCCATGCCGGTGCCGACGAACGGCGACTCGTTGCGGATCAGCGGCACCGCCTGGCGCTGCATGTTCGCACCCATCAGGGCCCGCGACGCGTCGTCGTGCTCGAGGAACGGGATCAGGGCGGTCGCGACCGACACCATCTGGCGCGGCGAGACGTCCATGTACTGCACCTCGGACGGCGGCACCTCGTCGGCGTCACCGTGCTTGATCCGGACCAGCACCCGGTCCTCGATGAAGGCGCCGTCGGGGCCGAGCTTGGCGTTCGCCTGCGCGACCACGTAGCGGTCTTCCTCGTCGGCGGTCAGGTAGTCGATCTGGTCGGTCACCTTGCCGTCGACGACCTTGCGGTACGGGGTCTCGATGAAGCCGAAGGCGTTCACCCGGGCGAAGGAGGCCAGCGAGCCGATCAGGCCGATGTTGGGGCCTTCAGGGGTCTCGATGGGGCACATCCGGCCGTAGTGCGACGGGTGGACGTCACGGACCTCCATGCCGGCGCGGTCCCGCGAGAGGCCGCCGGGGCCGAGCGCGGAGAGCCGGCGCTTGTGGGTCAGGCCGGAGACCGGGTTGGTCTGGTCCATGAACTGCGAGAGCTGGGAGGTCCCGAAGAACTCCTTCAGCGCCGCCGACACCGGACGGATGTTGATCAGGGTCTGGGGCGTGATCGCCTCGATGTCCTGGGTGGTCATCCGGTCGCGGACGGTGCGCTCGAGCCGGCCGAGGCCGATCCGCAGCTGGTTCTGGATCAGCTCGCCGACGGTGCGCAGCCGGCGGTTGCCGAAGTGGTCGATGTCATCGGTCTCGACGACCAGGTCGCCGAGCTCGGTGCGCCCCTCGTGCAGCGCCACGACGTAGCGGATCGCCGCCACGATGTCGTCCAGCGTGAGCACCTGGGTGTCGAACGGCAGGCCGGTGCCGAGCTTCTTGTTGATCTTGTAGCGACCCACCTTGGCCAGGTCGTACCGCTTCGGGTTGAAGTAGTAGTTCTCCAGCATCTGGTGGGCGGCCTCACGGGTCGGCGGCTCCCCCGGGCGCAGCTTGCGGTAGATGTCGAGCAGCGCCTCGTCGGTGTTGGCGGTGTGATCCTTCTCCAGGGTGAGCCGCATCGACTCGTACTCGCCGAACTCGGCCAGGATCTGCTCGTTCGTCCAGCCCAGGGCCTTCAGCAGCACGGTCACGTTCTGCTTGCGCTTGCGGTCCACGCGGACGCCGACCATGTCGCGCTTGTCGATCTCGAACTCGAGCCAGGCACCCCGGCTCGGGATGATCTTGCAGGTGAAGATGTCCCGGTCCGAGGTCTTGTCGGCGGTCTGCTCGAAGTAGACGCCCGGCGAACGGACGAGCTGCGACACGACGACGCGCTCGGTGCCGTTGATGATGAAGGTGCCCTTCTCGGTCATCAGGGGGAAGTCACCCATGAAGACCGTCTGGCTCTTGATCTCGCCGGTGTCGTTGTTCATGAACTCGGCGGTCACGAACAGCGGGGCGGCGTAGGTGACGTCGCGGTCCTTGCACTCCTCGACCGAGTGCTTGGGCTCCTCGAACCGGTTGTCGCGGAAGGACAGCGACATCGTCTGCGAGAGGTCCTCGATCGGGGAGATCTCCTCGAAGATCTCCTCCAGCCCCGACTTGGTGTTGATGTCGGTGCGACCCTCTGCCTGGGCGGCGGCTACGCGGGCCCGCCAGGCTTCGTTGCCGACCAGCCAGTCGAAGGACTCGACCTGGAGATCAAGCAGATTGGGAACCTCAAGCGGCTCGTGGATCTTCGCGAAGGAGATCCGACCGCTGGGTGAGACGACATTGGTGTTCTTCGACGCAGTGCGCGAGACGGCCAAGGTGGAGTCCTTCCAAAAACCCGGCGATGCCGGTTCGTTGCACGCAGAACGGCCCGCGTCAAAATTCACGGGTCCGTCGATGGCATGGGCAAAGCGATAGCCTACCCGACTTGAGCCAAAGAGGCAAACGGTGCTATCGGCCACCGGACCAGAGGGGCCGTCCGCCCGGTTCACGTAGTCACCGAGACCGGCGAACCGTTCCGCCGGCCCTGATCTCCACCGCAGGTCATGCTAGCGGGTTCCGGCACTCCCGCCGTCGATCGGCGCCCACCGGGAGACCTCGGCGTCGGGCCTGGGTCGGTGAATTCGGGACGCCTGCTCGTCAGACCGCAAGGGGCTCCGCCTGGGCGTTGCCGGTCGGTTCCGGCGGGCAGCCGAACCCGTAGTCACCGGGGTGGACGCACGCGGGAGAGGGTGCCGTACATGAGTGATCGGCGCTTGCGGCCGGCACGGGAGGGGTGGCCAGCTGCAAGCGCCGATCTGAGGTGTGTACTCATCCGACGCGTTGTGGGGGGGCGCCGATGAGTTAATCCCACCATCTTTGACAACCGGTGTCAAGCCGATGTCAAGTTTTTCTCGCCGATTCCTGACTCGGTCGCCTTCTGCCAGGCGTCGACGGACTGCTTGAGCCGTCCCTCGTTCTCGAAGATGCGGGCAGCGGCGGCGAAGTGCTCCGCCGCACGCTCCGCATGACCGGCGCGCACCAGGGCCTCGGCGAGGATGAACTCCGAGGTGCCCCGACCGTACATCGGGTTCTCCAGCACCGGGTCCTTGATGACGCTCTCGATGATCCCGATGGCCTCGTCGACCCGGTCCTCGATGAGGGCCAGCCGGGCCCGGGCCTGCCGCAGCTCGACGACGTCGGCGGCATTGCCCATGATCTCCAGGCCTGTGGCGCTCATCCGCAGCATCTCGGCGACACCGTCGGTGATGCCGGCGTCCAGGCGACAGTTGGCGGCACTGCGGTGGAACCGCAGCCACATCCGCAGGTCGCGCTGCGGACTGAGGAGTTGCTTGGCCTCGTCGTGCTTGGCCAGGCCGAGGTCGACGTCGCCGTTCTTGAAGGCGGCGGTGCCGATCGTCCAGGCGACCATCCCACGGGAGTGGTCGGAAGCCAGCCGCGGCGCCAACTCGTCGAGGCGCTCAAGGTACGGCGCCATCTCCGCGGGCGGGTGTCCAGCCTCGGACAGGGCGCTGACAACGGCCATCAGTGCTTCGGCGAGGATGATGGGGGGTGCCCCGGAGGCCGCTTCGACAGCTGCCGCGCCGTGGGCGATCGCCAGCCCGAGCTGGTCGCTGGCACGGCAGGCGATCGAGGCCAGGCTCAACGACTGCGCGCGGGCGACCGGGTAGCGTCGGGCGGTCTCGTGCTCGATCAACTCCTGGGCGATGCCGGCGGCGGTGGCGAACTCGGCCTGCGCGAAGCGCGCCTGGCACAGGACGTACATCGACTCCCAGTGCCGGATGGCGTCGCCGGTCGCCTTCGCGCCGGCGGCGGCCCGACGGGCGTGCTGCTCGGCGGCCGACCAGTCCCGCTCGTACCAGGCGCGCTCGGCGATCAGCAGGTTCTCGACCGCTTCGGGGCTGGTCCGCTGCTGCTCGGCGGCGAGGGTGGCGGCCTTGTCGTGGTGTTCGCGGATGCCCCATTCCAGGGGCGAGACACCCAGCCGGCGAGACAGGAACTCGATGACCTCGGGGGTGGGGGTGCGCCGCCCACTCTCCAGGTGCGAGATGTAGCTGCCGGAGTACCGGCCGCCGCCCAGTTCGACCTGGGACATCTTGCGCCGACGGCGGCTTTCTTTCAGTAGGTGGCCGAACTCCAATGCCCGCGTCGAGCCTGACACAACGACCTCCTCCTGGGGTGATTACCGAACCCTGTCAAATCTTGACACCGCAGTCAAGTGTCCAGTACGTTCGGTCAACGAGGAGAGCCTTCATCCAGCAAAGGGGAACATCACTATGGCTACCGTTCGCAAGTTCATCGCAGCGGCCGTCGTCGCCGGCGCCATCGCCATCAGTGCCATCGGGCAGGCGGACGCCGCACCTGTGAAGCCCATCGGCGGGTCGATCGTCGTCACCCCGAACGGTGGCCAGGGCGACTGGCCTCTGGCGAAGTAGGGCTCGCACACCTCAGCTGACCTGAGTCACCCACCCCCTCGATAAGGCCAACCCCGAACCCACCCCCTGGCGAGCCGAGATCGGCGGCAGTCCCCGCGACTGCCGCCGATTTCGCTGTCCGGGCCCGTCCCGCCCGCCTGACGTCCTGCGGCACACGGGGACGGTTCTCCCGCACACAGGGACGGTTCTCCCGCACACGGGCACACACCATGGCGTCACCACCGCCAGGCGACCGGAAGACTCCCTCACCGCGTCGCTCAACCGCCCTGTCCCACAC
>JAEZHJ010000173.1 GCA_023436925.1 Actinomycetes bacterium
GCGC
This sequence comes from Actinomycetes bacterium, assembly GCA_023436925.1. GTDB lineage: Bacteria > Actinomycetota > Actinomycetes > Propionibacteriales > Propionibacteriaceae > Propionicimonas. Next base: position 5 of record JAEZHJ010000173.1, read on the forward strand.
CGCGCGGGCGCGGCCCCCCCGCCCCCCCCCCCCCCCCCCCCCCGACCAGTAGATGGGTCAGGTGTCAGCAGGTCACTTGAGCTGGTCGGCCTTGATGAAGCCGGAGTCGACCAGCTTCGTCTGCACGTCGTCCTTCACCACGACCTCGGGGTCGAGCAGGTACGACGGGACGACCTTCTCGCCGTTGTCGTAGGACTTCGTGTCGTTGACCTCGACCTCCTTGCCCTGGACGACCTGGTCGACCATGGTCGCGACCCGCTTGGCCAGCTCACGGGTGTCCTTCCAGACCGTCATCGACTGCTTGCCGGCAAGGATGTTCTTCACGTTGGCGACGTCGCCATCCTGACCGGTCAGCACCGGGTAGTCGGGTCCGACGGCGTAGCCGGCGGTCTCCAGCGCCTGGGCGATACCCAGAGCCAGGGAGTCGTTCGGCGACAGCACGACGTTGACCTTCTTGTCGGTGTAGAACGAGTTGAGCCGGTTCTCCATCTCGCTCTGCGCGGTGGCGGACTTCCACTCCAGGATGCCGATGTCCTGCCAGTTGCCGGCGGCCTTCTTGCCGGTCTCGGAGTTGATCACGAGCTTGCCGGAGTCGACGAACGGCTTGAGCACGTCCCAGGCGCCCTGGAAGAACAGCGAGGCGTTGTTGTCGTCGGGCGAGCCGGCGAAGGGCTCGAAATTGAAGGGCCCGGCCGCTGAGTCGAGCTTCAGGGTGTCCTTGATGAAGTTGCCCTGCAGCTCGCCGACCTTGTAGTTGTCGAAGGTGGCGTAGTAGTCGACGTTCGGGGTGCCCAGGATCAGGCGGTCGTAGGCGATGACCTTGATGCCCTTGTCGGCGGCCTTCTGCAGGGTCGGGCCCAGCGTCTTGCCATCGATGGAGGCGATCACGAGCACCTTGGCGCCGGCGTTGATCTGGTTCTCGAGCTGCTGGATCTGGAGTTCGTTCTTGTTGTCGGCGTAGTCGAGCTGGGCCTTGTAGCCCATCTTCTCGAGCTGCTCCTTCAAGCCAGCACCGTCGTTGTTCCAGCGTTCGAGGCTCACAGTCGGCATGGTGATACCGATGAGCGTGTCGCCGCTGCTGGCGGGGCCGGACGCGCCGGGCGAAGCCGGCGTGCGCTCAGCCGAGCATCCGGCGAATGCGCCGAAAACCACAGCGAGCCCGGCGATCAGCGCAGCGGTTCTGCGGATAGCCATGGGGTGTCCCTTCTGTTGGTGTCCACTGCGGGCTCCAGCTCTGGAGTGCCACAGTCGAGTGATAGCCAGCCGCCGCTGTGCGGATTGGCAGCGCCAACGTTAGTGCCCCTTGGGTTTATGTCTCGAACTCAACCACGGTCGTGATCGAATTGTTACTTGATCTCCCTAACTCAGCGCTTCTGGCGTGACCGCCCCCGCCGCCTTGCAGCCACCGACCGGTAGACTGCCTCGCATGGCAGTCAGCCGGGTGCCGCCGGGGTCGCCGAGTTCACTTCGTGAAGCGAACCGGGCGCGGATCGTCGACACGATCAAGCAGATGGGTGCGATGACCCAGGTGGAGGTCGCCGACGCCACCGGACTGTCGCCTGCCACCGTCTCGATCATCGTCAATGAGCTCGTGGCGGCGGGCGTCCTCACCACTGAGCAGGTCACCCGCTCCGGCCGGCGCGCCACCCAGGTCGCGCTCTCCCGCGGCCTCGGGCTGGTTGCGGGGATCCACTTCTCCTCGCGCGCCCTGCGGCTGTTGCTGTGCGACCCGGACGGCAGCGTCGTAGCCGAACAGCGCATGCCGCTGCCCGCCGACCACCGAGCCGATACCGGGATGGATCAGGTCGCCGCGCTGATCGCCGACCTGCTGGCCGACGTGGGTGCCACCCGCTCGGAGTTCCAGGGAGCCGGCCTCGGTATCTGCGCGCCCTACGACCCCGAGACCGACATGCTGTCGGTGCCCGGGCTGCTGCGTGGCTGGGACGAGGTTCGGATCGCCGACTCCCTCTCCCGGCGACTCGGCAAGCCGGTGGTGGTCGACAATGACGCCAACCTGGCGATGCTGGCCGAATCCCGGTTCGGGGTCGCCCGCGGCGCCTCCTCGGCAGTCTTCATCAGCGTGGGACACGGCATCGGAGCCGGCATCCTCAGCCACGGCGAGATCCTGCGCGGTCAGGCCGGGCTCGCCGGCGAAATCGGCCACATCAGGGTGGCCGATCAGCCGCACCTGTGCCGCTGCGGCAACCGCGGCTGCCTCGAGGTGATGGTCAACTCGGCCACCATCGCCGCCTCACTGCGCAATGCTGTCGGCACTGTCACGCTGCGCGACGTGATCGCCATGGCCCGCCAGGGCGACATCGGCGCGACCAGGGTGATTGCTGACGCGGCGTCCTACATCGGCTTCGCGGTGGCGGCGCTGTGCAATGTGCTCAGCCCCGAGGTGACGGTGATCGGCGGCGAGCTCGCGGGCGCCGGGGGCATTCTCACCGCACCGATGGAGGCGGCCATCGAGCGCCACAGCCTCCACAACCCGCTCACCCCGCGACGCGTGGAGCTATCCGCCCTGGGCTCCGACGCCGCCGCGCTCGGTGCCGCTGCGTTCGCCGTGGACCGCATCTTCCAGCCCGCCGGCGCGAGTCAGGCCACCGCATGACCGCCCTCAGGAGCAGCGCGATGCCGCCACTGGGACCGCAGGACTCCCAGCGGACCACGCCGACCTCGGCCACCGCTCCCGTGCTCGCGCTGCGTGCTGTCAGCAAGCGCTTCGGCTCCATCCAGGCACTCGATCAGGTCGACTTCGATATCAACGCCCGGGAAGTCGTCGCCGTGGTCGGCGACAACGCCGCTGGCAAGTCGGTCCTGGCCAAGACCATCGCAGGGGTCTACCAACCCGACGCCGGCGAGATCTTCTGGGACGGCTCCCCCATCACGATTCCCAACCCGTCCACCGCACACGAGCTGGGAATCGCCACCGTCTTCCAGGAGCTTGCGCTCTGCGACAACCTGAGCATCGTGCAGAACCTCTTCCTCGGCCGCGAACTCGCGAGTTCCATGGTGCTGGCGGAGGACGAGATGGACGAGATCGCGCGCGGGATCCTGGCCAACCTCGGCGCCAGGCTGCCACCGGTGCGCACCCTCGTGGCGCACCTGTCTGCCGGCCAGCGCCAGACGACGGCGATCGCGCGCTCGCTCCTCGGCTCGCCCCGGGTCGTCGTGATGGACGAACCCACCAGCTCCCTGTCGGTGACGCAGACCGCCGAGGTGCTCAACCTCATCGAGCATCTGCGCGATATGGGCTACGGCGTGATGTTCATCTCGCACACCCTCACCGACGTCCGGGCGGTTGCCGACCGCATCGTGGTGATGCGCCACGGCCGGATTGCCGGAGATGCCCTGATGGACGACGTGAGCTACGAGGACATCATCGCCGCCATCACCGGCGTGCCGAACGAGCTCACTCGCACCACCCGTGAGCGCGCAGCGCTGCGTCCCGCCCTCGCCGTCGTACGTGAGCCTCGCGAGTCCACCCCACGCTGACGTCCGCCCCCGGCACCGGACCCCACACGCCGTTCAGGCGGCTGGTCGGCCGCCTCGCGGCCACCGCGGGCACCAGCCCCACCGCCTGAGAGCGAGCGGCCAGTCCGCCTGACGCAACGACACCGGCCCCCACCACAGCTGAACGGGCCACCAATGCCTCGTCACGCCGGCACTGCGACACGCGCACCGTCCGCTGTTGTCTCGCGACCCGTCCCATAGGCCCCGAAACCGCGACGCTGCGTCAGCAGGGCAACACGCACGACGAACCAGGGCAAAAAGAAAAACACCCCCGTAGGGTCCGAAGACCCCACGGGGGTGTTGAATGTCCGGCGATGTCCTACTCTCCCACAGGTTCCCACCTGCAGTACCATCGGCGCTGAAGGCCTTAGCTTCCGGGTTCGGAATGGAGCCGGGCGTTTCCCCTTCGCCATGATCACCGTAACTCTATGGAGTTGTGCCGGCCCTGGCTTGAGCCAGGAACCCGACCGTTACTCGAGAACCGCACAGTGGACGCGTAGCACCTTTGTAGGAAACAAGCCCTCGGCCTATTAGTATCGGTCAGCTCCATGCATTGCTGCACTTCCACATCCGACCTATCAACCCGGTGGTCTTCCGGGGGCCTTACCAGATTAACTCTGTGGGAACCCTCATCTTGAGACGCGCTTCCCGCTTAGATGCTTTCAGCGGTTATCGTTTCCAAACGTAGCCAACCAGCCGTGCTCTTGGCAGAACAACTGGCACACCAGAGGTTTGTCCGTCCCGGTCCTCTCGTACTAAGGACAGCCTCTCTCAAGATTCCTACGCGCGCAGCGGATAGGGACCGAACTGTCTCACGACGTTCTAAACCCAGCTCGCGTGCCGCTTTAATGGGCGAACAGCCCAACCCTTGGGACCGACTCCAGCCCCAGGATGCGACGAGCCGACATCGAGGTGCCAAACCATGCCGTCGCTATGGACGCTCGGGCAAGATCAGCCTGTTATCCCCGGGGTACCTTTTATCCGTTGAGTGACGGCGCTTCCACGTGCCACCGTCAGATCACTAGTCCCGACTTTCGTCCCTGCTTGAGGTGTCCCTCTCACAGTCAAGCTCCCTTGTGCACTTACACTCAAAACCTGATTGCCAACCAGGCTGAGGGAACCTTTGGGCGCCTCCGTTACATTTTGGGAGGCGACCGCCCCAGTCAAACTACCCATCAGGCACTGTCCCTGATCCAGATAATGGACCTAGGTTAGATAACCAGAACAGCCAGAGTGGTATTTCAACGATGACTCCACAAGAACTGGCGTCCCTGCTTCAAAGTCTCCCACCTATCCTACACAAGCTGTACCGATCACCAATACCAAACTATAGTAAAGGTCCCGGGGTCTTTCCGTCCTGCTGCGCGTAATGAGCATCTTTACTCATAGTGCAATTTCGCCGAGTTCGTGGTGGAGACAGCGCCCAAATCGTTACTCCATTCGTGCAGGTCGGAACTTACCCGACAAGGAATTTCGCTACCTTAGGATGGTTATAGTTACCACCGCCGTTTACTGGGGCTTAAGTTCTGTGCTTCGCTTGCGCTGACACGTCCCCTTAACCTTCCAGCACCGGGCAGGAGTCAGTCCGTATACATCGTCTTACGACTTAGCACGGACCTGTGTTTTTAGTAAACAGTCGCTTGGGCCTGGTCTCTGCGGCCCTTCACGCTTCCCCAGCAAGTGGGTACACGATCCGGGCCCCCCTTCTCCCGAAGTTACGGGGGCATTTTGCCGAGTTCCTTAACCATGGTTCGCTCGATCGCCTTGGTATTCTCTACCTGATCACCTGAGTCGGTTTGGGGTACGGGCGGCGCATAGCTCGCTAGAGGTTTTTCTCGACAGCATAGGATCA
>JAEZHJ010000054.1 GCA_023436925.1 Actinomycetes bacterium
GAGCGGCTCGCCGTCGACCGAGCGGCCGTCCACCAGCACCCGGCGCAGCCCGTGGCCGGGCTCGGTGACGCCGTACCGCAGCCGCACCCAGCCGCCGCCGGGCACCGCGATCTCGGCCTCCAGCCCGTCCAGCGCCACCGGCAGCACCGGGTCCAGCTCGACGCCGACCGCCCGGAACCGGACGCCCAGCATCCGCTCGGTCACCAACCGCAGGACCAGCCCCGGTCCGGAGGAGTAGACCCGCCAGCCACCCTCGAACGGGGTTGCCGGGTCGTACAGGTCTCGGGCCCGTTCCCGGGCGTCGTACCGGTCGGTGAAAACCGCGTCGGCCGAGGAGTAGTAGCACGACGCCTGCCGCGGCAGCGCGCCCGGGATCCGGTCGCGGACCCCGGCCGGCACCACCTTGAGCAGTTCGGCCCAGGCCCGGTCGGCCTCCCCGAGGTGGGTGAGCGCCTCGATCCAGCGCAGCTGGGCGTGGGTGTACATCAGCCCGATCTCGCGGCCCCAGAAGGTGGCCGCCTCGGCCCGCTGGAAGGTGTGCAGCCGGCCGCCGTCATAGCGCACCGGGGCGTCGAACAGGTAGATCCCGTGCGGGCCGGCGAGGTGCTCGTCGATCACCGCGACGTGCTCGCGGGCCTGCTGCGGGTCGAGGAGTTCGGCGGCGATCGCGTGGATCACCGGCAAGCTGCCGTGCCGCAGCCCGGTCAGCTCGTCACGGGGGTGCACGAGCAGGTCCACCCCGTCGGCGCCCACCACCCCGTACCCGGCCAGCTCCCCGTCGACCAGCAGCACCTCCGCGACCGCCTGCCAGGTCTGGTCGGCCAGCGCCGCGAGCTTGGCGGCGAGGGTGGTATCAGTGGCGACCAAACCCGCAGCGAGGGTGCGCAAGGCCTCGACCTCCAGCACCGACGTCCAGGTCGAGCACATCCGTTCGGCCAGCTCGGGTCGGGCCGGCTGCAGCGAGTCGTTCCAGTCGCCGTGGCCGTAGGCGGGCAGCCGCGGATCGGCGGTCCGCCGAGCCGCCAGGCGTTCCACCGCCCGCCGGACGTGCTCGCGCACCGGCGCGGGGTCGGTGAACCGGGCCTCGCCGACGAAGCGCACCGGCTCGTCCAGCAGCGCGGTGTCGCCGGTCGCCAGCAGGTACTCCCCCAGCGCCAGCAACGGCCAGTACACGACGTCGCCGTGGCTGGGCCGGTGGCCGGGTGCGGCGGCGGCGGGCAGGTACTCGAACCACTGCGGCCAGTCCCCGTCATCGGCCTGTCCGGCGAACACCTGCAGCAGGGTGGCCCGCAGCGCGGCGTGCTCCCCGGTCGCCAGCAGCAGCCCGACCGGGCCCTGGCAGACGTCCCGGGTTCCCCACCCCCCGCCGGTGAACTGCTCGAGCCCGCGCGGCACCTGGTAGTGGACGGCGGCGTCGTGGCCGAACCAGGGCAATGTGGCGGCCAACTCCGCCACCCCCGGCGCCTCCGAGACCAGCCGGGGCACGCCCCAGTTGTGGACGGCATCGGGGCCGTCGGCGGCCCCGGGCACCCCGATCCGGACCTCCACCTCCTCGGCCTCCGGGACTACCAGGCAACGCCACGGCAGGCCCCGGCCGACCCCGTCGGCGAACAGGGCGGCGTCGTCGCCGAAGCCGGCCTCGTCCAGCTCCACCCCGTCGGAGCCGGCGCCGATGGCGACCAGCAGGTCGGTGGCCGGGGAGCACTCCACCGCCAGCCGGACACCCCCGTGCCCGATCCGACTGGTGACCTGCACGGTCAGCTCGTCGGCGAGGTAGCGCCAGACGCACTCCCGGTCGCGCTGCAGCCACAGGCTGGGGCTGCCGAGCAGCTGCCAGCCACCCTCGACGCCCACCGCGATCCGGACCCCGCCGGCCTGGGACAGCCCGGCATAGCTGCGCCGCAGCGAGACTGCCGGCGCGTCACAGGCGTGTCCGTGGGTGAGCTGGGAGCAGAACACCCCGGCCAGCCACACCGTGGCGGCGGTGTGGTCGGCGTCGGCCAACGCCGAGGGGCCGTGGTGCAGGACATGCCCGTGCGGCCGCAGGACCTCGCGTTCCTTGGCGCCGGCGACGACGTGCCCGTCCGGGCCGAAGCCCGACCAGAAGCCGCCGTCCGGCCCGTTCTCCACCAGCCACAGCTCTCCGCCGGCCAGCCGGGCGGCCTCGACCTCACCCGGGTCGAGCGCCGCGAGTTCGACCAGCGGGGCGAACAGCGTGGCGACCGCCACCTCGCCGGTCACCTCCGGCGGCTGCTCCCGCCACCCGCCGCGGTCGACGAACTCCTCGACCAACCGGCCGTCCTCCGGCCCGGTGGGGTCCAGGTGCTGCGCGACGAACACCCCGACGAAGCCGCCGCGGGCGGTCTCGCCCGGCCCCAGCACCACCGCCGGGGACTGCAGTCCGGCCAGGGTGTGCTCGTGCTGCCACCGCCGCCCGGGCAGGTCCTGGTCGAGGTCCAGGCCGCCCGTCGCGCCCAGCACCTGCTGGGCGTCGGTCACCCAGCCGGCGGTTCCGGTCAGGCTGGCCAGGCCGAGCCAGGGGTTGCCGGACCCGGGCATGTTCTGACGGACGCCGAGCGCGGTGCCGTGCCGGGTCTGGATCGGGCTCAGGTCGAGGTACTGGGAGACGTAGTACTCGTTGCGGCGAACCTCCTCGAGCGGAGTGAGCGCGACATCCTGGGTGAACACCACGTCAAGACTGACCGCCCGGTCGCCCAGGTTGGTCACCTCCCACTGCCAGGCGTAGCCGTCCGCGACGGCGTCGAACCACGCGGTGTAGCCGAGTTCACCGAACTGCCCGGCGACCGTGTCTCCGCCGCAGCGGGAGCCGCTGGCCGGCCCGGTCAGCGGGTGGGGCAGGATCCGGTCGTCCTCCCTCAGCCGCAGCCACAGCTGGCAGGGCCCTGCCTCCAACTCGCCGGCCGGGTACTGCAGCAGGCTCAGGTCGTCGACCAGCAGGCCGGCCAGTGCCCCGGCGCTGGTGAACTCCACGGACGGGACGGGCATCGGTCCTCCTTCAGCGGTCCGGGTCGGGGCGCCGGACGAGGTCCAGCCCGTAGCCGGGAGCGAACAGCGGGTCGGCGGTGCCGGGCACATCGGGCAGCGAGGCGCGCACCGCCGCCATGCTGCGCGGCAGTTCCATCGGCAGCCGACCCTGCGGCGGGACCCGGGCGGTGATCGCGTCCAGCCAGGCCTGGTCGGTGACGCCGAAGGTCACCGTGAGCGCGGCAGCCAGGTCGAGCAGCGGGGTGAGGACGGCGGCGCGGTCGAGCGCGACGTCGATCACCAGCGGGCAGGATGCCGCCACCCGGGCCAGCCGGGCCACCAGCCCGGGCCGGAACTCGAGGCTGCCCTGGTGGAAGAAGGCCTCCAGGAAGAGGTCGTCGCGCGGTTCGAACGGGGCGGCCAGCCGGACCAGGGCGAGGTCGGCGTCCTCGGGCCGGGCAACCACCCGGCCGAACCCCGCCAGGGCGGCCGGGTCGATCCCCTCGATGTAGAGCCGCCGGCCGTCCCCGAGCGGCAGCACGCCCGCATCGGCCAGCAGCACCGTCGAGCGGGACTGGGTCTGCAGGCCCAGCGCGACGTCCTCCGGGCGTCCGGCCAGGCCGGCGGCGGCCGCCTCGTCCACGTAGGGGTTGTCGAACAGCCCGAGGCTGAACTTGACCTGCAGCAGCCGCCGCGCGGAGGCGTCCACCCGCTGCTGCGGGACCCGGCCCGAGGCGACCAGGTCCAGCAACAGGTCCGTGCACTCCTCGCCGCCGAACTGGTCGATCCCGGCGGCCAGCAGCCGCTCGAGCCGTCCGGGCCGGTCCAACTGCTCCACCCCCCACGCCCGGGCAGGCAGCACCTGGTCTCCCACCTGGTTGTCGCTCACCAGCTCCCAGTCGGACAGGATCACCCCGTCGTAGCCGAGCTCCTCGCGCAGCAGCCCGGTGAGGACCTGCCGGTTGTAGCCGAAGCCGACCGCCTCGATCGGCTGCCCGTCGCGGACCAGGCCGACCGGCCTGCCGTAGTAGGGCATGATCGCCGCGGTGCCGGCGGCGATCGCCGCGCGGAACGGGGCCAGGTGGTCCTCGAACCGTCCGCCCGGATAGACCTGGTCGCGGCCGTAGGGGAAGTGGGGATCCTCACCGTCGGCCTGCGGCCCGCCGCCGGGGAAGTGCTTGGTCGTGGCAGCGACCGACTCCGGCCCCAGTTCCCCGCCCTGCAGGCCACGCAGGTAGGCCCCGACCAGGTCGCAGACCAGGAGTGGGTCGCTGCCGAAGGTCTCCTGCTGACGCGCCCAGCGCGGCTCGGTCGCCAGGTCGGCGGTCGGACTCAGCGCGGCCCGGATGCCGACCGCGCGGTAGTCACGGCGCACCACGTCGCCGAAGGTGCGCACCAGCGCCGGGTCGGCCAGCGCGGCGAAGCCCAACCCCGACGGCCAGCCCGAGAAGAACGGGGTGCGCCACATGGCGCCGGCGTTGGTGGCGGCACCGTGGCGGGGGTCGGTCGAGATCGTCACCGGAATGCCGTGCGGGGTCTGCTCGGCCAGCGCCTGCAAGGCATTGGCCCACCGGGCGGCGGCGGTGGCATCGGTGAGCTGGTGGACGTTGAAGTGGTTGAGGTACCGGCCCAGCACCACCTCGGCGGTGGCCGACTTGGCGATCCGGCCGGGACCGGTCAACAAGCTGCCGTCGGCCACGGCCTCGATCACCGTGTGGAAGAGCAGGCCTACCTTCTCCGGCAGGCTGAGCCGGCCGAGCAGGTCGGCTGCCCGCCGGTCGGCGGGCAGCCGCGGATCCTCGAACGGGTCGAGCCGGCCGTTGCGGTTCAGGTCGCGGTAGCGGGTGCCGTCCGCCGCCACGGCCCGGGTCGGTTCCACGCTCAGGCTCCGAACACCTCCGGGGCGATCACCGGGCGGACCCGCCGGGTGACCTCCCCCTTGGTGAAGTAGCGGCGCAGGATGTCGTCACCCAGGACGTTGCCGAGGGCGCCCATGATCATCGCCTGGTCGAGCGACAGGTAGCGGCGGGCGACCTGGCCGGAGCGGACCGCTATCGCGTCGTAGAACCCGCCACGGCCGTAGCTGTCGAAGTTGCGGTCCAGCTTGCGCAGGTTGTCCAGGGCCGGCTTGGGCCGGTGCATCATCGCCAGGAAGAGGGCGTGCGGGGTGACGACGCCGTCGCCGTAGCTGGTCGGCGGGTTGTCCCAGTGGTAGTCGGTGCGCTCGATGTCGGAGAAGTAGCCCTCCGGGTTGAGGCCGAGCGCGTCCACGCCCCACTCGGAGTAGCCGCCCTCGGGGTGGGAGGCCGGGGAGAAGCCCCAGTAGCCGTACCGGGCGTCCTTGAGGCCGTGGAACCGCTGGGCGTCGACGTGGCGGGGGTGGTTGCGGCCCCACGACTTCGGCGCCCAGGTCTCCTCCGGGACGAAGACGTTGGGCATCAGTTCCTCGAACATGCTGCCGCCCCAGCCGGGGACGACGTCGAGCCCGCCGTAGCGGTGGGTGCCTTCGTAGACCTCCACGCCCAGGTAGGTACGCCAGGTGCCCTGGGGCGGCATCTCCGGCCAGGTCCAGTCCGGCGGGAAGGTGCGCCAGGCCTGGTAGTAGGCCGAGCCGGGCACCTGGTTCTTCGCAATGCCGAGGTAGGTGGTGATCCGGGTTTCGGAGACGATCGTGTCGTAGTGGTGGTCGCGGGTGTACCACACCGGGTCCGCCCCGATCAGGTCGCGGGCGATGGTGGGCGGCGGGCTGGTCAACCGGGTCGGCTCGACCAGGTAGAAGCCGCCGTAGTTGAGGTAGGGACGGGAGAACGTCGGATCGGCGAAGACGTCGAACCGCATCCGGTCGAACATCTCGCCGGCCTGGTCGGAGTTCGCCCGGTCGCCGTTGCGGACGCAGAGCAGCGCGGCACCCAGCCAGGCCGCGTCGATGCTGGACACGAACGGCACCACGGGGTCGCCGCTCTCGGGCCAGGCGTAGATCACCGAGCCGTCGCGCGGGTCGTACCAGTTGAAGTACATCCCGCTGGCGGTGTGGTGCTCCATGCCCGCCAGGGTGGCCAGGCTCTGCCGGATCCGGGCCGAGCACTCCCGGCGTCCGATGATGCCCAGGTCGCGGGCGACCAGCGCGCTCCACAGGTAGCCGCCGAGGTTGGTCGGCGAGGTGTAGTCGGCCGGGGTGCGCAGGTTGCCTTCGATGTTGTCGGCGACCAGGCCGGTGTCGGGATCGGCCATCGCGACCATCGAGCGCCAGGTGTCGCGGGCCCAGCCCAGGACGAGCTTGCGTTGCCCGCGCGGCAGGGAGGGCTTCCTGGCCGGCGGGGCCGGGGCGGCCCGGGCGGTGAGCGGGGGCAGCGCGGCGGACGCCGCCAGCGCGGCACCACCGACCAGCACGCTGCGGCGGGAGAGGGCGGACTCGGTCATCGGGGGACCTCCTTGTCGAGGTGGCGTCCTGGGGACACCGGGGTGGGGTGGGTCGGGCCGGCCAGGGGTCGGCGGGCGGTCACTTGATTCCGGTGGTCGCGATGCCCTCGATGATCCAGCGCTGGAAGAACAGGAAGACCAGCAGGATCGGGGTGACGACGATGGTCGCGCCGGCCAGCAGCAGTCCGTAGTCGGCCTGGTTCTGGCCGGTGGAGACCAGCGCCAGCGCGACCGGCAGGGTGTAGACGCTGTTCTCCTGGGCCACCACCAGCGGCCACAGGAAGTTGTTCCACGAGCCCAGGAAGGTGAGGATCCCCAGGGTCGCGAAGGCCGGTCCGGCCAGCGGCAGGAAGACCCGGAAGAAGATCCCGATCTCGCCGACGCCGTCGATCCGTCCGGCCTCGAGCAACTCCCGTGGCAGCCCGAGGAAGAACTGCCGCATCAGGAACACGCCGAACGGCTGCACCAGGAAGGGCAGCATCAGCGCGGGCAGGGTGTTGGCCAGGCCGAGGTTCACGATCAGGACGAACTGCGGGATGAACAGCACCAGCCCCGGCACCATCAAGGTGCCCAGCACGGCGCCGAAGATCAGCCCGCGGCCCGGGTAGCGCAGGTGGGCCAGGGCGTACCCGAGCATCGAACTGAACAGCAGGTTGCCGATCGTCACCACGGTCGCGACCAAGGTCGAGTTGAAGAAGTAGGTGCCGAAGGTGAGCCGCTCGAAGAGCCGCTGGTAGTTGTCGACGGTCCACAGTTCCGGCAGCCAGGTCGGTGGGTCGCGCAGCAACTCGCCCTGGGTCTTGAAGCTGCCCAGCACCATCCACACGAACGGTGTGATGACCAGCACGAGCAGGACGGTCAGCAGCACGTACAGCCAGGTCTGTCCCTTCGTGCGGGTCATGTCAGTCACGCTCCCGGGCGAGCCGGAACTGGACGATGGAGACCAGCACGATCACCACGAAGGTGAGGTAGGCCATCGCCCCGGCGACGCCGTAGTTGCCGAACCCGAACTGGCGGTAGGTCACCATCGAGGCCGAGATGGTGGAGTTCAGCGGGCCGCCCTGGGTCATCACGTACGGCTCCTCGAAGAACTGCAGGTAACCGATGGTGGTGGTGACCAGGACGAACAGCAGGGTCGGACGCAGCCCGGGCAGGGTGACATGGCGGAAGCGCTGCCACGCGTTGGCACCGTCCAGCGCCGCCGCCTCGTGCAGCGACCAGGGCACGGCCTGCAGCCCGGCCAGGAAGATGATCATCCCGGTCCCGAAGTTGCGCCACACCACCATCGCGATCAGCGAGGCCAGCGCCGTCCGGGTATCGCCCAGCCAGTTGGGCCCGGCCACCCCGAACCAGCCCAGCACGGTGTTCACCAGGCCGGTGTCGGGCTGCAGCAGGAATCGCCAGACCACGGCGACGGCCACGATGCTGGTCACCACCGGGGTGTAGAAGCCGACCCGGAACACCGAGCGGAACCTGGTGATGCCCTTGTCCAGGGCGACTGCGGCGGCCAGGGCGGCGGCCATCGTCAGGGGCACCCCGGCCACCACGAAGATCGCGGTGTTGAGCGCGCCCTGCTGGAAGACCGGGTCGGCGATCGCCTTGGCGTAGTTCTCCAGCCCCACCAGGTTGACCGCGAACGGGGTCTGCATGTCGCGGATCTTCATGTCGGTGAAGCTCATGAACAGCGACTGCACCAGCGGCCAGGCCGTGAAGATCCCGAACAGGACCAGGAACGGCAGCGAGAGCAGGATGCCCGCCCTGGCCTCCCCACGGCTCCGGCCCGTGCGCCGGCGCCGTGGGGGGGTCGCCCGCTCCGGACGTGCCGGAGCGGTCGCCGTGGTCGCGGTCACCTCAGCCGCCGAAGCCGATCGAGGTCGCCTCGGACTGGACGGTCTCCAAAGCGGCGGTCGGATCCTCGCCCGCCCGGGTGACCTGCTCGACCTGCGCGTCCAGGCTGGCGGCGACCTGCTCCCAGGTGGCGACCGACGGCGGAGCGAGGGCGCTGTTCAGCTGGGCGCCGAAGGTGGCCAGCTTCTCGTCCGAGGTCAGCGAGGAGTCGTCCCACGCGCTCTTCAGCGCAGGCAGGTCGGTGGTCAGCTTGTACCACTCGATCTGGGTGTCCTGCTGGCTGAGGAACTCGACGAACTTCCAGGCCGAGTCGCGGTTCTGGGTGTTCTTGAAGACCGCCAGGTTGGAGCCGCCGACGAACGAGGTGGAGGTGACCTTCTTCGGCATCAGCATGACGTTGTACTTGTCCTTGAACGAGTCACCGCCGCCGGCCTTCTCCACCGCCGCCATCATCCACGGCCCGGAGATGAACATCGGCACCTTGCCGCTGACGAAGTCGGACTCGGTGGTGCCCTGGGCCGGGGCCGGGTTGGCCAGGCCCTCGGTGAAGAAGCTCTGGTAGTAGGCCAGCGCCTCGGCGTTCTCCGGGGAGTTCCAGGTCCACTCGGTGGCGTCGGCGTTCACCACGGTGCCGCCGTTGGACCACATGAACGGCACCACGGTCTGCCAGGACCCGGTCTGGCCCGGCTGCAGGGAGATCCCCCACTCGGCACCGGCCTTGTCCTTCATCGCCTTGGCCATCGCCTTCAGGCCGTCCCAGTCGGTCGCCTCGGTGACCCCTGCCTTCTTGGCCAGGTCGGTCCGGTAGAAGACCAGCCGGGTCTCGACGTACCAGGGCACGGCATAGCTGGTGCCACCGACCTCGGTGGTGCCCCAGGCACCCTCGAAGAACTGGGAGCCGTCGATCGAGGACGGGGTCGGATCCAGGGCGTCCATCCCGACGAACTCGCCCATCCACGTGGTGCCGACCTGGGCGACGTCGGGGGCCTGTCCGGCCGCGATCGCCGCCTTGAACTTGGTGTACGCATCGGCCCACGGGACGGCGGTGATGTTGATCGTCACGTCCGGGTTGGCCGCCTTGAACTTCTCGGCGAGGTCGGGCAGCGCTTCGCCCTCGGCGCCCATCGCCCAGACGGTGAGGGTGCCGGTGGCCGGACCCTCGGAAACACCGCCGCCGCTGGTCTGCTCACCGCCCGGGCTGGCGGGACCCTCGGTGCGTCCGCAGGCGGCCAGCAGCGCCGAGGCGGCCAGCACCGAAACCGCCGCCGCCGTCACCTTGCTCAGCTTGCGCATGGAGTACTCCTTCACTGAGTGCCAGGACGGGGGTAGACCGGCGCTCCGCGGCAACCTCGCTCACGGAAGGGGTTGTGCGGACCCGGGATGGCCTGGGCAGCACGGCGAGCCGGGCGGTCATTGCCCTCGGCTCCACCATGGTCGACGCCTCCGTCACCAAGAGGCGGGCACGGTCGCCCGCGCACCTCGAATACCCCGCCTTGGCACGGTTCACACCCCGAGCGGCGGGGAGCAGAAGTGCTAGCCGGCGGCGAGTCCGGCGCCCGGGACGAGCGCCTCCGCGAGCCGCTCCAGGCCGCCGGGCACGAGGCTGTAGTAGGCCCACCTGCCCCGCTGCTCACGGGCCACCAGGCCGGCCTCGGTAAGGATCCTCAGGTGGTGGGAGACGGTCGGCTGGCTGAGCCCGACCGGGTCGGTCAGGTCGCAGACGCAGGCCTCCCGGCCCGGCTGTGCGGCGATGAAGGAGACCAGCCGGACCCGGGTCGGGTCACCGAGCGCCTTGAACGCCCGGGCGGTGGCTTCGGCCGCCGCACCGTCCAGCGCGCCCTCGGTCAACGGGGCGCAGCAGGCTGCTGCCGGTGGCTGGTCGAGCGGGATCATGCCACTGATCCTGCCACACGCATTGAAGTTCGTCGATCGATCTGCCAGCATGTCGTATCGAGAATCATCGATAGGAGAGACGATGTCCGAGCAGGAGACGGTCGAGTTGGTCCGGGAGCGCTACGCGCAGGCCGCCGTGGAGTCGCGGCAGCAGGGCCGGGCGGCCCTGCAGGTACTCCAGCAACGAGACGCAGCAGCCGCGACCTGCTGCTCCACCGGAGCCGCCGAGGCTGAGGGCTTCGGCTCGCGGCTCTACAGCACCCTGGAGACCGCCGAGCTGCCGATCGCCGCGGTCGCGGCCAGCCTCGGCTGCGGCAATCCGACCGCGGTCGCCGAGCTCAAGCCCGGCGAGCGCGTCCTCGACCTCGGCTCCGGGGGTGGGATCGACGTCCTGCTCTCGGCCACCCGGGTCGGCCCGACCGGCTTCGTCTACGGGGTCGACATGACCGACGAGATGCTGGCGCTGGCCGAGGAGAACCGGGTCGCGGCGGGGGCCACCAACGTCGCGTTCCTGAAGGGGCGGATCGAGGACGTGCCGCTGCCCGACGGCTCGGTCGACGTGGTCATCTCGAACTGCGTGATCAATCTGTCGGTCGACAAGCCGAAGGTGATCGCCGAAATGTTCCGGGTGCTGGCCCCCGGCGGCCGGATCGGGATCTCCGACGTCGTCGCCGAGGACCACCTCACCCCGGCCGAGCGCGCCGAGCGGGGCTCCTGGGCGGGCTGCGTGGCGGGCGCCCTCAGCCGCAGCGAGTACCTGGCTGAATTGGCCGCGGCCGGCTTCGAGCAGGCCTCGGTGACCTTCACCCACGAGACCGCCGAGGGCATCCACTCGGCGATCATCAGCGCCACCCGACCGGTCTGAGAACCCAACGGCCGGGGCGGGCCCGGCCCCGCGCCCCCGCCGGGCCCCCCCCCCCCCCCCCCCCCCGGGCCGGGTGGAAGGGTCAGCCGAGCCGGATCCGGTTGCTGCCGGGCCGCAGCCCGACCAGCGGTCCGGCCGGGTAGGTGGCCCCGGCGTCCTTGGGCGCACCGGCGAGGTCGCGGTCGAAGACGACCGGGCTGCCGTCGCGCTCCTCGAAGTTGGCCGCGGCGATCCGCACCGCCGGCAGGTCGTCGGCCTGCACCGGGTTGGCGAACGCCGCCTCGAAGCCGGCCGGCAGTTCGGCCTCGAGCACCAACTCGTCGCCGTCGCGGACCACCCGGGCGACGGCCGGACCGTCCAGCAGGATGGCGTTCTCCTCGCCGGCGAACGCCTCGGCCCCGGCGGCGTACACGTTCTGCGCGCAGAACACCGGCTGCTCGACGCTGATGAACCGGTGGTGGTCGCCGGGCGGGCGGTTCCGCAGTTCGTCGCGGTACTCCGCCAGGCTCGCCGGGCGCTCACCGTACACAGCCGTCCCGAAGCCGGTGGTGGCGATCCCGGCCGGGTTCTCCAGGTAGCCCGGTTGCTCGGAGCCGAGGAAGATGTTCTGCCGGAACCGGTCGTCGCCGCCCTGGATCACCGCGTAGCCGGCCACCTGGGTGCTGTGCGGACGGTGGTACGGCGTCGCCCGGTCCATCACCGGTTCGACCCGGATCAGCCCGCAGACCAGGTTGCTCACATAGGCGCCGCCCTGGCTGAAGCTCTCGATGGAGACCGGCGAGGCGAAGATGTTGTGGTCGACGACGTACGGTCCGTGGCTGACCTCGACGAACAGGTCACGGCTGTTGTCGTAGTTCAGGTTGCGGGTGTAACGGGTGCCCTGGGCCTGCCAGTCCAGCCAGGTGCCCAGCGAGCAGTCGTGGATCCGGTTGCCCTCGATCACGACGTCGACGGCGGCGTGCAGCTTGATGCCGCCGATCTCGTAGCCGTAGAACTCCCGCTTCAGCGCGATGTTGTAGATGTGGTTGTCCGCGATGGTCGAGAACACGCATCCCAGGTGACCGACGACCCCGTTCTGGCCGCAGTCGTGGATGGTGTTGCGGCGCACCACGTGCCCGCCGATGTGTTCGGCGTCCCAGCCGATCTGGCGGGCGCTGAAGACCGACTCGAGCTGGTACTGGTAGCCGGGCTTGTCACCCCGCTCGGCGGAGTAGTTCTGGCCGGTCGAGGCCTCCTTGCCGAGCGAGACCGCCGAGCACTTGGCGTCGTGGATGTCGTTGTCCTCGATGATCCAGCCCTTGGCCCAGTTCGGCCCGATCAGGCCGGGCTGGTCGGCGGTCGGCGGCGTCCACGGGCAGGCGGCCTGCGCCAGCTCGAAACCACGCACCGTGATGTAGTCGAGGTGGTGCTCGGTGGGGAAGAACACCGACCGGCGGACGTTGATCTCGACCAGCTCGGTGTTGGGATCGGCGTCGTGGAAGTTGGCCCAGATCGTTGTCGTGTCGGCGCCGACCTCGGCGTACCACACGTACCGGGTCTGGTCCGGGTCCTTCACCGCGACCGGTAGCTGCGTCCAGTCGTCGAGGATCTCCTCGCGCACCTGCGGGTCGAGCAGGGCCGCCCGGTCGTCAGCCTCGTAGAAGCTGCGGCCGTTGAGGTAGACCTCGCCGAGGTGCCGAGCCGGCTGGGACGGCTGCGGCCGCGCGAGCCAGTCGCCGAACAGCTGCTCGGCGTACGGGTTGAAGTCGCCGAACAGCGAGTTCGGCACCTCGACCCGCCAGACGGTGCCCTCCTCGCGGGTCCACCCGGTGATCCGCTCCGAGCCCTTGATGACGACGTGCTCGCCCTCGGCTGCCTGGTAGGTGATCCGTTCCCGGTCGCTGCGGCCGCCGCGGCGCGGCTTGACCCATTCGCGGTACTCGCCGGCGTGGACCACGACGGTGTCCCCGGGGACGGCCAGGGCCGCGGCGCGGTTGATCGTCCGCAGCGGTTCCTGCTCGGTCCCGGGAGCCTGGTCGGACCCGGTGGTGGCGACGTGCAGTGTTGTCATCTGGTGTTCCCTCTCCGAGGCTGGCGGTTGGGTTAACGCAATGGACGGACGCGGGACCAGCTGGCCGGCGGCAGGACGACCTCGTCCCCACCGGCGACCTGGCGCTGCGAAGGCGTGACCCGGTCGGGGTGGTCGGCGTTGTTGGTCAGGTGGAGATCCTCCCCGGCCAGGCTGACAACCTCGAGCGGGCCGTCGTGGCCCTCGAAGCCCATCTTCAACGAGATCGACCGGTCGGGGTAGCGGTTGACCAGCAACAGGCAGGCCCGGCCCTGGTTCACCCCGGCCACGGCCTGGACGGCGGGCACCGTCCCGTACGCCTGGGTGTCGATACTGGGGACGTCGAGTTCGACGGGGAGCAGCGCCCCGCCGGCCAGCACCGAGCTGAGCGCGAACGGGTGGAAGGTGGTCTGCCGCCACACCGGCCCCCCGGGCAGCGTCATGATCGGGGCGATCGCGTTGACGAGCTGCGCGATGCACGCGACCTTGACGCGGTCGGCGTGAGCGATCAGCGACATCAGCAGCGAGCCGGCGGCGACGCCGTCGACCAGGGTGTACTCCTCCTCCAGCAGCGGGGGCGCGAACGGCCAGTTCCCGATCCCGCTGATGGTGTCGCGCTGCTGGTGGCGGCGCATGTTCCAGACGTTCCACTCATCGAAGGAGAGGTCGATCCGCTTGTCGGAGCCGAGCTCGGCGCCGACCTCGTCGGCGATCGCAACCGCCCGCTCTATGTAGCGGTCCATCCCGGCCCCGCTGGCCAGGAAGGAGGTGAGGTCCACGTCGTCCTCGGACACGTACCAGTGGCAGGAGAGCTGGTCGACGCGGGTGTAGCTCAACCGCAGGACCTGCCGGATCCACTCCTCGAACCACGGCACGTCGGGGCCGGACGGGCCGCACGCCACCAGTTCCAGCGAGTCGTCGAGGCAGCGCATGGCGTGCGCGGTCTGCTCGGCGAGCCTGCCGTAGTCCTCGGCGGTGCGGTGGCCGAGCTGCCACTCACCGTCCATCTCGTTGCCCAGGCACCAGGACCTGACCCCGAACGGCTCGTCGTGGCCGTGGCTGCGCCGCAGCTCGGCCAGGGCGCCGACCGACGCGTTGCAGTACTCGAGCAGCCGCATCGCGTCGGCGACGCCGCGGGTGCCGAGGTTGACCGCCATCATCGGCTCCGCCCCGACCGTGCGCGCCCAGCCGATGAACTCGGCCGTGCCGACCTCGTTGGGCTCCAGGCTGTGCCAGGCAGGATCGAGCCGGACCGGCCGCTCGGCGACCGGGCCGACCCCGTCCTCCCAGTTGTAGGCGGAGACGAAGTTCCCGCCGGGATAGCGGACCAGGGTCGCCCCGAGCTCCTTGACCGCCTCGATCACGTCGCGGCGCATCCCGTCCGGCCCCGCGGTGGGGTGACCGGGCTCGTAGATCCCGCCGTAGACGGCGCGGCCGACATGCTCCAGGAAGCCGCCGAAGATCCGGCGGTCGATCTCGACGCCGGGCTGCGAACCGACTCTCAGCGACCCTGATTCCATGCTGGTCTCACCCCTTCACAGCGCCGGTCAGGCCGCCGACGATCCGCCGCTCGAAGAGGCTGAAGAAGGCCAGCGCGGGCAGCATCGACAACGAGGTGAAGGCGAGCACCGCCGCGGTGTCGACCGAGTGCTCCGACGAGAACGCCTGGACGCCGAGGGGCAGGGTGTACAGGCTCGCGTCGTTCAGGATGAACAGCGGGAGCAGGTAGCCGTTCCACGACCCGATGAAGGCCAGGATCCCGGTGGTGACCAGGCCGGGCACCGACAGCCGCAGCGCGATCCGCCAGAAGAAGGCCAGCCGGCCGCAACCGTCGATCGCTGCCGCCTCCTCGATCTCCTTGGGGATCGCCTGCAGGAACGGGACCAGGATGACGATGGTCATCGGCAACCCGAAGGCGATCTGCGGGATGATCACGCCGGCGTGGGTGTTGACCAGCCCGAGCGAGCGGATCAGCAGGTACAGCGGGGTGATCGCGACGGTGATCGGGAACATCAGGCCGGAGGCGTAGAAGGCGTACAGCGCACCGCGTCCGCGGAAGTTGTAGCGCGCCACCACGTAAGCGGCCATCAGGGCGACCACGACGACACCGACGGTCGTGATGCAGGCGACGAACAGGGAGTTGCCGGCCTGCTGCCAGAACATCGAGCCGCTCAGCACGTCGACGTAGTTCTGGACCTGCCAGGTGCTCGGCCAGCCGGCCGGGTCCGTGGTCAGTTCAGCGTTGGTGCGGAAGGCGCCGATGATGATGTACAGCACCGGGCCGAGGCAGAGCGCGATCAGGACCACGGCGACGAGGTAGATGATGGGTGAGCCCCACTCGTACCCCTTCTTGGATCTGGCTGCCATGGCCTAACGACCTCCCGTCAGCGCGCCCTCGGTGTCGCGGCGCAGCACGAATCGCTGGTACAGCAGCGCGACGGCGAGGGAAATGAAGAAGATGACCACGGCCACGGCGTTGCCGAAGCCGTAGTTGCCCGACAACCGTCCGTTCAGCGCCATGTAGGTGGCCATCGTGGAGGTGCCGGCCGTGGCCGAGACGTACTGGCCCCAGATGATGTAGACCAGATCGAACAGCTGCAACGAGCCGATGATCGACAAGAAGGCCCAGATCCGGATCGTGGGGCCGAGCAGCGGCAGCGTGATCCGCCACTGCGTCTGCCAGAAGGTCGCGCCGTCCACGGCGGCGGCTTCGAAGAGTTCCTCGGGGATGCCCTGCAAGCCGGCGAGCATGATGATCACGGCGAAACCGAGGTACTTCCAGGTGATGATCACCATCAGCGTCCAGATCGCCAGTTCGGGATCGGCCATCCAGTCGCGGATCAGCCAGCCCAGGCCCCAGGCCTCAAGGGTGGCGTCCAGCGCACCGCCGGTGCGCAGCATGAGCGACCAGCCGACACCGACGATGACCTCGGAGATCACGTACGGAACGAAGATGAGCACCCGGACGATCGACCGTCCCCGCATCTTCTTGTTCAGCAGCAGCGCCACCAGGACGGCCAGCGGACCCTGCATGAGCAGGGACATGACCACGATGAACGCGTTGTGCTGCAGAGCAGCGATGAAGTCCGTGTCGCTGAAGATGATGCGGTAGTTCTCGAACCAGACGAAGTCGGTCGGGAGCCCGTAGCCCTTCCACTTGAACAACCCGTAGTAGACAGCGGTGACGACCGGGAAGATGACGAACCCGAGGAACATGATGACCGCGGGTGCGGAGAGCAAGGCAATCTCCCCGCGTTCCCGCCAGTTCGCGCGACGAGCGCGAACTGGCGGGACCGACTCTTGCCTACGGGGCGCCGCCGCTTGGGCGGCGGCCGTCATTCCTTCTCAGCGGCCGAGTTGACCGTGTCGATGATGGACTGGGCGTCGCCCTTGCCGGCCAGCATGTCGACCACGCCCTTGTTGAGCGCGTTGCCGACGTTCTGGCCCAGCCGGGTGTCGAGCCAGTCGGACACGAACGAGGCGTTGCCCAGCGCGTCCATGATCGCCAGGTTGAAGGGCTCGGTGACCTCACCCTTGGCCTCGGCGTTCAGCGGCGGGACCTGGAAGGCCTTGTAGTAGCTGATCTGCCACTCGGGCTCGACGATCATCTGCAGGAAGGCGTAGCACAGGTCCTGCGGAGCGTTGGCGGAGCAGGAGTAGCCACCCATGCCGCCCATCACCGCGCCGGGAGCACCCTGGCCACCGGGAACCTCGGGGAAGGGGAACCAGCTGAGGTCGGGCAGCGGCTTCTCGTCCGGGGTGAGCGAGCCGATGACGCCCGCGTTCCAGGCGCCCATGAGCTCCATCGCGGCCTTGTGGTTGGCGATCAGACCGGCCGAGCTGCCGGCACCCTGCTGGGCAGAGGTAGTCAGCAGGCCGTCCTGGAACGGATCGACACCGGCGAGGTCAGCCAGGTCCTGGCCGGCCTTGGTCCAGCACGGGTCGGTGAACTGCTTGGCCTCGATGGTGGCATCGATGGTCTCCGGGCTGCACTCGCGCAGCGCGAACCAGTAGTACCAGTGCGCGGCCGGCCAGGCGTCCTTGGCGCCGAGCGCGATCGGCGTGATCCCGGCAGCCTTCAGCTTGGCCACGACATCCATGAACTCGGGCATGGTCGTCGGGGTCTCGGTGATCCCGGCCTGCTCGAACAGGTCAGCGCTGTACCAGATGCCGCCGGGCTGGATGGTGTCCGGCATCGCCCAGATCTTGTCCTGGTAGGTCATGGCGGTGAACGGGCCGTCGCCCAGCTCGGAACGCTGCTTGTCGGTGACGGCGCCGCTGACGTCCATCAGCAGGCCCGCGTCCACCATGTCGCGGAGCTTGCCGCCGCCGCGCTGCATGAAGACGTCAGGAGCGTCGGGGGAGTTGAGCGCGGTCTGCAGCTTGCCGTCGAAGTCCTCGTTCTGGACGGCCTGCATGTTGACCGTGACGCCGGGGTTGTCGGCCTCGAACTTGGCGACCAGGTTCTCCCAGTGCGCCTTGCCCTCGCCGGTCGTGGCGTTGTGCCAGAAGGTGAGCTCCCGGGCTTCGGCGGCCGGCGCCGAGGACTCGCCGCCCGTCGTGGGCGACGCTTCCGGCGTGGCCGGGGTGCAGGCGGCCAGGCCGACGCTCACCGCTGCCGCCAAGGTGAGGACGGCGGCCTTCCTGATGACTGGTTTCATTTGCACTCCTCGCTGAGGCAACAAGATAGTTTCGCGACCTGTGTCGCTTGGGATGAGGGTAATCCCGGCCATCGGCGTCCTGCCACCGGTCCTCCGACATTTTTCACCAGTCGTGCGAAATTATCGTTGTGGCCAGCCGCCCCAGCCGCGACTGGATCGCTCGGCCGGGCCTCCTCAGGCGGGAGCGACAACTGCGGAATGCGTTGTGGGGTCCCGAAACAATCGGAGGAAATCCTTCCCACCTATTCGTGATCGGTGGCATGCTGGTCACCGCACTCAACGCAAGCACCCCGCCCCGAATCCGGAAAAGTTTCGTCGGTTGCGCGGGCAAGACGGCGAAGGGGACGACGGTGCCGGAACAGACACGCACCACGATCGCAGAGATCGCGGCGCAGGCGGGAACCTCGGTCAGCACCGTCTCCAAGGTGCTCAACGGCCGGGTCGGGGTGAGCAACGAACGCCGCGACGAGATCCTCGCGTTGCTGGACAAGGCCGGCTACCGGCGCCGCGGCGAGGGCCAGCGGCTGCGCAGCGGCCTGATCGACCTCGTCCTGGCCGATGTCCACGGCCTGTGGTCGGCCCGCCTGCTCTACGGCGCCGAGGTGGAGGCCTCCCGGGCAGGCGTCGCCCTGGTGGTCGGCTCGCTCCACAGCCGCACCCTGGGAAACCGGCACTGGCTGGAAAGGTTCAAGCAGCGCCGCTCCGACGGGCTGGTGATCGTTGCGACGCGGATGCGACCCGGGCTGGGCGCCGAATTGCGCCGGCTGCGCGCCCCGTTCGTGCTGCTCGACCCGATGGGGCCGGCCCCCGAAGGAGTGCCGAGCATCAGCGCCACCAACTTCGCCGGCGCCCGGGACGCCACCCAGCACCTGATCGACCTCGGGCACCGCCGGATCGGGTTGATCACCGGGCCGGCCGAGCTCCCCTACTCCCAGGAGCGACTCGACGGGTATCGCGCCGCGCTGGCCCGCGCTGGCATCGAGTTCGACGGCCGGCTGGTCAGGTTCGGGATGATGGACGAGGACTCCGGCACCGGCCACGGCGGCGCCCTGCTCGACCTGCCCGACCGGCCCACCGCCATCTTCGCCGGCTCAGACCTGCAGGCTCACGGCGTCTACGCCGCCGCCCGCAGCCGCCGGATCGGCATTCCCGAGGACCTGAGCGTGGTGGGCTTCGACAACCTGCAGTCCGCCACCTGGTGCACTCCCACGCTGACGACGGTCAACCAGCCGCTGGAGGAGATGGGTGGCCTGGCCGTCCGGACGCTGCTGGCGCTGGCCCACCACGAGGAGGGCGAGCCCGGCCAGCGGGTGGAGCTGGCGACCACCCTGATCGTGCGCGACTCCACCGCGCCACTGAAACGCGCTCCGGCACGGGCCCGCTGAGGCCCGTCCGGTCGACCCAGTGCCTCAGGCGGGATGGACGGCGACCCGGTAGCGGCGCAGTGCCTCCGCCACCCCTTGATCCCAGGGCGCCCCATGCCCGGGCAGCACCCAGCGCGCAGCCAGGTCCGCCAGGGCCGCCAAGGACGCGTCCGCCTGGGCCGGGGCGTCGGTGAAGGGAGCCGGGCCGGGACCCGCCTCCCCGGTGAGCACATTGCGGGTGGTGAGCGCGTCGCCGACGAAGACCGCGTCCACCGCCGGGACGTGGACCGCCACGCTCCCCGGCGAGTGCCCGGGCAGCTCGATGATCCTGGGACGGCCCGGCAGGTCGAGCGTCTCGCCGCCGGTGAAGGTCTCGACCTGGCTGAGGTAGGTGGTCTTCAGCCCGCCGCGCCGTCCGGCGTACCACAGGAAGCCGAGCAGTGGACCCAGCCTGAAGCGGCCGAAGCCGGTGGCGGGCTTGCCCTCCCCGCGGGCGCGGCCGGCGTCCGCCTCGTGCACCCAGACGGGGACGCCGTGCTCGCTGCGGAGCCGTTCGGCGAAGCCGATGTGGTCCTCGTCGCCGTGGGTCAGCACGACCCCGCGAAGGTCGGCCACGGTTCGTCCCATGGCGGCCAACTCGGCCAGCAGGTCCGGCCACTGGCCGCTGATCCCGGCGTCGATCAGCGTGATCCCGCTGTCGTCGGCGACCAGGTAGCAGGCCACGATGTCGTTGCCGACCCGGTGCAGTCCATCGGCGAGCCTCATCGCGCCCACCCCAGCCCGGTCTCGTCCCGCAGCACGAACAGGAGCACGGTGTTGACGACCACCAGGGCGGCGAAGCCTGCTGCCAGCCCCGGTCGGCCGGCCAGGGCCAGCGCCCCGGCGGCCAGCAGGAGGAGGGCAGAGCCGAGCAGCTCGCGAAGCCACAAGGCGATCGGATTGGTGGCGTTGGGGGCGATCAACAGCCCCCACACGACGGCCATGGCCATTGGAGCGGCGACGGCAGCCAGCCAGCTCAGCGGGCCGGCGAAGGCGTGGAAGCCCGCATAGGCCAGCGCGGCGAGGCCCACCAGTTCGAGCACGAACCGGAGGGCGAGGTTCGAGGTGGTGATCACGGGAACTCCTGACATCGGGTACGATGGCTACAGTAGTTAGCTATCATCGCTAATGTCAATAGCCATGGAGGTGTGATGCCCACTCCGTCGCGGACCTCGCTGGAGGAGATCGTCGCGGCCGGACGCAGCGTGCTGACCCGCGACGGCGCTCCCGGGCTCACCATGCAGCGGGTGGCCGAGGCGGTCGGGGTGCGCGCCCCGTCGCTCTACAAGCACGTGCCGAGCCGGTCCGCGCTGCTGCGGCTGGTCACCGAGGACGTGATCGCCGATCTGACCCGGCGGCTGGAGGCGGCCGCGTCCACCGGTGACCCGGCGCTCGACCTGCGGGCGCTGGCGGTGACGCTGCGGGAGTTCGCACTGAACGACCCGCACGGCTTCGAGCTGCTCTTCACGCCGCTGCCGCCCGAGGCCGCCCCGGACCCCGCCGGCTTCGCCACCGCCGCCGGGCCGGTGCTGCGCGCGGCCGCCGCCCTCGCCGGACCCGAGCACGCCCTGGACGCCGCCCGGACGGTGACCGCCTGGGCGTCCGGCTTCCTGCGGATGGAGCTGTCCGGCGCCTTCCAGCTGGGCGGCAGCGTCAGCGATGCCTTCGAGTTCGGGCTGCAGGCGCTGGTCACCGGACTCGGCGGCCACCCGGCGTCAGAATGACCAGTTCCGCGGTGGTGCGGGTCATCGCCACGTAGCGGTCGACCGCACCGGCGTGGCCGTCGCCGAACGAGACGGGGTCCACCAGCACCACCAGGTCGAACTCGAGCCCCTTCACCTGGTCGGGTGACAGCGATCTGACCCGGTCCGCGGACGGGAAGCCCGGGGCACCGATCACGCAGGCCAGGCCGTCGTGGCCGGCCAGCCAGCCCTCGACGATCCCGGCCAGGTCGGCGCGGTCGGCGTACCTGACGGGGATGCCGCCGCGGCGGATCGACGTGGGCACGTTGGCGTCCGGCACCGCCTCGCGGATCACCGGCTCGGCGACCGCCATCACCTCCTCGGGGGTGCGGTAGTTGATCGTGAGCAGCGCCTCGCGGACGGTCTCCACCCCGAGCCGCCGCAACCGCTCCCGCCAGGTCCCGGGGAACCCGGCCCGGGCCTGGGCGCGGTCCCCCACCACGGTCAGGCTGCGCGAAGGACAGCGGCGGAGCAGCATCCGCCACTCGGCGTCGGTCAACTCCTGGGCCTCGTCCACCACGAGGTGGGCGAACGGGCCTGCCAACGGGTCGCCCACCTCGGCGGGCAGCGCCTCGTCGTGCAGCAGGTCCTGCCGCAGGCTCTCCCGGTTGAGCAGGTAGAGCGGGGAATCGTCGTCCTGGGCCTGCAGCAGGTCGTCGACCACCTGGTCC
This sequence comes from Actinomycetes bacterium, assembly GCA_023436925.1. Lineage (GTDB taxonomy): Bacteria > Actinomycetota > Actinomycetes > Propionibacteriales > Propionibacteriaceae > Propionicimonas. The sequence continues at coordinate 21,536 of JAEZHJ010000054.1, forward strand.
ATGTAGGCGCGGTCCTCGGCAAGCGTCGCGACCCGCTCCCGGCGCCGCCGGGACCGGGCGGGATCGCCCAACCGGGCGCGCATTGCGTCGAGCAGGGGAAGGTCGGCCACCGTCCAGGCCGAGCCCTCCGGCCGGGCGAGCAGCGCCCGCTCGTCGGTCGACAGCCACGGTGCGCAGCGGCGCAGATAGGCCGGAACAGCCCACAGGTCGGCGACCAGGTCGGTGGCCTCCAGCAGTGGCCAGGTGCGCCGGAACAGGGTGCGGAACTCCGGCTCCGCGGCCAGCGCGGCCCGCAGCCCGGCAGCCGGCACGCCGGGCCCGGCGTGGGCATCCACGGCGAGATCCAGCAACGCCTCCCAGATCTCGTCGCGTGCCTCATTGTGGGGGGTCCCGTCCTCCACCGAGGCGAAGGCCTCGGCCCAGTCGGCTGGTTCCAGGCGAACATCGACCCACGGGGTCTCGACCACGACCGTCCGGCGGGGCGGCTCCTCGTACAGCGCGACCGCCGGCCCGACTGCGTCCAGAAGGTCCGCCGAGGCCTTCAGCCGGGCCACCCCGGGGTCAGTCTCCGGCACGGCGTCGGCGCCCTGCGGCACGAGGTCGCGCAGGGTGCAGGTCTGGACGCCCTCCTCCCCCAGACTGGGCAGGATGTCGGCGATGTAGGCCAGGTAGGGCTGGTGCGGCCCGACGAACAGCACCCCGCCGCGGTGGCCGCGCAGCCGGGGGTCGGCGTAGAGCAGGTACGCCGCGCGGTGCAGGGCGACCACGGTCTTCCCGGTCCCCGGCCCGCCGTCCACCACCAGCGCACCGGCGGAGTCGGCCCGGATGATGGCGTCCTGGTCGGCGGCGATGGTGCCCAGCACCTCGCGCATTCGCGGGGTGCGGCTGGCGGCAAGGGAGGCCAGGAAGGCGGAGTCGTCATCGAGGGCGAACTCACCTCCGGCGGACGGATCCAGCACCTCGTCCCAGTAGTCGACCAGCCGGCCGTCCTGCCACCGGTACCGGCGCCGGCTCGCCAGGCCCAGCGGACGGGCGGGGGTCGCGGCGAAGAAGGGTTCGGCCGCCGGGGTGCGCCAGTCGATCACGAGGGGGTCGCCGGCCGCATCGGTGATGCCGATCCGTCCGATGTAGCTCGGCCGGGAGCCGTTGGCGCCGACCATCCGGCCCAGGCAGAGGTCGGCGCCGAACCGGCGCAGCACCCCGACCCGGCCGCTGATCCGGTGGATCGCCAGGTCGCGCTCGAGGGCGGCGCTGCCCGGGCCGGCAGGGGCACGCCGGAGCTCGGCCAGCTCGGCGCCCAGGCGGGCCAGTTCGGCTTCCATGGTGGCCGCGACCAGGGCGAGGTGGCGTTCGTCGGAGGCGATCAGCGACGGCGCGGCCTTGGCGGGCGGTAGGGCGAGGACGGGAGCGGGCATGCGGCGCGACCTTTGCGACTGGGGGATGGGAAGCCAGAGTGTGCCTCCTGCCGGGGCCCTTGCCGCAAGCCCCCCGGTGGTCTATAGATTGGAAGCGGCAGGGATCAGCTGCCGCGCAGCAGCGAGCCGAGATCCTCCCGGCGTCCGGCCGCTCCGGCCACCACGGCGAGCAGCGCCACCCCGCCCAGCCCGACCGGCAGCACGAAGCTCCACCAGGCGATGACCAGCGGCGGCGGGCTGGCCCCGCCGGTGACCGAGCGCAGGTCCAGGGCGCCGACCAGCAACCCGGCCAGGCCGGTGCCGACCAGCAGTCCGGCCAGGCTCGCCACGACGGCGGGCACCGCCGGCTCCAGCCAGGCCACCCGGGCCGCACCGGCCTGCGGCGTGCCGAGCACCTGCAGCCTGGCGG
>JAEZHJ010000205.1 GCA_023436925.1 Actinomycetes bacterium
GCCCAGGGCCGGCCGGCCGCAGGCCGATCCCGCCTCGCCGCCGTCCGCACCGCCGTGGGATGTGCCCGAGCCACCGGCCCCGGCGACCGGACCCGCCCCGAGCGAGCGTCCCGCCCCGCAAGCCCCGCGATCCGCACCCCCGCAGGCTGCACCAACCCCGGCCCCGGCAGCACCCGCGGCTGCGGCGCCCGCCCCGGCCCAGGCCGGTGGCTTCGGCACCGCCGAGCTGCGCCGGTTGTGGCCCGACATCCTGGAAGAGGTGAAGGGCCGCCGCCGGGTGACCTGGATCCTGCTCAGCCAGAACGCCCAGGTCGTCGAGGCCCGCGACGGCACCCTCACCCTCGGCCTGGCCAACAACGGGGTGCGGGAGAACTTCGTCCGCGGCACCCACACCGACCTGCTGCGCGAGGCGATCCGCCAGGTGGTGGGCATCGACCTGAAGATCACCCCGATCGTGGACGCCAACGCCGCCGACGCCACCGCGACGCGGCCTACCGCGACCCCGCCGCCACCCGCTCCGGCGCCCCGCTCGGCCGCCGCCCAGGAGGCGCGCGACCAGCTCAAGCGCGGCCGCAGCGCCGGCACGCCCACTGAGCCGGAGTTCGAGCCCAGCCGCGACGACCGGTCGATCGACGACAACGAGATCTCCAGCGACGAGTTGCTGCGCACCCACCTCGGCGCCCAGCTGATCGACGAGCAGGAGGGCTGACCCGCCGGGGCGTCCAGCGGCAATCCCAGCGACCCGGGCAGGGGAGCCTGTCCGCCCCAGCCGATAGCATGGGGGCATTCCTCGAAGGGAGTCTTGTGATGTTCGATCCCAGCGGCTTCGACCTCTCCAATCTGATGGCGCAGGCCCAGGCCCTGCAGGATCAGCTCGAGCGCGCCCAGGAGGAACTCGCCACCCAGCGGGTCACCGGCTCCGCCGGCGGCGGGCTGGTCGAGGCCACCGTCTCCGGCACCGGCGAACTGGTCGGGCTGGTCATCAAGCCCGACGTCGTCGACCCCGAGGACACCGAGACCCTGGCCGACCTGGTCGTCGCCGCCGTCCGCGACGCCAACCACAAGGCGACGACGCTGGCCCAGGCCACGATGCCGCAGATGCCCGAGCTCGGGCTCTAGCTAGCCGCGATCCCGTCCGGGCGAGGCCCGGGTCACCGGCAACCGCCGGGAACCGCAAGGAGGACTGTGTACGAAGGCCCCATCCAGGACCTGATCGACGAGCTGGGCAGGCTGCCCGGCATCGGTCCGAAGGGTGCCCAGCGGATCGCCTTCCACATCCTCACCACCGACCGGGCCGACGTGGAACGCCTCGCCCACGCGCTGCGCGAGGTCACCGAGAAGGTCCGCTTCTGCGACACCTGCTTCAACATCTCCGCCGAGGAGACCTGCCGGGTCTGCCGTGACCCGCGCCGGGACCGCACCGCGATCTGCGTCGTCGAGGAGTCCAAGGACGTCGCCGCGATCGAGCGCACCCACGAGTTCCGCGGCCTGTACCACGTCCTGGGCGGCGCGATCAGCCCGATCGACAACGTCGGGCCCTCCGACCTGCGGATCCGCGAGCTCTGCCTGCGGCTGGGCGACGGCACCGTGACCGAGGTGATCCTGGCCACCGACCCCAACCTGGAGGGCGAGGCCACCGCCACCTTCATCTCCCGGCTGCTGATCCCGATGGGGGTCACCGTCTCCCGGCTCGCCAGCGGCCTGCCGGTCGGCGGCGACCTCGAGTACGCCGACGAGGTCACCCTCGGGCGGGCCTTCCAGGGCCGCCGCCGGATGGGCGACGAGCCCCGCTCGGCATGACGGCCCAGCCCGCCGAAATCCGGCTGATCGCCACCGACCTCGACGGCACCCTGCTGCGCCGCGACAAGACGATCAGCCCGCGCACCGCGGAGGCGATCCGGCTCGCCCACGCCGCCGGGCTGCAGGTCGTCGCCGCGACCGGCCGCTACCCCACCACGCTGGCCGCGCTGCTCACCCCGGTCGACATCGACTACGCGGTGGCCAGCAACGGCGCCCAGGGCTACCGGCTGACCACCGGCGAACTGCTCTTCGAGGAGACCCTGCCGGCCGACTCGGCCCGGGCGATCATCGACTTCCTGTCCGGAGAACTCGACGGCGTCCGCTTCGAGGCGGTGGCCGACCACGGCGCCGTCCACTACGTCCAGCCCGGCTACCGCGATCTCGTCACCGAGTACGAGCGCCGGATGTTCCCGCTGGAGTACCGCGAGGCCGACGTCGAGACCATGCTCGACCAGGCAATCGTGAAGCTCGCCGTGCGGCACCCCTGCGCCACCCCGGAGGAGATGCTGGATCTCCTCACCACCGCCGGGCTGCGCAGCTACCACGCCACCACGTCGGGCGCCCCCTTCCTGGAGATCTCCGGCCCGGGCGTCACCAAGGCGACCGGCGTCGCCCACCTGGCCGGCCACCTCGGCTTCGAGCCGCACCAGGTGCTCGCGATCGGCGACGCCCGCAACGACGTCGAGCTCCTGGAGTGGTCGGGCATCGGGATCGCGATGGGCAATGCCGTCCCCGAGGCGCTGGCCGCCGCTGACCACACCACCGCCAGCAACGACGAGGACGGGTTCGCCCGCGCCGTCGAAGGCCTCCTGCTTCACAGGTAACCAACAGCCACTTCCCAGCCCACCGTCAACTCCGAGAGCGATGCTGAAGGCACCAACTCAAGGAGGAACAATGCGACCCCATTACTTCCCCGGCGGCGGGATGTTCTGCTTCTGGCCGTTCGGGGTCCTGGCCCTGCTGGTCATCGGCGCGATCGTGCTGGCGATCTGGACGCTCAAGCGGCGTCACAACCCGACTGTCGGGATGACCCCCCCGATGTGGCGGCCCGGCCCCGCCCGGCACCACGGCGCTCCCCCGGCCGGCCCGCAGCCCGGCCCGTCCGGCGCGCTGCAGATCCTGGACGACCGCCTCGCCCGGGGTGACCTCGACGTGGACGACTACCTCGCCCGTCGCGCGGCCCTGCTGGGCGACAACGGCCAGGAGTTCACCCCGCCGGCCGATCCCGGCGTGCACCCCGAGGGTCACACCCCCACCAACTGAGCTTGACTCACCAAGGGCCGGCCAGGGCTTCGTGCCCCGGCCGGCCCTGACGCCTTCCCACCCGGGATCGCGGGCTCAGCAGCGCGCGTCCGCACCCGGGCCGCCCGGGCACCCGGCCGCGCTGGCCGGGGCCGATCCGGGCGGGTAAACTCGGCACTCGTCCGCAAGGCATTGATGGGGCCATCACCCCGGAGCTGCCGGAAGAACGGCGCCAGCAGCGCTCACTAGACCCGGCCGCGGCGAGCAACGAAGTGGGACGCCCCCGGCGTCCAAGAAGGGTGGTACCGCGGGACTCCGCCACCGGAGCGCTCGTCCCTTCGTCACCGGAAGACGAAGGAATGCCCATGACCGCCCAGCCCGACACCCAGCCGTCCTACCGCCCCGTGCCGGCCAGCATCGACCTGCCGGCGATGGAGCGGGAGATCCTGGCGTTCTGGAAGGCCAACGACACCTTCTCGGCCACCCTGGCCAAGACCGCCGGCGGCCGGCCGTGGACCTTCTACGAGGGCCCGCCGACCGCCAACGGCATGCCCGGCACCCACCACATCGAGGCCCGGGTCTTCAAGGACGTCTTCCCCCGCTTCAAGACGATGCAGGGCTACCACGTCGCCCGCAAGGCCGGCTGGGACTGCCACGGCCTGCCGGTCGAACTGGCGGTCGAGAAGGAACTCGGCTTCAACGGCAAGCCCGACATCGAAGCCTACGGCGTCGAGGCGTTCAACGCCCGCTGCCGCGAGTCCGTCTCCCGCCACGTCGACGCCTTCACCGAGCTCACCGAGCGGATGGGCTACTGGGTGAACCTCGACGAGGCGTACTGGACGATGGACCCGTCCTTCGTCGAGAGCGTCTGGTGGGCGCTGAAGCAGATCCACTCCAAGGGCCTGCTGGTCGAGGACTACCGGGTCGCCCCGTACTGCCCCCGCTGCGGCACCACGCTGTCCGACCATGAGCTCGCCCAGGGCTATGAGGACGTCACCGACCCCAGCGTCTACGTCCGGTTCCCGCTGACCTCCGGCCCGCTGGCCGGCAAGGCGTCCCTGCTGGTGTGGACGACGACACCGTGGACGCTGGTCTCCAACACCGCGGTCGCCGCCCACCCCGACGTGACCTACGTGGTCGCCACCCGGGACGAGCCCGACGGCGAGAGCCTGCTGATCGCCGAGCCGCTGGCGGAGAAGGTGCTCGGCGACGGCTGGGCGCTGGGCCGCACCTTCACGGGCAAGGAGCTGGAGTTCTGGACCTACTCCCGTCCGTTCGACCTGGTCGACTTCCCCGACGTCGTCGGCGGCACCCACTACGTCGTGCTGGCCGACTACGTGACGACCGAGGACGGCACCGGGCTGGTCCACCAGTCGCCGGCCTTCGGCGAGGACGACCTGCTGGTCTGCCGGGGCTACGGCCTGCCGATGGTGAACCCGATCCGGCCCGACGGCACCTTCGCAGCGGACGTCCCGCTGGTCGGCGGCCAGTTCTTCAAGGCGGCCGACCCGGCGCTGGTCGCCGACCTGGCCGAGCGCGGCCTGCTGTTCCGCGAGCTGCCCTACAAGCACTCCTACCCGCACTGCTGGCGCTGCCACACCGCGCTGATCTACTACGCCCAGCCGTCGTGGTACATCCGCACCACGCAGATCAAGGACGCGCTGCTGCGCGAGAACGAGAACACCACCTGGTACCCCGAGAACATCAAGTGGGGCCGGTACGGCGACTGGCTGAACAACAACATCGACTGGGCGCTGTCCCGGTCGCGGTACTGGGGCACCCCGCTGCCGATCTGGCGCTGCGAGGAGGACCACCAGGTCTGCGTCGGGTCCCGGGCCGAGCTGTCCGAGCTGACCGGGCAGGACCTGTCCGGGCTCGACCCGCACCGTCCGTTCGTGGACGACGTGGTCTTCGGCTGCCCGACCTGCGGCAAGCCGAGCCACCGGGTCGCCGAGGTGATCGACGCCTGGTTCGACTCCGGCTCGATGCCGTTCGGCCAGTGGGGCTACCCGTGGGCCGACGGCTCGAAGGAGGCCTTCGAGGCGGCCTACCCGGCCGACTTCATCTGTGAGGCGATCGACCAGACCCGTGGCTGGTTCTACTCGCTCATGGCGGTCGGCACGCTCGTCTTCGACGAGTCGAGCTACCGCAACGTGCTGTGCCTGGGCCACATCCTGGCCGAGGACGGCCGCAAGATGAGTAAGCACCTGGGCAACATCCTCGAGCCGATCCCGCTGATGGAGACCCATGGGGCCGACGCCGTCCGCTGGTTCATGGCGGCCGGTGGCTCGCCGTGGTCGGCGCGCCGGGTGGGGCACTCCACCATCCAGGAGACCGTCCGCAAGGTGCTGATGACCTACACCAGCACGGTCGCCTTCCAGAGCCTGTACGCCCGCGCCAACGGCTGGGCGCCGGTCGGTGACCCCACCGCGCTGGCAGAGCGCCACGTCCTGGACCGGTGGCTGGTCTCGGCGCGCAACGAGCTGGTGCGCGACGTCACCGCCGCGATGGAGGACTTCGACACCCAGCGCGCTGGCGCCCTGCTGGCCGCCTTCGTCGATGACCTGTCGAACTGGTACGTCCGGCGGTCGCGGCGGCGGTTCTGGGACGGCGACCCGGGGGCGCTGTGGACGCTGCACGAGACGCTGGAGGTCGTCACCCGGCTGATGGCGCCGCTGGTGCCGTTCGTCACCGAGCGGGTCTGGCAGGACCTGGTCGTCCCGGTCGTGCCGGACGCCCCGGCCTCGGTGCACCTGGCCGACTGGCCGGTGCCGGAGCTGACCGCGGTGGACCCCGACCTCAACCAGGCGATGGCCCTGACCCGGCGGATCGTCGAGCTGGGCCGGGCGGCGCGCGCCGAGGCCAAGGTGAAGACCCGGCAGCCGCTGGCCCGGGCGCTGGTGCCGTCGGCCGCCTTCCGCCGGCTCTCGGCGCCGCTGGTCGGGGAGATCAAGGCGGAGCTGAACGTGGTCGAGCTCGGCTCGTTCGCCTCTGCCGGCGACCTGGTCGATCATTCGGCGAAGGGCAACTTCCGCGCTCTCGGCAAGCGGTTCGGCAAGCAGACCCCGGTGGTCGCGAACGCGATCGCCGCTGCGGACGCCGCCGCGCTCGCCGCTGCGCTGGCCGGCGACGGAAAGGCCACGGTCGAGGTGCCCGACCTGGGCACCGTCGAGGTGACCACCGAGGAGGTCATCATCTCGGAGCGGCCGCGCGAGGGCTGGTCGGTGGTGAACGAGCAGGGCGAGACCGTCGCGCTCGACCTCGAGCTGACCCCCGAACTGGTCCGCGCCGGCCTGGCCCGGGAGGTGATCCGGCTGGTGCAGGAGGCCCGCAAGGCGTCCGGCTTCGAGGTCTCCGACCGGATCCAGCTCACCTGGACCACCGATGACACCGCAGCCGGCCGCGCCACCGCCGAGGCGATCGAGGCCAACCTGCGCCTGATCGCCGACGAGGTCCTGGCCGTCGCTGTGACACGCGGGGACGGTTCTCTCGCACAAGGGGACGGTTCTCCCGCACAAGGGGACGGTTCTCCCGCACAAGGGGACGGTCCTCCCGCACAAGGGGACGGTTCTCTCGCACACGGGGACAGTCCTTTCGGCGACCCGGCGCTTGGGCTGAGCTTTGAGGTGACCCGTGTCTGACCAGCCGCCGGCGGCGCCGCCGCGCCCACCGGTCGTCCTGCTGCACGGCGCCGGCCAGCTGCCCACCATGTGGCAGTCCCAGGTCGAGGCGCTGGGGGCCGGACGTCGCGCCGTGGCGCCCTGGATCGCCGGCCTGCGTCCGGGCAAGCGGTACGACCTGTCGCTGAAGACCGCCAGCGCCGAGCTGATCGGCGTCCTCGACCGGTCGGGCTACGCGTCCGCGGACGTTGTGGCCCACCAGCTCGGTGCGATGGTCGCACTGCAGGCGGCCGCCGACCATCCCGACCGGATCGGACGGCTGCTGCTGACCGGTGCCGTCCTGATGCCCGGCAAGCTCGCGCTGCGGATGCAGAAGGCGGCGGTGCGGGTGCTGCCGATCCGCGGGCTGGAGCAGACCGGGCTCAGCAAGGACGACCTGGTCAAGGCGCTCGACGTGATGGCCGAGGCCGACTTCTCCTCCCGGGTGGACGCGATCACCGCGCCGACGCTGGTGATCGCCGGCCAGTCCGACAACCACGGCCAGGTCTCGGCCAAGCTGCTGGCCGAACGGCTGCCGAACGCGCGCCTTGAGGTGATCCCCGGCGGAGCCCACCCGGCGCTGGAGAACCCCGAGGCCTACAACCGCCTGCTGGTCGACTTCCTGGCCTGAGGCGGACGGGCGTCCGCAGGTCGGGTGCCGTCCATCGGTGGTAGGCAAGCGACGGAGCCGAGGGTCTGTCCCCGTGCGCCAGAGAACCGTCCCCGTGTGCCGCTGCTAGGCTCGCCGTTCCCGCGGACCAGACCGGAGCCTGATGCACACCAGCCATGCCGTCGCGCTGCAGCGCAGCGCCGACGACGTCTTCGCCTACCTGTCCGACGTGCGCAACGAGGTCGCCTGGCGCAGTTCGATAGTCGGCTCCCGCTACCTCGGGGCCGACGGGCCGGGGGTCGGGGTGGACGGTGAGACCGACGTCGAGATGAACGGGCGCGCCCTCACGATGCGCTGGACGGTGACCGAGTTCTCACCGCCGGACCGCTTCGTGAAGTGGGAGCTGGACGGGGACCCCTGGCACGGCGGGGGCAGCTACCGGGTCACCCCGGTGCCGGACGGTTGCCGCGTCCAGGCGCGGCTGGACGTCCGGGTGAAGGGTGCGGCCCGGCTGCTCGAACCCGTCCTCTGGTTCGCCTTCCGCCGCGGGCTGCGCGACGACCTGGCCCGGCTGGCGGGCGTCCTGCCCCGCTGACCGGCCGGACGGGGGCTCAGCGGCGCCCGGTGAAGCGGTCCATGGTGTGGTTGACCCCCAGCAGGTCGACCACGGCGTCGAAGGCGCCGACCGGGAGCGCCCGCAGCACCGGCAGCAGCCGCACCGACCACGGCAGCAGCAACTGCGGCCGGCCCGATTCGACGGCGTCCAGCACCCGGGTCGCCACGTCGGCCTCCTTCAGGATCGGCAGCAGCCAGGGCAACCTGGTCCGGACGCCGGCGAACATCCCGGTGTCGATGAAGTAGGGGCACACCACCAGGGTCCGCACGTGCGACCCCTGAGCACGCAACTCGGCCCGCAGCGCCTCGTTGAAGCCGACCACGGCGTGCTTGCTTCCGGAGTAGTCGCTCATCCGGGTGGTCCCGAGCAGCCCGGACGCGCTCGCCACGTGCACCAGGTGCCCGCGGTCGCGGGCCAGCATGGCGGGCAGGAAGGCCCGGGTCACCCGGTACTGGGCCAGGGTGTTCACCTCGTAGGTGCGGCGGACCTCGTCCTCGGTCAACTCCAGGAACGGCTTGCCGGTGACCACGCCGGCGTTGTTGATCAGCACGTCGACCGGGCCGGTCGCCTCGGCGGCGACCCGGACCGCGTCCGGATCGGAGACGTCGACCGGCTGGAAGCTCGCCCGCCCGCCCAGGTCGGCGGCGACCTGCTCGCCCTGGGCGGCGTCGCGGGCCCACAGCACGACCTCGGCGCCGCGGCCGATCGCCTGCTTCGCCATCAGCCGTCCGATCCCCCGGGTGCCGCCGGTGATCAGGACGCGGGCGCCGGCCAGCGGGGTTCCCCGGCTCACCGGGGGAGCCTGTTCGTCATCATGGGCCCATTGTGCCGTCCGGGGTCGGCGAGCCTTCTTCAACCAAATGGTTGACGATCGGTCACGCCCGGACTAGCGTGTTCTCAACCAAGCAGTTGAGGAACACCATGGACGACCAGCTCTCCCGCGTCTTCGCCGCCCTCGCCGACCCGACCCGGCGCGACCTGGTCACCCGGCTGGCGGTCGGCGACGCCACCGTGACCGAGCTGGCCGAGCCCTATCCGATCAGCGTGCAGGCGGTGTCCAAGCACCTCAAGGTGCTCGAGCACGCCGGCCTGGTCACCAAGGTCCGCCAGGCGCAACGCCGCCCGGTCCACCTGGAGGCCGAGGTGTTCGACCTGATGACGGCCTGGATCGAGCGGTACCGCCGCCGGGCCGAAGAGCGCTACTCGCGGCTGGACGCCGTCCTGGCCGACCTCAACGCGTCCGACAACCCCACGGAAGGCATCGCATCATGACCACCACCACGGCCCAGGCGCAGATCAGCGCCGACCCCACCGTCCCGATGATCACGATCGCCCGGGACTTCAACGCCAGTGTCGAGCAGCTGATGCGGGCCCACCTCGACCCGGACCTCTACGTCCGCTGGGTCGGCCCCAACGACACCCAGACCCGGATCGACTACTGGGACGCGAGCCGCGGCGGCAAGTGGCGCTTCACCGGCACCAGCGACGGCCAGGACTACGCCTTCTTCGGCAGCTTCCACGACATCGGTCAGGACGGGTTCGTCCAGACCTTCACCTGGGAGGCGCAGCCGGACGGAGTCTCGCTGGAGACCTACTGGTTCGAAGATCTCGGCGACGGCCGGACGCGGCTGCACGCCCAGTCCCTGGTCGACTCCTTCGAGGGCCGCGACGCCTGGCTGGCCAGCGGCATGGAGGTCGGCGTCAACGACGGCTACGCCAAGCTCGACCAGCTGATCGCCGAGGGCGCCGTCTAGCACCGAACGCCGGGTCGGGGTGCCGCGGGCGCACCCCGGCCCGTTGCGCTGCGCCACGATGGTCAGTGGCTGAGCGAGCGGCACCGCCAGGCTTAGGCTTCTGGGTGGCCCAACAGCCGACAGGAGGCAGGTGTGGCACAGAAGGCCCAGCCGCAGGCGGTCGCAAGCGAGACCCCGGCGATCGATTCCCGCGGCGTGCTGCTCGCCGTCTCGGCCTATGCGTTGTGGGGCGCGTTCCCGTTCTACTTCAAGCAGGTGGCCCAGGCCGGCCCGGTCGAGATCATCGGGCACCGGATCCTGTGGTCCTTCGTGTTCTGCCTGCTCGGGGTGGTGCTGTTCCGCGCCCTGCCGGAACTGCGCGCCGTGCTTCGTCAGCCGCGGCTTCGCACCGGCCTGCTGCTGGCCGGCGTCCTGATCAGCATCAACTGGCTGGTCTACGTCTGGGGCGTGCTGACCGACCACATCGTCGACACCGCGCTGGGCTACTTCATCAACCCGCTGTTCACCGTCACCCTGGCCGTCCTGGTGCTGCGGGAGCGGCTGCGTCCGGCCCAGTGGGTGGCGGTCGGGATCGGGACGGCCGCGGTGCTGGTGATCGCGATCGGCTACGGCCAGGTGCCGTGGATCGCGCTGGCCCTGGCGGTCACCTTCGGCCTCTACGGGCTGGTGAAGAACCGGGTCGGCGGCAAGGTGTCGCCGCTGGTCGGCCTCACCGTGGAGACCGCCGGGCTGACCCCGTTCGCGCTGACCTACCTGATCTGGCTGCAGGCGGTCGGGGCCGGGACGTTCACCGGCCACGGCACCCTGCACACCGTGCTGCTGGCCAGCGCCGGCGTCATCACCGCCGTCCCGCTGCTGCTGTTCGCCGGGGCGGCCGGACGGATCCCGCTGTCGATGATGGGGCTGATCCAGTACCTGGCGCCGGTGCTGCAGTTCGCGATCGGCGTCTGGGTGAACCACGAGGTCATGCCCCTGCCCCGCTGGATCGGGTTCGGGCTGGTCTGGGTCGCCCTGGTCGTGCTCACCGTGGACGGCCTGCGCGCCGCCCGGCAGCGGCCGATCCTGGTCGAGCCGGAGATCATGGACTGATCCGGCCCGCCCGGGCCGGCGGGCTCAGCGTCCGAGTTCGCGCAGCACCGCCGCCATCATCCGCTGCACCGCGAGGGTGTCCTCCAGCGGCATCACCGGGCTCTCGGTCAGCCCGGCCTGCAGGCACTGCCCGACATGCTCGATCTCGTGGCCGTAGCCAGCGCCCCGCTTGGGGAAGTGGCGCCGCTCGGGCTCGCCGCCGCGGGGGTGCCACACCAGCGTCTCGGCACGGTGGAAGCGGGGCAGCACCTCGACCCACCCGGCGGTCCCCGCCACCACCTGGCGACCCGGCCCGGCGACCCGGAAGGAGACGGCCTGGGAGGCGAACCTCCCGTCGTCCCAACCGAGCAGGATGCCGGCCTCGCCGTCCACCCCGTTCGGCAGCAGCCCGCCGGTGGCCTGGACCGTGTCCGGCGTCCCCAGGAGTTGCTGGACGAAGGACAGCACGTAGACCCCCAGGTCGAGCACCGCGCCGCCGCCCAGGTCGGGGTTGAACAGCCGGTCGGCGGGGTCGAAGTCCCGCGGCGCGATCAGGTCGCCCTGGATCGTGCGGACCTCGCCGAGCAGCCCGTCGGCCACCATCCGGCGCAACTCCACCATGGCGGGCAGGAAGCGGGTCCACATCGCCTCCATCACGAACACCCCGGCGGCCCGGGCCGCGGTGATGATCGCCTCGGTGTCGACGACGGAGGTGGTGAACGCCTTCTCCACCAGGACGGCCTTCCCGGCCGCGATCGCGGCCAGCGCGAGGTCGGTGTGCTGGGCGTGCGGGGTGGCCAGGTAGATCGCGTCCACGTCCGAGGCCAGCAGCTCCTCGTAGCTGCCGTAGGCCTGCGGCAGGCCGAACTCGGCTGCGAAATCGGCGGCGCGCTGGGCGGAGCGGGAGCCGACCGCCACCAGGTCGTTGTCGGCCAGGCCGGCGAACTCGGCCGCCATCACGGTGGCCATCCGTCCCGGGCCGGCGATCCCCCACCGGACCGGACGGCTCACCGCAGGTCCTGGCCGGGGTCGGGCGGCGGGACGATGACCCGTGCCGAACTGACGCGGCGGCGCTTGAGCTCCCCGGTGATCTGCTTCAGCACGGCGCCGGCGATGATCGCGAAGATGATTCCCCACCACCAACTGCCGCCGCCGAAGATCAGCACCGCGATCACCAGCGGCCACAGCAGGCCGGAGATCACCCTGAGGATCGACTCGACGGCCCCGGGCGGCGGGATCTTGGCGTTGGGCACGAGGACGGCGCCGCTGACCGCCTCCGGCAGCAGCGGGGGCGGCGCAGGGTAGGTCGGCTGCGGGTTCTGGTAGCCCGCGGGTTCCGGTTCCTGGTAGCCCGGGGCGAACGGCGGCTGGCTCCACTGCGGCTCGGGTTCCTGCTGGCCCTGCCAACTTGTGCTCACCCAGCCATGGTAGGCGTCGCCCCGGCGTGGCGGCAGGGCCGCGGGCGGGGACCGGGGGCGGATCAGGCGGATCCCCCAGTCAGCGCGCCGGACTGGTGGGCCGCGGCTGGGTGCCACCGGTTAGTGTTGTCCCCGGCCCGGGGAACCGGGCGCAAGCGCAGGGAGGGCCGGCAGGTGCGGGTGGTTCAGAAGTTCGGCGGGTCGTCGGTGGCCGACGCCGAGAGCATCAAGCGGGTCGCCCGCCGGATCGTCGCCACGCAGGCCCGCGGCAACGAGGTGGTCGTCGTGATCTCGGCGATGGGTGACACCACCGACGAGTTGATGGACCTCGCCCAGCGGGTCTCGCCGAACCCGCCGCCCCGCGAACTCGACATGCTGCTGACCGCCGGTGAGCGCATGTCGGCGGCCCTGCTCGCCATGGCGATCAACGACCTGGGCGCGACCGCCCGGTCCTTCACCGGCTCCCAGGCCGGGGTGATCACGACCGGCACCCACGGCAACGCCCGGATCATCGACATCACCCCGGGCCGGATCGAGTCGGCGCTCGCCGACGGCGACATCGTGATCGTGGCCGGCTTCCAGGGCGTCTCGCAGACCTCGAAGGACGTCACCACGCTCGGCCGGGGCGCGTCCGACACCACCGCTGTCGCGCTGGCCGGCGCCCTCAAGGCCGAGTACTGCGAGATCTACACCGACGTGGACGGCGTCTTCACCGCCGATCCCCGAATCGTGCCCGGCGCCCGGCAGATCGCCGCGATCAGCTACGACGAGATGATGGAGCTCGCGGCGAACGGGGCCAAGATCCTTCACCTGCGGTGCGTCGAGTACGCCCGCCGGGAGAACGTTCCGGTGCATGTGAGGTCGTCCTTCTCGGAGCGACCCGGCACCTGGGTCAGGGACATCAACTACCAGGAGGCTGGCATGGAGGAACCGCTCATCTCCGGGGTCGCACACGACCGGAGCGAGGCGAAGGTGACGGTGGTCGGCGTGCCCGACCGGGTGGGCGAGGCCGCGCAGATCTTCACCACGGTCGCCGACGCCGACATCAACATCGACATGATCGTGCAGAACGTCTCCCGCGAGGACGACAAGCGCACCGACATCTCCTTCACGCTGCCGCAGAACGACGGCGCGAAGGCGATCGCCGCGCTGCGGGCGGCGCAGTCGACGATCGGGTTCGCTGACGTGGTCTACAACGACGCGATCGGCAAGGTCTCGGTGATCGGGGTCGGGATGCGGTCCCACCCGGGCGTCACCGCCCGGTTCTTCGGTGCGCTGGCCGACGCGGGGGTGAACATCGAGATGATCTCCACCTCGGAGATCCGGATCTCGGTGGTCGTCGGGATCGACGAGGTCGACCGGGCGGTCCGCGCGGCCCACACCGCGTTCGGGCTCGACTCCGACGAGCCCGCCGTGGTCTATGCGGGCACCGGACGCTGACCCGGCCGTCCGCTCTCTCCCGCCGCGCCGCTGACCCGGCGGGTGGAACCGTCCGGCATACACTGACGGCGTGATCTTCAAGCGTGTGGGCGACACCCGGCCCTACCCCGAGCACGGCTACACCCAGAAGCAGTGGGCAGTGATCGCACCCCAGCAGGTCCGGCTCGACGAGCTGGTCACGACCAAGCGCGTGCTCGACCTGGAGCAACTGCTCGAGGACGACTCCACCTTCTACGGCGACCTGTTCGCCCACGTGGTGGCCTGGCAGGGCGACCTGTACCTCGAGGACGGGCTGCACCGCGCGCTGCGGGCGGCGCTGCAGCAGCGCCAGACCATGCATGCCCGCGTTCTGGAACTCAAGTAGGCTGGGTCGGGTTGGCAGACCGCAGGGAGTGCATGTGCAGACGGTGAGGCAGATCGTCCGGGTCCTGAAGACCCCGGTGACGCTGCTGCTGCTGCTCGCGTTCGTGGGGTACGGCGCCGTCTGGGGCTACGAACATGCCACCGCGCCGCGTCCGCAGCGCCAGCCGACCCCCTGCGTGATGATCAACGTCGGTGACGAGCTGACCCCCCGCTTCGTGCAGGTGCGGGTCCTCAACGGTGGCACCAAGGGTGGCCTGGCCAAGAACACGGCGACCTTCCTGCGCGCCTACGACTTCCGCGTGATCAAGGTGAACAACACCGAGGAGCGCCTGGACAACACGGTCATCGTCGGCAACTCCGTCGACGACCCCGAGGTTCAGCTGTTGATGGGCTTCTTCAAGGACGCCACCGCCCGCGCCGACGGCCGCGCCGACCACGTCGTCGACGTCCTCCTCGGCACGAACTCCTCACGGGTGACCAACCCGAAGGTGACCTCGGTGAAGGTCGACGGCCCGGTCTGCCTGCCGGCCGACACCAAGCTGCCGACCCCGACCCCGACGCCGAGCCCCAGCCCGAGCAAGAAGAAGTAGCCGCCGGCTCACTCCTGCTTCCAGCGGGCCAGCCGGCCGCCGCGCGAGATCGCGAGGAACCGCTGCTCCACCCGTCGCCGGTCCGCGGCGTGGGTCACCACCAGCACGTCGTCGCCGGACTTGATCAGGTCATCGGGCCGGGGGGCGAAGGACTCCTCCTGCCGGACGATCAGCGACACCACCGTGTTCCGCGGCAGCCGCAACTCACGGACGCTGACCCCGTGCAGCAGGGAGCCGGGCGGGACGTGGACCTGCATCATGTCGGCCTTGATGGTGTCCAGCGGCGCGAACTCGATGTCGACGTCGGTGGCGTCCTCCCCGGTGGAGACGCCGAGCGCCCGGGCCACCCACGGCAGGCTGGGCGACTGGAGCAGCGTGAACACCACCACGAAAGCGAACACCAGGTTGAAGATCTCGTGCGCCGCGGGGGCGGCGGCGGCGAGCGGCACCGTCGCCATGATGATCGGCACAGCGCCGCGCAGGCCCGCCCAGGAGATGAAGGCCTGCTCGCGCCACGGCACCTTGAACCAGGACACGCACAGCATCACCGACAGGGGTCGGGCGACGAAGGTGAGGAAGGCTCCCACCACGATCCCGCCGACCACCTCCCCGAGGGTGATCGTGGTCGGGTCGGCGAGCATGCCGAGCATCACGAACAGCCCGATCTGCGCGATCCAGCCCAGGCCTTCGGCGAACGAGCGGGTGGCGTGGCGGTGCGGCAGCGAGCCGTTGCCGAGGACGACCGCGGCCACGTAGACCGCGGCGAACCCGGACAGGTGGATGGTCGAGGCGACGGCGTAGCAGAGCACCGTCCAGCCGATCGCGGCCAGCACGTACAGCCCGGACGCGGGCAGCTCGATCGCCCGGAGCAGCCGGATGCCGAGCCAGCCCAGGACGACCCCCACGACCACCCCGCCGGCCAGTTCGAGCACGATCAGCCCGACCAGCGCGACCGGGGCGGCCTGCACCGTCCCGAGCGACATCGCCGTCGCGGTGGCCACCAGCAGCACGATCGGGGCGTCGTTGAAGCCCGACTCGGCCTCGATCACCGCCCGCAGCCGCGGCGGCAGCGGGACCCGGCGCAGCACGGCGAAGATCGCGGCCGCGTCGGTCGGTGAGGTGATCGCCCCGAGCAGGATGGCGCTGGCCGGGTCGAGACCGAACACGAAGTGGGCGAAGGCGGCGACCGCCGCCACCGAGATCCCGACCCCGACGGTGGCCAGCAGGACCGCCATCGGCAGGGCGCCGCGGATCTCCTGCCACTTGGTGGTGAAACCGCCCTCGGCCAGGATCAGCACCAGCGCGGCGAAGCCGAGCGAGTGGGCCAGGTCGGCGTCCTCGAAGTTGAGGCCGAGTTCGCCGACCAGCACGCCGAGGCCGAGGAAGATCAGCAGGGACGGCAGTCCGAACCGGGCCCCCAACCGGGTCGCGACGATGGACGCGAGCAGCACCACTGAACCAAGCAGCAGGACCTGGTCCAGTTCCACATCGCCTCCTTCGGGGGCTTCAACCCCCGAAGCGCGGAACCCGCTGGGGGCGGGTGCACCGTCAGGTCAGGCGGAGGCCCCGCCCGATCCGTCAGGAGAAGAGTTCACGAGCCAGCGCCGCCTGCGCGACGGCGCCGATGTCACCACCGACCTGGGCGGTCACGCCGGCCGCCACGGCACCCTCGACCAGCGGGCCGTCGGCGAACACGACGTGCTCCCGCTCGTCGTCGTCGAGGAAGTCGAGCACGGCCTCGACGGTCATGGTCGCCGAGCCGAGGTCGGTCAGGATCACGACGTCGTGACCGGCTGCGCGCAGCTCGGTCACGGCGTCGTTCACCTTGTCGAACGACGTGCCGATCCGGCCGTCGTCGGTTCCCGCGGCGGCCCGCAGCGGGACGTCACGGGCCATCTGCCCGGTCAACTCGACGACTCCCGCCGCGAGTTGCTCGGAGTGGGAGACGATGACCAGCCCGACGCTCACGCCGCCTCCGCCGCCTCGGCGGCCGCCGCCAGGATGTAGGCGGTCGAGGTGGCACCCGGGTCCTTGTGGCCGATCGACCGGTCCCCGAGGTAGGAGGCGCGGCCCTTGGTGGCCTTCATCGGGACGGTGGCCTCGGCACCCTCAGCCGCCGCGGTGGCAGCCGCCCGAAGCACTGCCGCGGGCTCGGCGCCGCTGTCGGCGGCCTGGCGGGCCGCCTCGAGGGCCGGCGTCCAGGCGTCCACCATGGTCTT
Source organism: Actinomycetes bacterium (assembly GCA_023436925.1). Lineage (GTDB taxonomy): Bacteria > Actinomycetota > Actinomycetes > Propionibacteriales > Propionibacteriaceae > Propionicimonas. The sequence goes on from JAEZHJ010000205.1 coordinate 16,780, forward strand.
CTCGCCGGTGGTGGCCTTGCCGCGGGCGACGATGCCGTCCAGTGCGCCGGACAGCAGCCCGACCACCCCGGCGGCATCGAGGTCACCCTCGAAGCCCTTGGAGGCGCGCAGGAAGGCGGTGCCGTACAACGGCCCGGCCGCCCCGCCGACGGTCGACATCAGCGTCTGCGCGACCACCTTCAAGACGTCCTGGATGGTGTCCGCGCCGCCTTCGAGCTTCGCCACCACAGCGGTGAAGCCCTTGTCCATGTTGGCGCCATGGTCGCCGTCGCCGATCGCACGGTCGAGGTCGATCAGTTCCATCCGGTGCTCGGCCATGGCCGCCTGGGCGCTGCGGATCCACGCCAGCGCCCAGGCAGTTGTCAATGATTCGCTCACGCGATCAATCCTCACACACCACGCCGAAGGGCCACGGTGTGCACCGGGGCGTCGTACAGCTCGGTGAGCTCGTCGTCCAGGACCAGCACGGTCACCGAGCAGCCCTGCATCTCCAGCGAGGTGATGTAGTTGCCGACCAGGGAACGGCTGACCTCCAGCCCGGCCTCCTCGAGGCGCTTGCGGGCGTGGTTGTAGACGATGTAGAGCTCGGCCTCGGGCGTGCCGCCCATGCCGTTGACGAAGAGCAGCACCTTCGAGCCGGCGGCCGGCTTGAGGTCCTCCAGGATCGCGTCCACCAGCTTGTCGGTGATCTCGTCCGCGCTGGCCAGCGGGATGCGCTCGCGTCCCGGCTCGCCGTGGATGCCGATGCCGATCTCGATCTCGTCCTCAGGCAGGTCGAAGGACGGCTTGCCGACGTGCGGCACGGTGCAGGCGGTGAGCGCCACGCCCATCGAGCGGACCTGGCTGTTCACCTTCTCGGCGATCGCCAGCACGGAGTCGAGGTCGTCGCCCCGCTGGGCGGCAGCGCCGGCGATCTTCTCGACCAGCACGGTGCCGGCAACGCCGCGGCGGCCGGCGGTCCAGGTGGAGTCCTCGACGGCCACGTCGTCGTTGACCACGATCGACTTGACGGTGATGCCCTCCATCTCGGCGAGCTCGGCGGCGGTCTCGAAGTTGAGGACGTCGCCGGTGTAGTTCTTCACGATGTGCAGGACGCCGGCCCCGCCGTCGACCTTCTTGGTCGCTTCGAGGATCGGGTCCGGGGTCGGCGAGGTGAACACGGCGCCCGGGACGGCGGCATCGAGCATGCCCAGTCCGACGTAACCGGCATGCAGCGGCTCGTGACCGGAGCCACCGCCGGAGACCAGACCGACCTTGCCCTGCACCGGGGCATCGGCCCGGACCACGTAGTCAGGGTCGGTGTAGACGGTGACGAGGTCGGAGTGTGCGGCCTGGAAACCCGCCAGGGTCTCGGCGACCACGTTGGCGGGATCGTTGATCAGTTTCTTCACAGGGCTCTCCTTTGAGGCGGAAGGCAGGGCGGGCACGTCCAACTCTGCCCGGTCCGGCCCGGACTCGAAAGGGGTCGGCGGTCGCACTTTCGTTCAAAGGGCTCCTGCGCACCTGAACGAACGCCGGTCGGGGCGGTGAATCCGCTTGTCGGACCGGAACGGCAACGGCTCCCCGTCCAGATCGGACGGGGAGCCGGTTCCAGCGGTGGCGGAGGGATTTGAACCCTCGGAGGGTTGCCCCTCACGCGCTTTCGAGGCGCGCTCTTTAGGCCGCTCAGACACGCCACCGCCGCAGAGTGTAGCCAACCGGGGACCGGCGTCGCGAATCGCGCCGGGCCTGAAGCCGCTGCCACCCGGGCCGGAGTGGGGCTCAGATGACCTTGATCTGGATCAGGGCGGGGTGGCGGGGCCACAGGCCGTGGACCTCCTCCACCGGCAGGAACCCCATCTCCTGGTAGAACACCCGGCTGGCCGCGGCGCTCGGGTCGGGGTCGGAGGCACCGATGGTTTTCACCTCGATCAGCCGGGTGCCGAAGGCGCGGGCGTCGGCCTCGATCTCGGCGAGCAGCCGGCGTCCGATCCCCTGGCGCAGGTAGGCGCGCCGGACCGCCATCAGGTGCACCTCGACGGTCTCTCGGAAGTGGGGCTCCAGCAGCAGCACGCCGACCGGTTCCCCGGTGTCGGTGCGCGCCAGGTAGGTGACCTGCTCGCGGGCGGCCGCGAGGTAGAAGTCGGTGTTGCGGGGCAGGACGAGGCCGTCCGGCAGGTCGGCCAGGATCGAGGCCGTCGCTTCCGGTTCCGGCTCGCTGCGCCGGACGGTGAAGTACACGCCCGAATCCTACGACGGCCCCGGCCGGTGAGCGCCGAAGAAGTCCCGCAGCAACTGCCCGCACTCGGCCTCGAGGATGCCGGGCACGACGGCCGGGTTGTGGTTCAGCCGCGGATCCCGCACCACGTCCCACAAGGACGCGACCGCGCCCGCCTTCGGGTCGAAGGCCCCGAACACGAGCCGCTCGACCCGGGCCAGGACGAGGGCGCCGGCGCACATCGTGCACGGCTCGAGGGTGACCACGAGCGTGCAGCCGGAGAGCCGCCAACTGCCGAGCGCCTCGGCGGCGCGGCGCAGCGCGAGAACCTCGGCGTGGGCGGTGGGGTCGGCGCTCAACTCGCGCTCGTTACCGGCCTCGGCCAGCACGGTGCCCGTCTCGTCCAGCACCACGGCGCCGATCGGGACGTCGCCGTGTCCGGCCGCGAGCCGGGCCTGCGCCAAGGCCAGGCGCATCGCCGGCTCCCAGCGGTTCACCCGGACTCAGCTGAAGCTGGCGGCGGCCCGGGAGAACTGGGTGCCGAACTTGATCCGGGTGGCGATCCGCTCCAGCAGCGCCACCGAGTCCTCGTCGTAGTCGGCGGCGATCGCCTCCAGCTCGAAGTCGGGCAGCCCGGTATCGACCAGGATGTCGAGGTCGCCGACCGGGTAGGCGTCCTCGTCGTCCTCATCGTCGTCGGGCAGGTCGACCCCGAGGTAGTCGACGATGTCGCGGCACAGCGGCCAGTCGTCGACGGTGCCGGCGTCGGACAGGAACACCTGCACCTTCTTGCCGCGGACCCGCACCAGGGCGAACACCTCGGTGGCCAGCGACACCATGCCGAGCGCGCCACCGTCGCCGGGGATCCGACGCAGGTGGCTGATCAGGCCGTCCAGGTCGTTGGCCAGGTCGAGCTCGAGGGCGACCGCCATCGGCTCCCCGTCCTCACGGTAGAGCGCGACGACCAGGTCGATGTCGTCCTCGGTGGCGTCCTCGGGGTAGTCGTCGTAGTCGTCCTCGTCGTCGTCGGCGTCATCGACGTCGGCCTCGAGTTCGTCGTCCAGCTCCTCCAGCCCCGGCCGGTCATCGCCGAGGTTGGGCAACTCGATATCGAAGTCGCCTGTCGTCCCGCTCACGCCCATGCTCCTCACTCGCTTCCCTCCATCGTGTCAGAAGTCCTCCGACAAGGCACGGCTCTGTACGGGATTGGCGCGGACCGGGCGGTGGCGGGTCGACCGGTGTGAAAAGCTGGGGGACGTGGAACTGCGCGCGCTCGATCATCCGCTGGTGGCACACAAGGTGACCCGCCTGCGGGACAAGGACACCAGTAGCACTACCTTCCGCCAGCTGGTCGAGGAACTGGTCACCCTGCTCTCCTACGAGGCGACCCGCGAGGTCAGGGTCGAGCCGGTCCAGGTCACCACCCCGATCACCACCACCACCGGGGTCGCGCTGTCGAAGCCGGTGCCGCTGGTGGTCCCGATCCTGCGGGCCGGCCTGGGCATGCTGGAGGGCTTCATGCGGGTGATGCCGGTCGCCGAGGTCGGCTTCGTCGGCATGGTCCGCGACGAGGAGACGCTGCAGCCGTTCACCTACGCCGAGCGGTTGCCGGAGGACCTGTCCGGCCGGCAGTGCTACGTCCTCGACCCGATGCTGGCCACCGGCGGCTCGCTGGGCGGCACCGTCCAGTTCCTGGTCGACCGGGGCGCCGACCACATCACCTGCATCTGCCTGCTGGCCGCCCCCGAGGGCATCGACCGGATGCGGGAACTGGTCGACCCGCTCGGCATCCCGTGCACCCTGGTGGTGGCGGCGGTGGACGAGCGGCTGAACGAGATCGGCTACATCGTGCCGGGCCTGGGCGACGCCGGCGATCGGCTGTACGGCCTGGCCAAGTGAGGTTGGCGGACGCCTTCCCGCCGTTCGGCCTGCGGGTCGAGGCCGGTCCGCTGGTGCTGCGTCCGATCACCGACGAGGTGCTGGAGTCGCTGGTCGAGGTGGCGCTGGCCGGCATCCACCCGGCCGACCAGATGCCGTTCTACCATCCCTGGACGGATGCCCCCGCCGACCAGCTGCCGGCAGACTTCGTCCGATTCCACTGGGGGGTGCGGTCCCGCTTCTCCCCGGAGCGCTGGTCCCTGGAACTGGCCGTGGAGTACGAGGGACGCCTGGTCGGCACGCAGGGCCTCGCCACCGAGGACTACCTGGTCACCCGCAGCGGCGAGACCGGGTCGTGGCTGGGCAGGCAGTTCCAGGGCCGCGGCATCGGGACCCGGATGCGGCAGGCGATCTGCGCGCTGGCCTTCGACCACCTCGACGCCACCCGGATCACCTCGGGCGCGTTCCTCGACAACCCCGCCTCGCTGTCGGTGAGCCGCAAGGTCGGCTACCGGCCCAACGGCGTCCGTCTCCTGTCGCGTCGTGGCGAGCCGGCCGAGAACCAGTCCCTGCTGCTCACCCCGGAGACCTTCGTGAGGGGCGAGCCGATCACCGTGACCGGGCTGGCCCCGTTCCGACGCTTCATCGGTCTGGACTGAACCGCGGGGACGGTTCTCCGACACACGGGGACGGTTCTCCCGCACACAGGGACGGTTCTCCCGCACACAGGGACGGTTCTCCCGCACACGGGGACAGACCGTCGACCGCGACCCACGCCTACACGTCGCGGGCCAGACCCTCCACGCGTTCCGCACCGGGCAGGTTCAGCAACTCCGCCCCGGGCAGGACCAGCTTCGCGGTCCGGTTCCCCGCGCCGATGCACACCCACTCGGAGTCGGCCACCGCGGCGTCCACCCAGACCGGCCAGTCGGACGGCAACCCGACCGGGGTGATCCCGCCGTACTCCATCCCGGACGCGGCCACCGCGACGTCCATCGGGG
>JAEZHJ010000208.1 GCA_023436925.1 Actinomycetes bacterium
GGACGGGCCGGCGCCGTCGGTGCGTGCGCCGGAGCGCGGGACTCAGCGGGTCGCGGTGCCCTCGGTGTAGTCCGAGTCGTGGCTCTTGGCCCAGGCCATCACCTTGCGCAGCTCGCGGCCGGTGGCCTCGATCGGGTGCTCCTCGCCCTTCTTGCGGAAGTCGGTGAACTCCGGCGAGCCGTTGTCCATGTCGCCGATGAACCGCTCGGCGAAGGCGCCGTTCTTGATGTCGTCGAGGACGGCCACCATGTTCTGCTTCACCTCGGGGGTGATCACGCGCGGACCCGAGACGTAGTCGCCGAACTCGGCGGTGTCGGAGACCGACCAGCGCTGCTTGGCGATGCCGCCCTCGTACATCAGGTCGACGATCAGCTTCAGCTCGTGCAGGCACTCGAAGTAGGCCACCTCGGGCTGGTAGCCCGCCTCGGTGAGCACCTCGAAGCCGGCCTGGACCAGCGCCGAGGTGCCGCCGCAGAGCACGGCCTGCTCGCCGAACAGGTCGGTCTCGGTCTCCTCGGTGAAGGTGGTCTTGATGCCGCCGGCGCGCAGCCCGCCGATCGCCTTGGCGTAGCTCAGCGCGAGCTCCCAGGCGTGGCCGGACTCGTCCTTCTCGACCGCGACGATGACCGGGACGCCACGGCCCTCGGTGTACTCGCGGCGGACCAGGTGGCCCGGGCCCTTCGGGGCGACCATGCAGACGTCGACCCCGGCCGGCGGCTGGATGTAGCCGAAGCGGATGTTGAACCCGTGGGCGAAGAAGAGAGCGTCACCGGGGACGAGGTTGGGGGCGATGTCCTCGGCGTAGATGTGGCGCTGGTACTGGTCGGGCGCCAGCAGCATGACCAGGTCGGCCTCCTCGACGGCCTGCGCCACCGGGAGGACCCGCAGCCCTTCGGCCTCCGCCTTCGCCCAGCTCTTCGAACCCTCACGCAGTCCCACCCGGACGTCCACCCCGGAGTCGCGCAGCGACAGCGCGTGGGCGTGGCCCTGGCTGCCGTAGCCGATCACGGCCACGTGGCGGCCCTGGATGACCGCCAGGTCGGCGTCGTCGTCGTAGAACATTTCTGCCATGTCAATCCTCTTCGTCAGGTTCAGTTGGTGCGGAAGCTGGGGCGCTGCTTGTCGATCTTCGCACGCTCGGTGAGGGAGCGGTTGCCGCGACCGAGAGCGACCAGGCCGGACTGGACGAGCTCGCGGACCCCGTAGGGCCGCAGCATCTCCAGCAGGGCGGCCAGTTTGTCCGGCGAGCCGGTCGCCTCGATGGTCATCGAGTCGTGGTGGACGTCCACCGTCTTACCGCGGAAGAGCTGCACGATCTCGATGATCTGGGAGCGGCTGGCCTGGTCGGAGCGGACCTTGATCAGGACCAGTTCGCGTCGCACCGAGTCGGACTCGCTGAGTTCCACGATCTTGAGCACCTCGACCAGCTTGTTGAGCTGCTTGACGATCTGCTCCAGGATCTGCGGCGTCGTGACCGAGACCTGCAGCGTGATCCGCGAGAACTCGGGCCGTTCGGTGGGTCCGACCGCCAGCGACTCGATGTTGTAGCCGCGGCGGGCGAACAGCCCCGCGATCCGGGCCAGCACGCCCGGCTTGTTCTCGACCAGCACGCTCAGCGTGTGGGTGTTCACAGCTCCTCCTCTTCCCACGCCGGAGCCAGGTCCTTGGCGATCTTGATGTCGTCATTGCTCATCCCTGCGGCCACCATCGGCCAGACCATCGCGTCCTTGTGGACGACGAACTCGACCACCACGGGCCGGTCGTTGATGGCCATCGCCTCCTCGATGACGCGGTCGACGTCCTCGGGGCGTTCGGCCCGCAGCCCGACCGCGCCCATCGCCTCGGCCAGCTTCGGGAAGTCCGGCACCCGCAGCGACTTCAGGTCGGTGTTGGAGTAGCGCTCGCCGTAGAACAGCGTCTGCCACTGCCGCACCATGCCCAGGCTCTGGTTGTTCATCACCGCGATCTTGATCGGGATGCCCTCCAGGGCGCAGGTGACGAGTTCCTGGTTCGTCATCTGGAAGCAGCCGTCACCGTCGATGCCCCACACCACGGCGTCGGGCTGCCCGACCTGGGCACCCATCGCTGCGGGCACGCAGTAGCCCATCGTCCCGGCACCGCCGGAGTTGAGCCAGTGCGCGGGGCGCTCGTGCGGCAGCAGGTGCGCGGCCCACATCTGGTGCTGGCCGACGCCGGCCACGTAGTAGGCGTCCGGACCGACCAGTTCGCCGAGCCGGTGGATGACGTACTCGGGGCTGAGCAGGCCCTCCTCGACCGGCGCCAGGTCGGGCTTGTAGCGCTTCTTCAGGTTCGTCAGGTAGCGCACCCAGGGCCCGTAGTCGGGCAGGTCGACGCCGCGCAGCAGGGTGTTCAGCTCACTGATCGCGATCGACAGGTCGCCCACGATCGGCACGTCCGCGACCCGGTTCTTGGAGATCTCGGCCGGATCGATGTCGGCGTGGATCACCTTCGCGTCCGGGGCGAAGGAGGAGAGCTTGCCGGTCACCCGGTCGTCGAACCGGGCGCCCAGGGTGATCAGCAGGTCCGCCCGCTGCAGGGCCCCGACCGCGGCGACCGTACCGTGCATGCCGGGCATGCCCAGGTGCAGCTCGTGGCTGTCGGGGAAGACCCCCCGCGCCATCAAGGTGGTGACGACCGGGATCCCGGTGATCTTGACCAGTTCGGCCAGCGCTTCGTGCGCCCTGGCCTTCACCGCGCCGCCGCCGACGTAGAGCACGGGCCGTTGCGCCTCACCGATCAGCTGGGCCGCCGCCCGCAGCTGCTTCACGTGCGGCTTGGTGGTGGGCCGGTAGCCGGGCAGGTCCAGGGTCTCGGGCCACTCGAACGGCGCGGTCGAGGTGAGCGCGTCCTTGGCGATGTCGACCAGCACCGGGCCCGGCCGGCCGGTCGAGGCGATGTGGAAGGCGGCCGCGATGGCGTGCGGGATGTCCTCGGCCCTGGTGATCAGGAAGCTGTGCTTGGTGATGGGGAAGGTGATCCCGCGGATGTCGGCCTCCTGGAAGCCGTCGGTGCCGATCAGGGAGGAGGTCACCTGCCCGGTGATCGCGACGATCGGGACCGAGTCCATGTAGGCGTCGGCGATGGCCGTCACCAGGTTGGTCGCACCGGGGCCCGAGGTGGCGATGCAGACCCCGACCCGGCCGGTCGCGATCGCGTAGCCCTCGGCGGCGTGGCCCGCGCCCTGCTCGTGGCGCACCAGGATGTGCCGGATGAGCTTGGAGTCGAACAACGGGTCGTAGGCGGGCAGGATCGCGCCACCCGGGATACCGAAGACCACGTCGACCCCGACCCGCTC
>JAEZHJ010000102.1 GCA_023436925.1 Actinomycetes bacterium
CGGGCTGGAGGCCGAGATCGCGGTGCCCGGCGGCGGCTGGGTGCGGCTGCGGTACGGCGTCACCGAGCCCGGCCACGGGCTGCGCCGGGTGCTGGTGGACGGCCGCTCGGTCGACGGCGAGCCGCTCCCGGCCCGCTACCGTCCCGGTGGCCTGCTGGTGCCACCCGGTGTGATCACTGCCGGTGCCGAGGTGGACCTGCAGGTCGGCTGAGCGGCGCCGACTCAGCCCTGCGCCCAGCGGGCGGCACCGATCAGCGCGGCGTCGTCGGGGCGGGCCGCCGGCACGACGGTGACCGGGACGGACGCCGCCCCGAAGCCGTCGGCCAGCGCCGGACCGACCAGGTCCCAGGACTTCGCGATCGACCCGCCGACCACCACCAGGTCGGCTGCGAAGCGTTCCACCCAGGGCCCGATCGCCGCGGTCAAGGCGGTGAAGCCCGCGTCCCAGACCCGCGCGGCGTCCGGCTCGCCGGCCCGCACCAGGTCAGCGATCTCCTTCACGTCCAGATCGTCCCCGGTGGCGTCCCGGTAAGCCGACCGGAGCGCGCGGCGCGACATCGAGTCCTCCAGCGGACGGCCCGCGTGACTCAGCGTGTGCACGAAACCGCCGGGCGGGACCGCATCCCCGGTCTTCACCGGCAGGCCGTCGGCCAGGAAGGCCGAGCCGATCCCGGAACCGAGGGTGAGGCAGACGGCCCGGGCATGGCCGCGGGCGGCCCCGACGGCGGCCTCACCGATCCCGAAGGCGTCGGCGTCGTTGAGAAACCGGATCTGGTCGGCAACCAGCAGGTCGGCCAGCACCGCGCCGACGTCGACCCCGTTCAGCGATTCGAACTTGCCGACGTCGTGGAAGCGCCCGATCCCGGTCTCGTAGTCGAACGGCCCCGGGATCGCCACCCCCCAGCGTCCGCGGGGGCCCGAACCCAGTCGCAGCCCGGCCGCGGCGAACCGGCCGAGCAGCTCGTCGCGGGCGGCGTCCGGCTCGAGCGGGAGGTGCTGGCGGGTGGAGACCTCGCCGGAGGTGAGGTCGACCAGCGCGGCGGTGACGTGCGAGCCGCCGATCTCCAGGACCGGGGTGAGGCTCACCGGGTGGCCGCGCTGCACGAGTGGATCATGCGCGCCATCCTAGGCAGCGACCCGGGCTGCGCCCCGGCCTCACCCCGTCAGGCAGTGCCGGGCGGCCGGGGCGGCGGTGTCGTCCGCGGCCGGCTCCTCGAGGATGAACGAGACCTGCGGGCTCACCCGGGACGGCGCGTTGGTCACGAAGTAGACCACCTCGGGAACGTTGTCGCGGGTGTGGCCCAGGTTGTTGGGGTGGACCTGGGTGGCGACCGCCACCGTCCACCAGTTCCGATTCGCCTTGACCAGCTGGCCGCGCGGGTAGGTGATCGCGCCGCCCACGCGGCCGACCCCCTCCAGGTGCTTCAGCAAGGGGGCTCCGGCAGCGACACAGCCGGCGTCCCGGGCGAGCCGGCCGGTGTAGGAGGCCGGTGAGCTCTCCGGCGGCTCCGGCGGCGGGGCGGGCACCAGGCCGAGGCAGGTCAGCGCCCGGTCGGCGGCCTCGTCGTCCGGGTCGGGGTTGAGCGGCCAGGTGGACACCGGGTCACCGGCGGTCACCGACGGCCCGTTGCTGACGAACCACACCGCCGGGTCGACGTCGTTGTGGGTCAGGCCCTCGTCGTTGGGGTTCACCTGCGGGGCGACCGCGATCGTCCACCACGGTCCGTCGGCCTTCACCAGGGCACCGCGCTGGTAGGTGATCGCACCGCCGACCCCGCCGACCGCCTCCAGGTCGTCCAGCAGGTCGCGCGAGGCAGTCACACAGGAGCCCTCGGCGAGGGCGCCCCGGTACGGGAACTGCTCGCGGACCGGGTCCGTGGTGGGCGTCGGGGAGGCCGTGGGGGCGGCCGACGGCTCCGGGGTTGGTGCGGGAATCGGCGTGGTGACCGGGGACGGCGAGCCGGGCAGGTCCTCGAACATCCAGGCCTGGGTGCACCCGCTCAGCGTCGCGGCCAGCACGGCCGTCGCCACCGCTCGCCAGGCCACCCGCATGGCGCCCAGCCTAGGGTCGCGGCGCGGCTCAGCCCGTCAGCCGGGCCGACAACCGGGCGGGGGCGACGACCCGGTAGGCGTCGCGCAGCAGGTCGGCGAGCTCGTCGATGTCGATCCCCTCGTCCAGCCGAACCCCGAGCCAGCCGCGGTGGCCCACATAGGGCGGACGGAAGAAGCGCTCCGGGCGGCTGGCCACCAGCGACTCCTGGACGTCCGGCCCGGCGGCGCACCACAGGTGCGCGAAGGCGAGGTCGTGGTGGCCGTCCAGCCACGCCGTGGCGAAGGACCGCCTGCCCTGGATGAACCAGGTGGGAGCCCCGTGGCTGGGCCGCTCGGACACCTCCGGCAGCGACAGGCAGATCTCCCGCAGCCGCGCCAGCATTCCTGACATGCGGTGATGCTAGGCGGCGCCGTCCTTGCTGGCCAGTGCCCCGACAGCGCGGGTTCGCCGCCGCGGCGGCTGGGTAGGAGTGCGATATGAACGAATCGCCTGCGCCGGTGCCGGTGCCGCCCTGGCACCGCGGGCCGTCCTTCTGGCTCGACACC
>JAEZHJ010000049.1 GCA_023436925.1 Actinomycetes bacterium
CCCCGGGAGGAACTCGAAGCTGGAGTTCACCAGGTAACAGGTGTCCCCGACCCGGCAGATGGACGGGTCCGGGTAGAAGCCCGCGAGGATCGGGGTGGTCGTCATGGCGTGCTCCGCTGCACGCCCGCGTCGGTGAGGTCGCCCACGCCGTGAGGGTACTGCTCGCAGCCGCTGGTGAGGTGGGAAGCGAACACCCCTCCCGGATCCCGGGAGGGGCGTTTGTCTGGTCTGGCGGAGGTGGCGGGATTTGAACCCGCGAGAGGGTTGAAGCCCTCAACCCGCTTAGCAGGCGGGCGCCATAGACCGGACTAGGCGACACCTCCATCGTGCCCGGGCCAGCCTAGCGGTGCCCTCGCGCGGGCAGCAAAACACTGCTGTCGGCGGACCCGCCGGGAACCCCCGGGCCGATCGGCGGCGCGGGGAAGCCCTCACGCCGGGGTCGAGGGTGGCGGCCAAGGAGTTCCGGGGGATCTTGAGCCAGCGGGTAGACTCCCCCCGGCCAATCGTGATAGGGGACCTATGCCTGCAGACTCCAACCCGTCCGGCAGTCGCCGGGCGCCGTCGGACGCCCGCAGGGTCGCCACCGGTCGTTCCCCTGTTACCCCCGCAGCCGCACCAGCCGCGCCGCGCCGTGCTGCCGAGCCCGTGCCGGACGGTGGCGCCCCCGGCATGGGCGGCGCCGTCGGGTGGACGGTGCTCGGCACGGTCATCCCAGGGCTCGGGTTGTGGCGCTCCGGACGCCGGCTCGCCGGTGCGCTCATCATGGCCGTCGTCGTGCTGGCCCTGGCCGGCGTGGCCGGCCTCGCGTTCACCCAGCGCTCCACCCTGGTGGCGCTCGCCGCCAACCCCGACTTCCTGCGCGGGGCCGCCGTGGCCCTGGCCGTGCTCGCCGTGCTGTGGGTCTTCCTGATCGGCGGCACCCACCTGGCACTGCGTCCGTCCGGTGCGACGGCCGGCCAGCGCCTGCTCGGCGCCGTCGTCGTGGGCGGGCTGTCCTTCGCCGTCGCCGCCCCGCTCGCCATGGGCGCCAACGTCGCCTACTCGGCCAGTGGCCTCGTCCAGACGGTGTTCACCCCCGAGGACGACAACAAGAGCGAGACCCTGCCGACCATCACCAACAAGGTCGACCCGTGGGCGGAGAAGGAGCGACTCAACGTCCTCGTCCTGGGTGGCGACTCCGGAACCGGGCGCTCCGACAAGCTCGGGATGCGCGCCGACACCGTGATCGTGGCCTCGATCGACACCAAGACCGGCTCGACCACCCTGTTCTCGCTGCCCCGCCAGACCGCGCGGATGCCGTTCCCGGAGGACTCGGCGCTCAGCAAGTACTACCCGAACGGCTTCTACGACGGCGTCAACCCGGCCAACGCCGAGTACTTCCTCAACGCGATGTACCGCAACGTCCCCCAGCGCGTCCCGCGCGATGCCCTGGGCGACACCAAGTTCTTCGCCGAGGACGTGATGAAGATCTCGGTCGGCGAAGCCCTCGGCCTCGACATCGACTACTTCGTCACCGTCAACATGGACGGCTTCAAGGACATCATCAACGCCCTCGGCGGGATCACGGTGAACGTGAACTACCGGGTCCCGATCGGCGGCAAGACCGACGAGGGCGTCCCGCCGACTGACTGGATCGAGCCCGGGCCCGACCAGCACCTCGGCGGTCGCAAGGCGCTGTGGTACGCCCGTGGCCGCTACGGCCTGGACGACTACAGCCGGATGGAGCGGCAGCGCTGCGTGATCAACGCGGTGGTCCAGCAGGCCAGCCCCGCCAACCTGCTGCGGAACTTCGAGAAGGTGGCCGCCGCCGGCGAGAAGACCGTCGTCACCGACGTGCCCTCGTCCATGCTGCCGGCGATGCTCGAGCTCGCCACCCGGGTGCAGGGCACCAAGCTGCGCAGCATCGTGTTCGTCAACGGCAAGGACGGCTTCCGCACCGGCAGCCCGAACTGGGAGGTCGTGCAGAAGCGGGTCAAGACGGCGCTGAAGGAGACGGCGAAGGGCAACACTCCCGCCAGCCCCTCGACCTCAACCTCGGCCTCGCCGAGCGGGTCGGCGTCCCCGACCAAGGGCACGGCCACGCCGAGTCCGAGCAAGACCTCGAAGCCGAAGAGCGACGACCTCGCCAGCGAGTGCGCCTACAACCCGAAGGACTGACCACCCGGTCCGGCGGGTTCAGGACTCCGGGTCGGCCGAACCGAAGGGGACGCTGCCGTAGCCGCGGCTGGCATCCAGCCGGCGGGCGATGTCGGTGCCCAGCGAGTCCAGGTCACCCAGCCCGCCCCGCGGCCGCCCCAGCACCGTGGCCGCGCCGTCGCGGTCGTACAGCACGATCTGCCCCTCGGCGCGGGTGACCCGGACCACGTCCGCCCAGTTGCCCGTCCGGGCCCCGGTCCCGCCCTCGATGCGGTACCCCGCGTCGTCCAGCTCGATCCTCATCCGGCCGCGGCTCATCGCGAACCCGGCGAGGGCCAGCAGCAGGACGCAGACCACCAGGAAGCCGAGCCCGATGAAGCGGGTGATCACATCCCAGCTGAAGGCTTCCGGCGCCACCACGAAGACCGCACCCACGACGGCGAAGGCCGCGGCCAGCGCCAGGGTGCGCACCGGCGGGCGGAGCCTCAGGATGTGGGTGGTGGTGCTCACCTGGCCTCCTCGACAGGGCAGTGGGTCATGGCGGCGAGGGTGGGATTCGAACCCACGGAGCTTTGACACTCGGCCGCTTTCAAGGCGGCTGCACTAGTCCACTATGCGACCTCGCCCGGTCGGCCACATGCTACTTCACCGCTCATGCCAAGCTGGACGCATGCGCATCGTCGACCTCACCGCCCCCGGGGGCGAAGACAACCTGGTCCTCTCCGAGGCCCCCACTCCGTCCGCCGGCCGGGGCGAGTTGGTCATCGAGGTCGTGGCCGCCGGGGTGAACCGGGCCGACCTGCTGCAGCGCCAGGGCTTCTACCCACCACCGCCGGGCATCAGCGAGGTGATCGGGCTGGAGGTCTCGGGCCGCGTCCACGCCATCGGTGAGGGGGTGGCCGGCTGGACGGTCGGCGCCGAGTGCGTAGCACTGCTGGCCGGCGGCGGCTACGCCGAGTACGTCGTGGTCCCGGCCGGGCAGGTCATCCCGCCGCCGCCCGGCGTCGACCTGGTCACCGCCGCCGGGCTGATCGAGGTCGCCGCGACGGTGGCGTCCAACTTCGACCACGTCCGGCTGGCGGCGGGCGAGACGGTCCTGATCCACGGCGGGGCGGGCGGGATCGGCACCTTCGCGATCCAGTACGCCCGGGCGCTGGGCGCCCGCGTCCTGACCACCGCCGGGAGCGCGGAGAAGCTTGAGTTGTGCCGCGGCCTCGGCGCCGAGGTCGCCATCGACTACCACGACGACTGGCCCGCGGCGGTGGCCGAGGCCACCGGAGGTCGCGGCGTCGACGTCATCCTGGATGTGATGGGCGCCAAGTACCTCGAGCCGAACGTGGCCGCGCTGGCGGTGGACGGACGGCTGGTCGTGATCGGCCTGCAGGGCGGACGCAAGGGCACCCTCGACCTGAACCGGCTGCTCACCCGGCGGGCCACCGTGACCGCGACCAGCCTGCGGTTCCGTCCGGTCGAGCAGAAGGCCGAGATCTGCCGGACCGTGCGCGACCGGGTCTGGCCGCTGATCGCGGACGGCTCGATCCGTCCGGCACCGGAGACGAGGTTCGCCATGGCGGACGTCGCCGACGCCCACCGGCATCTCGCGTCCGGGGCCAACACCGGCAAGGTGATCCTGGTCGTCCGTCCGGACTGAGCGGCTGGGGTCTGTCCCCGGCGTGCCGGAGGACCGTCCCCGTGTGCGGGAGAACCGTCCCCGTGTGCGGGAGAACCGTCCCCGCGTGCGGGAGCACCGTCCCCGCGTGCGGGAGAACCGTCCCCGCGTGCCGCTAGCTGCGCCAGGTGCGCCACAGCCGGGCGTACTCGCCGTCGCGCTCCATCAGTTCGTGGTGGGAGCCGAGCTCGGCGATCCGGCCGTCGATCACGACAGCGATCCGGTCGGCGTCGTGGGCGGTGTGCAGCCGGTGGGCGATCGCGACCACGGCGCGGCCGTCCAGCAGGGTCGCCATCGACCCCTCGAGGTGCCGGGCGGTCCGCGGGTCGATCAGCGAGGTGGC
>JAEZHJ010000074.1 GCA_023436925.1 Actinomycetes bacterium
TGATGCTCCCTTGGGCATGGGTGCGCGACGTGGTGACCCTGGGGCTATGACCCTTCGGCGGGTGGCTTCCGGTACCCGCCGTCCTTCAGCTGCGAAGCACACGCCACGTTTCTTGCGCGAGGGAAGCGCTGACTTTGGAGCCCCTCGGCGCGCCCCACTCACGACACACCGCACAGGGTGAGCTCGTTGTAGCGTGTAGCGCTACGCGATACACTTGTGCAGTGATCGTCAGCTTCCGGCACAAGGGCTTGGAGCGGCTGTATCGCGGTGGCTCGAAGAAGGGCGTCCAGGCAGACCACGTCCCGAAGCCGCTGCGCATTCTGTCGCTACTCGACGTGGCTCAGGGTCCTGACGATCTCGCGATTCCGTCCTTCAGGACGCACCAGCTCAAGGGCGACCTGGTCGGCCACTGGTCGATCTGGGTCAACGGGAACTGGCGGATCACCTTCAGATTCGTGGATGGCGACGTCGAACTCGTCGACTATCAGGACTACCACTGAGGAGGGAGTTGGACATGGTGATGAAGAACCCGGTGCACCCCGGCGAGATTCTGCGTGAGGACGTCCTTGGTGATCTCGGCATGAGTGTCGGCGAGGCGGCATCGCGTCTGGGCATCTCCAGGGTGACGTTGAGCAGGGTCCTCCACGGTCACGCGCGGGTGAGTCCGAACCTGGCCGTCCGCCTGGAAGAGGCCGGTGTCGGCACCGCCCGTGCCTGGCTGGCGATGCAGTCGGCCCATGACCTCGCTGCCGAGCGTGCCGGCGGGGTGCCCACCGTGCGGCGCCTCGATCCAGTCGCCTGATTCCACCTCTATCGGGTGGACGGTGAGATCTTTACCCAGACAGCCACCTCCCGCATGGGACTGGCGATCGCCGCCGACTGCGAGGCTGTCCGGTAGCTCGGAGCCCCGTCGGCTCTGGTCGAGCCTCGCCTGTGGGCGATAGCTTCGGTGGAGGGCCAGCGCCGGCCGGACCGCGAAGCGAGGAGTCCGATGGAGTACATCCCCGAGCCGTTCAAGATCAAGATGGTCGAGCCGATCCGGATCACCACCGAGGACGAGCGGCGCGAGAAGCTCCGGGCCGCGCACTACAACGGCTTCGCGCTGCGCTCGGAGGACGTCTACATCGACCTGCAGACCGACAGCGGCACCGGGGCGATGAGCGACGCCCAGTGGTCGGCGATGCTCAGCGGGGACGAGTCCTACTCCGGCGGACGCAGCTACTTCGAGCTGATCGACGTCGCCCGCGACATCTTCGGCTACGAGTACATCCAGCCGGTCCACCAGGGCCGCGCCGCCGAGAAGGTGCTGTTCCCGGTGATGGTCGAGCGGCCCGGCCAGACCGTGATCGCCAACACCTTCTTCGACACCACCCGGGCCCACGTCACCCTGGCCGGCGGACGTCCGGTGGACTGCGTCTGCCCCGAAGGACTCGACTCGAGCTTGGACGCGCCCTTCAAGGGCAACATGGACGTCGACCGGCTCGACCGGCTGATCGAGGAGCTGGGCGCCGCCGAGGTAGCCGGGATCGTGATGACGATCACCAACAACTCGGTCGGCGGCCAGCCAGTCTCGATGGCGAACATGGCCGCGACCGCCGAAGTCGCCCGCCGCCACCACATCCCGCTGGTGATCGACGCCGCCCGGTTCGCCGAGAACGCCTACTTCATCAAGCAACGCGAACCCGGCTACGACAGCCGAACCACCGCCGCGATCACCCGGGAGTTCTTCTCCCACGCCGACATCTTCACGATGAGCGCAAAGAAGGACGCCATCACCAACATCGGCGGCCTGCTCGGCGTCCGCGAGGAGGGCGAACACGTTCCGGACGTGAAGTCGCTGGTCATCTCCGACGAGGGCTACGTCACCTACGGCGGGCTGTCCGGACGCGACCTCGCCGCCATGGCGGTCGGCCTGCGGGAGGGTTTGGACGAGGCCTACCTGCGCTACCGGGTCGGGCAGGCCGCCTACCTGGCCGCCCGCCTGGACGAGTACGGCATCCCCTACCAGCGTCCGGCCGGCGGCCACGCGGTCTTCGTCGATGCCGGACGGCTGCTGCCGCACCTGCCGTGGAACCGCTACCCGGGCCACGCCCTGGCCGTGGAGCTCTACATCGAGGCGGGGATCCGGTCCTGCGACATCGGGTCCTTCCTGATGGACCGCGACCCGGTCACCGGCCAGGAACAGCGGGCGCCGCTGGAGTTCACCCGGCTCGCCCTGCCCCGCCGGGTCTACACCCAGGCCCACCTGGATGTGATCGCCGAGGCGCTGGGCCAGATCCGCGACCGAGCCGAGACGGTCCCGGGCTACCGGATCGTCTCGGAGGCGAAGGTGCTGCGCCACTTCACCGCAAAGCTGGAACCAGTCCCGGCAGAGAGCTAACCCGGCACACCGTCGCCGCGGGTCGGCTCGGCTGCCGTCGGGACGGCGGCCAGCGCCCAGCGCACCACGCCGACCGATAACCGGCCCAGCGGCCGGCCCAGGGTGTCGGAGAGGTTCGCCGGCAGGTCCAACTGGAGTTCGGCCCGCGCCCAGGCTGGCAGCAGGGCGACGGCTCCGGCGGCCAGCGTCCAGTAGCCGGGCCGGGCGAGCACGGGCAGCGGCGGGTCCTGCAGCAGGAACCGGGCCGCCTCCAGCGCCGCCTCGCTGGCGCGCAACTCGCCGCGGTAGGCGTCCAGCCCGGCGGACAACTCTGCGACCGTCACCGGTGGGTCGGGCACGCCGAGGCGGCGCGCGGGGACGGCGGCCTGCGCGACGTAGGTGTCCGCCTCCGCCTTACTCAGTGGCGCGGCACCGAAGCTCTGGTGCGCCCGCAGGAAGCTGTCCGCCTCGGCCAGGTGGACCCAGGTCAGCAGGTGCGGATCGGACGCGCGGTAGGCAACACCGCGGTCGTCGCGGCCCCGGACCCGCTCATGGACGGCCCGGACGCCGTCGATCGCCGCCTCGGCGTCCGGCGTGGTGCCGAAGGTGGTGACGGCCAGGTAGTGGCTGGTCCGTTGCAGTCGTCCCCACGGGTCGGACTTGTAGCCGCTGTGCCCGGCGACGCCGGCCATCGCGGCCGGGTGCAGCGACTGCAGCAGCAGCGCGGTCAGGCCGCCCACAAACATCGACGCGTCGGCGTGGACGCGCCAGATCGGGTCGGCGGTGGTGAACCATCGCGGCCCCGGCTTGCCCCAGATCTCCA
>JAEZHJ010000108.1 GCA_023436925.1 Actinomycetes bacterium
TCCGGACGATCCGCGGGCTGGGGCCCAACCACCACTTCACCCTGGTGTGCTCGGAGTTCGCCCAGCTGGGCCAGTACGTCCAGATGGACAACGACGTGTTCCGGGCGGTGAAGGCCCACACCCCGGGTCCGTACACCTTCATCCTGAAGGCCACCCGCGAGGCGCCGAAGGTGATGCTGCACCCGAAGAAGAAGACCGTCGGGGTGCGGGTGCCCGACCACACCACGGCGCTCACCCTGCTGCGCGAGATCGGCCCGCTGATGTCGAGCTCGCTGATCCTGCCCGGGCAGGAGGAGCCGATGGTCGAGGGCTGGGAGGTGCTGGACGAGCTGGGCAACAGCTTGGACGCCGTCCTCGACTCCGGCGATGCCGGACGCGACGTCACCACGATCGTCGACCTGTCCGGCGACGAGCCGGAGGTCACCCGGGTCGGCGCGGGCGACCCGTCCGACTTCCTCGACTGACCGGGCTCCGGGCCACCGCTGTCCGCTCGGGTGGACCGGTGCGCCGGGTCCATTTGACACCCTGACTTCCGAGGGACGATCATCGTCGTGATGTAACGTTTAATCGCTCGCGGGAGAGCGACACATCTCAGGGGTGCAGGCCGCGCCGCAGTGCACGAAGCGGCGTCCTTCCTGGGGCGGTGGCTTCTCCGCCAGTCACGTCACAGCGAACCTCTCACCGAAGAAAGGCACCTCATGACCGTCCGATCAAGGATGATCGCGGCAGCGTCGCTCGCGATCGCCGCCACCCTTGCCCTGGGAGCATGCTCGACCGGAGCGCCTGCCGCTCCGTCCGCCTCCCCCCAGGCACCCGAAGCCGCCGCCGACTGGTGGAGCGCGGATCCCGCGACCGTGACCGGCACGGTCTCGTTCTGGAACTGGGGCGACACCTCCGACGTGGCCGACCAGGCGATCACCGAGTTCAACAAGGTCTACCCGAACATCACCGTGGAGGCGAAGACGGTCTCCTACAAGGACTACGTCGCCTCGCTCAGCGCGGCCCTGGCCTCCGGTGAAGGCCCGGACACCTTCCACGTCGAGTCCGCGATGGCCTACCAATTCGCCGACCTGCTCGAGGACGTCACCCCGCTGTACGAGGCCCGGCTGGGCGAGGGCTGGAAGGACGCCGTCTCCGGCTCCGCGCTGGGCGAGCTCACGACCTCCGACGGCCGCCTGCTCGGCGCGCCGAACGGGATCAGCGCCGCCGGCACCCTGCAGCTCAACGTGGGCCTGCTCGAGGAGCTCGGCCTGACATTCCCGGAGGGTCAGGTGACCCCGGCCCAGCTCGCCGAGTTCTGCGCGCAGGTCGCGGCCAAGGGCGCGCAGTGCATCAGCATGGGCGCCAAGGACGGCTGGGTCTCCCAGGACGTCTTCCAGGCGATCGCCAGCAGCGTCGCGCCAGGCAAGTTCTGGGCCGCCATCGAGGGCGGTGACTGGACGGATGCCGGCCTGGTCGAGGCGATGGACATCTGGAAGGAGATGTTCACCAACGGCGTCTTCCAGGACGGCGCGCTGGGCATGAACCTCTACACCGACGCCTGGTACGCCTGGCTGCAGGGCAAGGCTGTTGCCACGCCGGTGGGCTACTGGGGCGCGACCGACTTCGTCGCCGCCACCAATATCACCAACCAGGGCAGCGCCGGCGTGAGCGATCCGACCCCGCTGGAGAACATCCTGGTTCCGTTCCCGTCGCTGGGAAGCAGCCCGACCACGCTGGCCGCCTCGATCTCGAGCGGTACCGCGATCAACGCCTCGTCCGAGAACAAGGCTGCAGCTGCGGTGTGGACCCACTGGTTCTCGATCGATCCCAACGGCTACCAGAAGATCTCTGCCAAGAGCCTGGCCGGGCTGCCGAGCGTGAAGGGCGTCGAGATCGAGCCCGAAGGCCTGGCCTACCCCGAACTGGTGGCCGAGCCGCTGGAGAAGCTGGTGGCCGCCGGCCTGGCCAGCACCGAGCCCCGGGCGATTCCGTACCCCGAGCTGGTGACCGCGCTGACCACCGCGCTGCAGTCCTCGGCAACCGGTGTCGACTCCGCAGAGGTCCTGAAGACCCTGCAGGCCGCCTCGGACGCCATCGACCGCGGCTGATCCTTCCTCCGGGTGGGGCGCTGCCCCCGGCGCCCCACCCGTCCGCTTCGACATCAGACTGGCCCTCATGCCCCGCACAGCCGTACCACTCGCGCCTGCCGCCGCACCGGTGGCACCGGCCGCTCCTGCCCCGACCCGGCGCCGATCCCGCCGGCTCTACCACCCGAGCAACTACCTGTTCCTGGTGCCCGCAGTCGTCCTGATGGGCGCCCTGGTCTACTTCAGCCTCGGCTACACCGCCTACCTGAGCACCCTGGATACCAACGGCATCAGCCCGAAGTCGGAGTTCGTCGGCCTGGCCAACTTCGTTCGGGTCTTCTCCGACCCCGGCTTCTGGATGGCGGTACGCAATGTCGGCATCTTCTTCCTGCTGATCCCGGTCCAGCTGGCGCTCGGGTTCGGGTTCGCGGTTGTCCTGGGCTCCCGGATCAAGTTCCCGACCATCTACAAGGTCGTCATCTTCCTCCCCGTGGTGCTGGCTCCGGCGGTGATGGCGCCTGTCTTCGTCCAGATGTTCAGCCCCGGCGGCCAGATCCACGCGCTGCTTGAGGCGCTCGGCCTGGGATCGCTGGCGCACGCGTGGCTCGCCGACCCCTCGACCGCGATCTGGGTGCTCGGCCTGATCCAGATCTGGAGCGGCACCGGCTTCTGCTTCGTCCTCTACCTGGCCGGCCTGAGCCAGATCGACGGCAGTGTGATCGAGGCCGCCCGGATGGACGGCGCGGGCAACCTGCGGATGGTGTGGTCGATCCTGCTGCCGATGGTGCGGCAGTCGACCGTCACGCTGGTGGTGCTCAGCACGATCGGCACCATCAAGATCTTCGACATCCCGCAGATCATCACCCAGGGCGGGCCGGCCAACTCCACCCAGTTCCTGGCCACCTACATCTACCAGCAGACGATCAAGAACTACGCAGCCGGCTACGGCGCGGCCCTGACGGTCGTACTGGTGATCGCCTGCCTCGGGCTGGCGATGTTGCAGCTGCGGATGTCACGAAGGGACAACCAGTGATCGAGCTTCGTCGTCGGTCCTCGCGGGCGGTCCTCCAGCTCGCCCTCACCCTCGCGATCGTCCCGTTCCTGGCGCCGTTCGTGATCATGGTCAGCGTCGCCACCTCCGGCGAGGGCGCAGTGGCCAACTTCGGCGCCGTCCTCGCCCGCCCCGAGTTGCCGCAGTTCGCGCTGAACAGCGCCGTGATCGCGGCCGGCGTGGTGACGATCACGCTGGCCTGCACCCTGACCGCCGCCTACGCGCTGGCCAAGTTGGAGATCAGGTACCGGGAGGCCATCTTCTACTTCCTGGTGGCCGCACTCACGCTGCCGACCGCGGCGTTGACGGTGCCGCTGTTCATCACCGTCCGCACCCTCGGCCTCTACAACAACCCGCTCTCGGTGGTGCTGCCGCTGGCCACCTTGCAGATCGCGTTCAACGTGCTGCTCGCACGCAGCTTCATCCAGGGCATCCCGGACGAACTGCTGGAAGCTGCCCACGTCGATGGTGCCTCCACTTGGACGGTCTTCTCACGGATCATCCTTCCGTTGTCCCGCCCGGTGATCGCCGTCATTGCGATCTGGTCGTTCGTAGGCGCCTGGAACGAGTACCTGCTCCCGTTGATCTTCCTTCAGAAGGAGTCGCAGCAAACCCTCACGCTGCTGCCGTCCTTCTTCGTCAGCAGGTTCGCCGCCGACCAGACGAAGGTCGCGGCCGCGTCCTGCCTGATCGCCCTGCCGACGGTGGTGTGCTACGTCGCCTTCCAGCGGTACTTCGAACGCGGCCTGACCGCCGGTGCGCTGAAGTGATGCTCGGCGCGGAGCGTCTGCGGGTGGAGGGTCGGGAGCGCCCACTCGGGGTGGACCGACCGAACCCGCGGTTGAGCTGGGAGTGGACCGGGGAGGGTCGCCGAGCCGAGTTCCGGCTCGAGGTCTTCACCGGGACCGGCGAGCGGCTGTGGGCGTCGCCGTGGGCGAGGAGTCCCCGGCCGGCCTTCCTCAGCTACGCCGGGCCGGCGCTGGCGCCGCGGAGTCGGTACCGCTGGCGGGTCGGATTCCGCAGCGTTGACCAGCGGTGGGCGAGTGCTCCGGCGGAGTTCGCCACCGGCCTGATGGGAGGACTCCCCGCGGCCCGCTGGATCTCGACCCGCGAGGAGCTGAGTCTGGGTGGCGGTGGTCCGGTCGGGCCGAGGAAGGTCTCCGGGCCGCCAGCACCGCAGCGGCCGCCTCGCCCGGTACCCGAGTTCACCTGCCGCTTCAACCTCGAACGGCTCGACCCGTCCAGCGGGTACGTCCTGCGTGCCACCGCGTTGGGGGCGATCGCCCTGCGGGTGAACGGGCAGCCGGTGTCGGCCGAGATCCTTGCGCCGGGGTGGACCCATCCCGCTCACACCCTGCCGTACCAGAGCGTCGACGTGAGCAGCCTGCTCCGGGGCGGTGGCAACGAGATCGCGGTGCGCGTGGGGGACGGTTGGGCGGTCGGGAACCTGTGCTGGTTCGGGACCAAGCACTACAGCCCGATCCGCGCTGTGCTCGTCCAACTCGACCGGGTCGGGCCCGGTGGGCCCCAGGTGCTGCTCGGCACGGATGCCCGCTGGTCGGCCCGCGAGACCGGTACCCGCTCGGCGGACCTGCAGGACGGCTGCACCCGGGTGCTGCCCGAGCGGGAGCGACGCCTTGAGGTGATCACGGTCGTGCCGCCGGTCGCCTCACCGACCGGCCAGCTCGCACCACCGATCGTCCCGATCCAACGGTTTCCCGCCCGCACCCTCACCCGGGTCGGCGAGGAGTTGGTGATCGACTTCGGCCAGAACGTCTCCGGCTGGGTCGAGCTGGCCCTGGACCGCCACGACGGCAGCGACATCACGGTGCGCCACGCCGAGGTGCTCGACGCCGGCGGGGCGCTCTACACCGCCTCGCTGCGCTCCGCCCAGGCGATCGACAAGTACCGGTTCGCCGTGCCGCCAGCGGGTGCGCTCACCCTCGCGCCCGAGTTCACCGTCCACGGGTTCCGGTACGCAGGGATCACCGGTCTCAGCCCACAGAGCCGACCCGAGGCCGTCGCGGTTGCGGTCTCGGCAGAGCTTGAGCAGCTGGCGGAGTTCGAGTGCTCGGATCCCGCGCTCAACCAGCTCCACAGCAACGTCCTGTGGAGCGCCCGGGCGAATCTGCTGAGCGTGCCGACCGACTGCCCCCAGCGCGACGAGCGAATGGGCTGGACCGGCGACGCGCAGGTGTTCGCCGCAACCGCCGCGCTCAACCTCGGCGTGCTGGAGTTCTTCGGAAAATGGCTGAAGGACGTCCGGGACGCGATGGTGGACGGCGCGGTGCCGAACGTGGCGCCCGACATCTTGTCGACCTCGCTGGCGGGGAACCATCGCGGCACCGCCGGTTGGGGGGACGCAATAGTGATCGTCCCCTGGGAGCTCTACCAGGCCTACGGTGACCGGCAGATCCTCGCCGAGAACCTGGAGGCGATGGGGGAGTGGCTGGACTACCTGCAGCGGCACAGCATCGACGGCCTGCGTCCGGCTGAGGGGTTCGGCGACTGGCTCGCCTTCGACCCGACGCCGCTGGACCTGGTCGCCACCGCCTTCTTCGCCCACTCCGCCAATCTCGCCAGCCGGTGCGCCCGGGTGCTCGGCGATCCGCGGGAAGCCGTCTGGGCGGCGCTCGCACAGCGGGTGCGCGATGCCTTCCGGCGTACCTACCTGGTCGATGGTGAGCTGGCGGTTGCGACGCAGGCTGCTCACCTGTTCGCGCTCCGGTTCGGACTCTTCGACCCTGCCGAACAGCCGAAAGCGGCTGCCCGGCTCGCCGGACTGGTGGAGGCAAATGACTGCCGGCTGTCGACGGGCTTCCTGGCCACTGGTTACCTGCTGCCGGTGCTCAGCGAGCACGGCTACGACGAACTCGCCCTGAAGGTGCTGCTGGGGGACAGCCCGCCGTCGTGGCTGTACCCGATCCGGCACGGCCAGGCGACCACGGTCTGGGAGCGCTGGGACTCCTGGACGACCGAAGCCGGCTTCCAGGATCCCTCGATGAACTCCTTCAACCACTACGCCTACGGCGCCGTCGACGAGTGGTTGTGCGACCGGATCGGCGGTATCCGTCGAACCGCGCCCGGGTACGCCAACGTCCAGATCGCGCCGTTCCCGAGTCAGGAGGTGACCGCCTCGCGGCACTCCCGCCGGACCCCCTACGGGCGGATCGCGTGCTCCTGGCGGCTGGAGGGCGACACCCTCGCGGTGACCGCGGAGATCCCGGACGGGATTACCGCCACCTTTGTCCCGCCCGCCGGGTACTCTGCTCTCGATCCGGCGACCGAGTGCCGACTGGCGGCGGGGGTCACCGAGGTGGTCGCGATGAGGCGGCCATGACCGGCCAGGATGCCAGGCGTATCCAGCGAAGGAGGGTTGTGGACGTGAGCCCCGACAACGCCCCCCCTGGCCTGCGGGACGTGGCAGCCGCCGCGGGAGTGTCCGTGGCGACCGTGTCCAACGTGCTCAACTCGACCGGGCGGTTCTCGGAGAAGACCCGGATCCGGGTCGAGCAGGCGGTTCGCGAGCTGGGTTTCGTCCGCAACCGTTCCGCTGTCGAACTGCGCACCCGGGAACGGACGATCATCGGCCTGCTCGTCCCCAATCTGGCGAACGCGTTCTTCGCCCAGATGGCGCGCGGGGTGGTCGACCGGGCCGCTGACCATGGCCTGCTCGTGGTCGTCTCCGACAGCGCCGACGACGAGGAGCGCGAAGCCGGCAGCCTGATCTCGCTGACCGAGCAGCAGGTCGACGACCTGGTCGTACTCCCCGTTCGGGGGGCCAACGCGCTGCTGGAGCGCTGGACGCCGCCTCGGCTCGCCCACCTGGTGTTCATCGACGCCGACGCACCAGCCGACCGGTGCGCGGTCTCGGCGGACGACGTCGCCGGTGGTGCGCTCGTCCTGGAGCATCTCGCCGCCATGGGTGCCCGCCGCGTGGGCTACCTCGCGCCACCATCGGTGCGCATCACGCGGGACCGGTTCCGTGGCGCCCAGCAGGCCGCTGCCGCCGCAGGCGTGAGCCTGGAGTGGGTGGCCGCCGATGCCATGGATGTGCAGGCGGGGGCTGTCGCCGGGCAGCGACTGCTGGCCGAGGGCTTGCGTTTCGATGGTCTGGCAACCGCCAACGACCTGATGGCCGTGGGGCTGCTGCGGAGCCTCGCCGAGGGCGGGGTGTCGGTCCCGGACGAGGTCCTGGTCGTCGGCTACGACGACCTGGAGCGCTCGGCCGACCTGCCGATCCCGCTGACCTCGGTGCGACAGCCGACCAATGAACTGGGCAGCCTGGCGCTCGACATGCTCCTGTCGGAGCGTTCCGCCGAGCCCCACGACCACACCCGGCGGGTGCTGCAACCCGAACTGGTGGCACGGGCCTCGACCACCCGTCGGCCCTGAGAGACGACTCGCCGTTCGACCTGGAGGAAGCACTAGTGATTAAACGTTCAAGCCCGCCTCGCGCCGCCGAGCGGCTCAGCGTGCACCCGCGCTGCGCAGGCGGCGTGCGGTGAGCCGGCCCGTCGCCGAGCGGATCGCCGTTCTCGGCCATCCCGCGGATCCGGCCACCGCCTGCTGGGACGAGGCCGGAATGGGCCGCCTCCGAGAGCTGGGCTTCACCGGAGTGCAGGTGAACATCGGATGGGGAGCGCGTCCGGGCGACGAACCCCTCAACCTCGAGGACGTGGTCTCGCTGGCACCGGAGCTTGCGCTTGCGTATCCGCAGCCGGTTCCACTGAACTCCGATCCGTCCAGGTACGCCGAGCGCCGCGAGGCCCTGCAGCAGCGGACCGCACTGGCGCACTCCGCCGGGCTGCGCACGGCCTTCAACTGCGGGATCCCGTTCAACAACCACACCGCGCATTCCGATCCGCAGCCGAACTGCATCCTCGACGAGGCGGTGGGCTACCGCTACGAGTTGCTGCTGCAGGAGTTCGCCACCGACTTCGACGTGGCAGACCTGTGGCTCTACACCTACGACCAGGACGCCTGGCTGTGCTCCGAGTTCGGCGGCTGCCCGCGCTGCGCCGGCGTCCCGCTGCATCGCCGGCTGGTCCCGTTCCTGGAACGCCTGGCACGGCGGTGGCGGACGCTGCGTCCCGAGGGTCGGATCTGCTGGGAGCCCTGGGAACTGTCGGCCGGGCAGACCCTGCAGGTCATCGAACAGATCGCCACCGACGGCCTGGTGCTCGCGCTGCACAACAACAGCGCAGAAGCCATGGTCGCGCTGCCGGCCGACCGCAACGTCCGCAACCTGGCCCGCGCGGCCGCCGCCCGCGGGATCCCGGTGATCCTGGAGGGCTTCCTGGGCGCGGCCAGCGAGGAGGTCGAACCGTTCACGGCCCTGCACTCACCGCTCACCACCTACCGGGAGGTCCGCGCCATGCTGGCGGTCGACGGTGTCACCGGGGTGAAGGAGTACTACGGGCTGGACCTCAGCCGGGAGGATCCCAATCTGAACGCGGCGGTCGAGGCGTGGCAGCAGCCCGCCCTCACCGACGCCGAGCTGCTCCGCCAACTGTCCGAGGGCTACGGTCCCGACGACGTCCGGCGGGACGTGGAGGAGGTCTGGCGGCTTGCCAGCGAGGCGATGGAGCTGTACCCGTGGGACGCGTCCTGGTTCGTCCGGGAGGTCGGCAAGAGCGAACCCGTCCACTCGCTGAACGCCGCGTGCATCCGCGGCTACTGCGCCCACACCCCGTCCTGGCGCTCCACCCGCGGTGCCACGTTCATGGTGATCGACGACGTCGAGCCGGACCCGTGGCTGCTGGAGGACGTCGAGCTGCGCTGGCGGGCGTGCGCCGACAGGCAGGAGCGGGCGCTGCGGATCGCTGCACAGGTGCAGGCCCGGATCCCCGGCGGCCGGGGGGAGGGCTTCCGCGCCTTCATCGCCGAACTGGCGGAGTTCCGCCGACGCGTGCTGGCATTCGCCTACCACTGCCGCGAGACCAACCTGGCGACGGTGCTGCGAAACGCGCTCGCCGCGGGTCGCCCCGCGCCGGAGCACGTTGTGGCCGAGCTCGCCGAGGTGCTGCGCGCCGACGCAGCCAACATGGCCACCGCCGACCTGGAGGAGCCGATCGCGCTGCTGGAAGCCGACCCGGCAGCCTTCGTGGCGCGCTACTTCCAGCCGGTCGATCGTGTCGTCATGGAGCAGGACTTCCACGGGACCGTGTTCACCGAGCGGCGCTTCCCGTGGCCACTGGGGCCGTTCTCGGTGACCTCGCGCTAGCGGGAGTCCTGGGTCAGACGCCCAGGACCCGTACGCCGCCGCCCGGCAAACTGACCCGGGGCCCGGTTGCCGCGCCGGTCTCCAGATCGGTGCTCACGGGCAGCTCGATGGTGACCTCGGCAGCGTCGTGGTTGATCGCGACCAGGTAGCGTCCGCCCGACCCGTGCCGCGTGATCACTTCCACCTGCTCGGGCATCCCGGACGGGGCCACGCCCGCGTCGGCGTAGACCCGCGCCAGCAGCGGCACCAGCCCGTCCGCGTCCAGCGC
>JAEZHJ010000112.1 GCA_023436925.1 Actinomycetes bacterium
CCGGGCGGGACCCGCGAGTTCGACGTCTGGCACGGCGGCCCGGCCGACAGCTACGTGATCGCGGCCGACCGCGGCCTGCTGGCGCCCTACGTGTCGCCGGAGGCCGGCGCGATCCCCGCGGCCTACAAGGACCCGGACGGCTACTGGACGGGGGTCTACCTGGGCGTGCTGGGCTTCTGCTCGAACCCGGCCATGCTCGACCGGCTCGGGGTGGCGGTGCCGCGTTCGTGGGACGACCTGCTCGATCCCCGGCTGGCCGGCAACGTCTCGGTGCCCAACCCGCTCACCTCGGGGACCGGCTACACCGTCGCCTGGACCCAACTCCACCGCCTCAGCTCCACCGAAGCCGCGCTCGACTACCTGACCACCCTGGACGCCCGGGTGTTGCAGTACACCCGCTCCGGCCTGGCGCCGGCCCGGATCGCCGCCCGGGGAGAGGCGGCGGTCGGGGTGACCTTCAGCCAGCACTGCGTCCAGGCCGGGGCCGACGCGTTGACCGACCTGAGGATCACCTACCCGGAGGAGGGCACCGGGGTCGAGATCGGGTCGGTGGCGCTGGTGGCGGGCTCGGAGGACTCCGACGGTGCGCGGCGCTACGTCGACTACGCCCTCTCCCGGGCGGCGCAACGGGCGGGCGCCCAGGCCAACGCCGCGCAACTGCCCACCCGCGCCGACCTGCCGGCCGGTCCGGAGCTCGGCGCCGAGGCCCGCCTGCTGGAGTACACCCCCCAGCAGGCCGCCGCCGGGCGGGAGCACCTGGTCGCCGAGGTGGTCTCGGTGGTCCCGCGATGAAGACGGGGCTCCGGATCGTCGTGCTGGGGATCCCGCTGCTGGCGCTGGCCGCCTGGCTGGCGACCGCGGCCAGCCCGGGCGGACTCGCAGCCCTGTGGACGATCCTGACCACCCAGCGCCCGCTGCTGTGGCACACCCTCGGTTACGGCCTCGGGGTCGCCGCAGCCGCGACCAGCCTGGCGTGGGCGCTCGCGCACGTCCAGTTCCGGTACCGGGTGCCCGGCGGGCGCACGCTGCGCCTGCTCTACCTGGCGCCCCTGCTGGTGCCGTCCTTCACCTTCGCGATGGGTCTGCTGATCCTGCTCGGGCACAACGGCGTGGTCACCCGCCTGCTGCCGGGGATCGAGGTCTACGGGGCGGTCGGCCTGGTCGTCGCGGGGACGCTGTGCCGGCTGCCGTTCGCCTACCTGCCGCTTTCCTGGGCGTACCGGCGCCTGGACCGCCGGCAACTCGAGGCTGCGGTCGCGCTGGGCGCCGCGCCGCGGGACGCCTTCTGGCAGGTCGCCCTGCCACGGCTGCTCCCGATCCTGGCATCGACGGCGCTGGTCGTGCTCGCCGACGCGATCCTCGACCTGGCCAACCCACTGGTCATCGGCGGCGGCTTCACCACCGTCGCGCAGCGACTCTACGAGGCCGTCAACGGCGAGGGCGACCCCGAGGCCGCCGCGGCCTACGCCCTGCTGTTGGCGGTCCCGGCGGTGTTGCTGGGCGTGGTCGCGCTGCGCGTCGCGCGGCAGCCGACCCGTCCGGCGCCACCCCCGCCGGCCCCCGAGCAGCCGGCGACCGGCTGGGCACGGGTGCTGATCGGGGTGTCGTGGACGGTCGGCGGCACGATCCTCGTCCTGCTGGGAACGGTTGTGGCGGGCTCGGCGGTCACCGTCGCCGAAGCCGGCCCGCGCCTCACCCTGCGCCATTTCCAGGATCTCCTGGCCGGCCCCGCGTCCCGGCCGTTGGCGACCACGCTGGTGGTGTCCCTGGTGGCGGTGCCGGTCGTCGTCGTCGCCGCCTTCCGGTTGGCCGCTGCCGCCGCGACCAGCGACCGGATCCGCCAGACCCATCGGCTGCTCACCGCCGCGTCGGCCTTGCCCCCGGCTGCCCTCGGCGTCGCAGGACTCTTCGCGCTGAACGCGGTGTCCGGGCTGGCGGCGCCGACCCTGCCGGTACAGGTGGCGACCTGGAGCGCGCTGGTGGTGATCGTCGCGGTGCACGTGATGCGGTTCGTCCCGATGGTCGCTCTCCCCGTGCTGGGGACCGCCAGATCACTGGTGCCGGCGGTCCGCGACAGCGCGATAGCGGTGGGTGCCCGGCCGGCCGACCTGGACCGCTCGGTGTACTGGCCGCGGGTGCGCACCGAGCTGCTCGGCGGGGCGTTCACGGCCTGGGCGCGCAGCCTGACCGCGGTCTCCTCGGTGATCCTGCTGACCAACTCCCAGGTGCCGCTGCTCACCGTCCGGATGCTCACCGACATCGATGCCGGACGACTGGCACCCGCCTGTGCGGCGACCGTGGTGCTCGCCGGTCTGGTCGGACTGGCGGCGGCCGGCCAACGGCTGGTGGACGCGGCGAAGGCGCATGATCGCCGGTTGGTGAGGGACGGGGCACGATGAGCGGCGAGCTGCGCCTGGATCGGGTGAGGGTGCGCTTCGGGCGGACCGTCGGCCTCGACCTGGACCACCTGGTGGTTCCGGCCGGGTCGATGGTTTGTGTGATCGGACCGTCCGGCAGCGGCAAGACCACGCTGCTGCGGACGGTCGCCGGCTTCGAGCGGCCCGAGCGGGGACGGGTCCTGCTGGACGGCCGGGAACTGCCGGCCGAACCGGGCCCTGACCGCGGCACCGCGATCACCTTCCAGGACGACGCCCTGTTCCCCGACCTGACGGTCGCCGAGAACGTCGCCTTCGGACTGCGGGCTCGCGGCACTACCGGTGAGCGGGGGCAGGAGCAGGTGGAGATCGCCCTGCTGCAGCTGGGCCTGTCCGGGCTTGAGCACCGCTACCCGGACCAGCTTTCCGGCGGCCAGCAGCGCCGGGTGGCGCTGGCCAGGGCCCTGGTGCTGCGCCCGGCGGTGCTGCTGCTCGACGAACCGCTGTCCGGGCTGGACGAGGCGCTCGCCGCGACGACGATGGGGCTGATCCGGGCCACCCATCGGCGGCTCGGCGTCACCACGGTGATGGCGGTCCACGACCAGGCGGTCGCCCTGTCGGTAGCGGATC
>JAEZHJ010000113.1 GCA_023436925.1 Actinomycetes bacterium
GCCGGGATGGCGGCTGCCGCACGCCTGGCCCGGGTCGGCCACCGGGTGATGATCCTCGACCAGGGCGCCGGGCCGCGCGGCCTGATGCCGAGCCTGGTGGACGCCGACGACACCACCATCGTGCTGCCGGCCGCCTGGCGGGACCTGTTCCGCAAGTCGGGCCGCCCGCTGGACGCCGAGCTGGCCCGCCACCGACTGGCCCTGACACCGGCACCACCGAACCGCCACCGGCTGCCGGGCGGGGACGTCCTGCTGCTCCCGTCCGACCGGGCCGGCCAGTGGCACACCCTGGTCGACAGCCTCGGCGCCGAAGTCGCGGCCACCTGGCGCGACCTGCTGGACCGGCTGGACACCAGCTGGCTGGCGCTGCGTCCGCTCGGGGTGGAGGCGGAGTTGGTGACCACCCGGCTGGACCGCGCCACCCGGCAGGCGCTGCGCCCGCAGGAGAGCCTGGCCGACCTCGCCCGCCTGGCGGGTCCGGAGCTGGGCGGACTCTTCACCGGGCTGGCCCTGCGCCGGGACTCCGATCCCCGGCAGGCACCCGGCTGGCTCGGGACCAGACTCAGCATCGAACGCACCTTCGGACGCTGGCAGCTGACCGACCCGGACGGCGTCCCGCAGCCGACCGCGCGGCTGGCCGACCTACTCGTCCAGCGGATCGCCGACCGCGGGGTGTCGGTGCGCTGGTCGACCCGCGCCGAGCGGGTGGCGCCGGGACTGGTGGACACCAGGGACGGCAGCCTGGCCTGCCGGGCCGTGCTGGTCACCCTCGACCCGTGGCAGCACCGCGACCTGGTCGGACGGGCGGACCGGGAGTGGGCGGCCCCGCTGCGGCGACTGCACCCTGCCGCCACCGGCGGGCCCCGCTGGGAGGGCTGGCAAACGATACTGCGGCTGCCCCGGCTACGCACCGGGTTGCCCGGGGTGTACCACGCCTCGGCGTTCAGCCCGGCCGGCCCGGAGCCGTGGGCGCAACTGCTGACCGGCGCACTGGCGGCCTACCGCGTCCACGAGGACCTCACCGGCCAGGACATGCGGCCGACCAACAAGCTGTGGCGGCCCGGGCAGGCCAGGACCCATTCCCTTGACGAGGCATCGCTGCCCGACGCGGTCGGCCGCAGCAGCTGACGGCGCCGGTCGCGCCTCAGTCTTCGGCGACCCGCCGACCCGGCGCGGTGGCGACGACGAGGCTGTCGGCCAACACATCGTGCGGTCCCCTGCCGTTGCCGGCCAGCGAGGCCACCAGGTAACCCACCGGGAGCAGAGCGGCGATGACGGTGAGGATCCACACGTCGGCGCCCACCGGCGGCACCGCGCTCACCCAGACCATGACCGCGGCGCAGGCCAGCAGCCACGGCGGGCCGAACTTGATCGCGTTCCGCAGCAGCGAGCGGGCGAAGCCCAACCGGGTGCCGTCAGTGCGGCGGACGCGCAGGCCGGACCACTGCTTGCCGGGGCTGGCCTCGTACCGCCCACCCTCGAGCAGCGCCAGCCCCACGATCACCGGGACGATGACCACGGCCGCGCCGGTCAGGATCGCCGGCAGCGGCGTCAGGCCCGGCAGCGTACCGGTGGCGTAGAGCGGAACGGTGACCACCGCGACCACCATCGCCCAGACGAGCAGCAGCGCCAGGTCCATCAGGGCCGCCCGGACCCGCCACCGCGTCACGCCGGGCATGGTACCGCCGCCGGAGCTGGACTCAGTCGCCCAGCGGACCGAACGGCACACCTCGGGCGGCAAGCTCGGCGGCTCCGCCGTCCTCGGCGGTCAGCACCCACAGCCCGTCCTCGGTGATCGCGACGGTGTGCTCCCAGTGGGCGGCCATCGACCCGTCCCGGGTGACCACCGTCCACTCGTCGTCCAGGGTGACCACCCGTGGCGAACCGAGGGTGACCATGGGCTCGATGGCCAGCGCCATGCCGGTCGTCAGCGGGATGCCGCGACCGGGCCGGCCCTGGTTGGGCACGTCCGGCGGCAGGTGCATGGCCGACCCGATGCCATGGCCGGTGAACTCCTCCACGACCCCGTAGTGGCGCGGCTCGCGTCGGATCCGGCTGGAGACGGCGTGGCCGATGTCCCCGATCCGGCCGCCCGCCCGGACGGCCGCGATCCCGGCCCACAGGGCGTCATGGGTGACCTCACTGAGCCGCAGCCGCTCCGGCGGGCAGGCGCCCACCCCGAAGCTGACCGCCGCGTCGCCGTGCCAGCCGTCCACACTGACCCCGAAGTCCACCGAGACCAGGTCTCCCTCGGCGAGCACCCGGGTTCCGGGGATGCCGTGGACGACCTCGGAGTTCACCGAGATGCAGGTCACCGCGGGGAACGGCGGCAGGCCGAAGCCGGCGTCGTAGCCCAGGAACGAGGAGACCGCGCCGGCGGCGGCGATCTCCTGGCGGGCCAGCTCGTCCAGGTCGGCGGTGGAGACGCCGGGCGCCGCCGCAGCGCGCACCTTGTCGAGGGTGCGCGCCACGACCAGCCCGGCCGCCCGCATCGAGCGAAGCTGGTCAGGAGTCTTGCGCTCGATGCGCGAACCCCTCATCGCTTCGTGGCTGCGTCCAACGCGTCGGTGATCCGGCGGCCGACCTCATCCACAGTGCCCAGTCCGTCGACCTCGACCAGCAGGCCGCGCTCGCGGTAGATCGCCAGCAGGGGATCGGTCGCCTCGGCGTAGACCTCCATGCGGCGCTTGATCGTCTCGGCGTTGTCGTCGGCCCGGCCCTCGAGCTCGGCGCGCTTCAGCAGTCGATCGACGAGGTGCTCCTCGGCTGCGGTCAGGGAGATGACGGCATCCAGGGTGGTGTTGCTGGCCGACAGCAGGGCGTCCAGCGCCTCCACCTGGGCCAGGGTGCGCGGGTAGCCGTCCAGCAACCAGCCGTCGGCGGCGTCCGACTCGGCGAGCCGGTTGCTGACCACCTGGTCGGTGATCTCGTCGGGGACGTAGCCACCCTCGGCCATGATCCGGGAAACCTCGAGCCCGAGCGGGGTCTGGTTGCGGACGTTGGCCCGGAAGATGTCCCCGGTCGAGATCGCGGGGACACCGTAGAAGTCGGCGATTCCCTTGGCCTGGGTGCCCTTGCCGACACCGGGGGGGCCCATGATGAGCAGTCTCACGTGCAGAGTCCTTCTTGTATTTGCGCTACTGAAGCGAGCGTTCAGAACTCTCCCAACCTACCAAGCCGGGCCCACCGTCGCAGACCGATCAGCGCAAGAAGCCCTCGTAGTTGCGCTGCTGCAGCTGGCTCTGGATCTGCTTGACCGTGTCCAGACCGACGCCCACGATGATCAGGATCGAGGTGCCGCCGAACGGGAACTGGGCCTGGGTGCCGAGCCAGATGAAGGCGAGCGCGGGGATCAGCGAGATGATCGCAAGGTACGCCGAGCCTGGCGCGGTCAGCCGCGACAGGACGTGGCGCAGGTAGTTGGCCGTCGGCTCGCCGGCCCGGATACCCGGGACGAATCCGCCGTACTTCTTCATGTTGTCGGCCACCTCGTCGGGGTTGAAGGTGATCGAGACATAGAAGTAGGCGAAGCCGATGATCAGCAGCGCGAAGGTGACGTTGTAGATCCACGAACTGCCGGTGGTGAAGTTCGCGGCGATCCACTCCGAGACCGGGTTCGGGTTGTCGATCGTGCCCGGTTGGAACTGCGCGTACAACACCGGTAGGTACAGCAGCGACGACGCGAAGATGACCGGGATGACGCCCGCCTGGTTCACCTTGATCGGGATGTAGGTGGTGCTGCCGCCGAGCAGCTTGCGTCCGACCATCCGCTTGGCGTACTGGACGGGGATCCGCCGCTGCCCCTGCTCGACGAACACGACGCAGGCCATCACCAGCAGTCCGACCAGCAGCACCAGCACGAAGGCCAGCCAGCCAGCGGCGCCCTCGCGGCTCTCCTTGATGCCCCACAGCTGGGCCGGGAACTGGGCCGCGATCTGGGTGAAGATCATCACCGACATGCCGTTGCCGACGCCGCGGTCGGTGATCAGCTCGCCGAGCCACATGATCACGCCGGTACCGGCGGTCATCGTGAGGATCATGACGATGATCGGGAAGACGGACACGTCGTAGACCAGCGGCAGGGTACAGCCCTGGAAGAGCTGGCCGTTGACCGCCAGCGTCACGAAGGCCGTCGAGTTCAGCACCGCCAGGACGATGGTGAGGTAACGGGTGTACTGCGTGATCTTCGCGGTACCGGCCGCGCCCTCCTTCTTGAGGGCCTCCAGGCGCGGGATCACCACGGTCATCAGCTGCAGGATGATGCTCGCCGTGATGTACGGCATGATCCCCAGGGCGAAGATCGCCAACTGCAGCAGTGCGCCGCCGGAGAACAGGTTGATCATCGAGTAGAGGCCGGACCCCTCGCCGGTCAGCGACAGCTGGCGGCACTGGTTGACGTTCTGGATGTTCACGTTCGGGGTCGGGATGACCGATCCGAGCCGGAATACGGCAAGGATGCCGAGCGTGAAGAGGATCTTCTTGCGAAGATCCGGCGTCTTGAACGCATTGACGAACGCGGACAGCATCCGAACTAACTCCCCTGCACCCATGTCGGCCTGGCGCCGACGGCAACCTGTCAGACTCTAGCAAGCACTCGGCGTCGCGCGCGCTTTGACGGCCCGGTCCGCGGTCGGCTCAACCGGCCCCGGAAGGCGACAGGGCCCCGGCGTGGTGGCCGGGGCCCTGTCGGCCGGACTCACAGCTCGGTGACCGAGCCGCCAGCCTTCTCGATCTTCTCGCGCGCGGCGGCCGAGAACGCGTGGGCGCTGACCTGCAGCGCCACGCCCAGCTCGCCGTTGCCGAGCACCTTCACCAGCTCGCCGTCGCGGACCGCACCCTTGGCGACCAGGTCGGTCGGGGTGACCTCGCCACCCTCGGGGTACAGCGCCGCCAAACGGGCCAGGTTGACGACCTGGTACTCCACCCGGAACGGGTTGGAGAAGCCGCGCAGCTTGGGCAGCCGCATGTGCAGCGGCATCTGCCCGCCCTCGAAGTTCTCCGGGGTGTTCTTGCGCGCACCGGTGCCCTTGGTGCCGCGACCGGCGGTCTTGCCCTTGGACCCCTCACCACGACCCACGCGGGTCTTGGCGGTCTTGGCCCCGGGCGCCGGACGCAGGTGATGAACCTTCAGTGCCATGTCACTCAACCTCCTCGACTGCCACGAGGTGCGGAATGGCGTTCACCATGCCGCGGATCTCGGGGCGGTCCTCCTTGACGACGACGTCGCCGATGCGCTTCAGCCCGAGGGTGCGCAGGGTGTCGCGCTGGTTCTGCTTGCCCCCGATCCCGGACTTGATCTGGGTGACCTTGAGTCGTGCCATCAGTTCGCCTCCTCCCGGGCGCGCAGCAGCGCGGCGGGCGCGACGTCGGCGACCGGCAGGCCGCGGCGCTTCGCAACGGCTTCCGGCTCCTCCAGGCTCCGCAGCGCGGCAACCGTGGCGTGCACCACGTTGATCGCGTTGTCCGAGCCCAGCGACTTCGCCAGCACGTCCTTCACCCCGGCGCACTCCAGCACGGCGCGGGCCGAACCGCCGGCGATCACACCGGTACCGGGCGAAGCCGGACGCAGCATGACGACACCGGCAGCCTTCTCGCCCTGCACCGGGTGCGGGATGGTGCCCTGGATGCGCGGGACGCGGAAGAACTGCTTCTTCGCCTCCTCGACCCCCTTGGCGATCGCCGCGGGGACCTCCTTGGCCTTGCCGTAGCCGACACCGACGGTACCGTCGCCGTCGCCCACCACGACCAGCGCGGTGAAGCTGAACCGACGGCCGCCCTTGACGACCTTGGCGACCCGGTTGATCGCCACTACCCGCTCGAGGTAGTTGCTCTTCTCCTTCTCGGCGGCAGCCGCCTGGCCACGACGGTCCTCGCGGCCGCGACGCTGCTCACCACCGACACCGCCTCCGCGGCGCTGGGTTCCATTCATCGCTTGCTTCCCTTCCGCAACCGTCAGAATCCGAGACCGGCCTCGCGGGCGCTGTCAGCCAGCGCCGCGATCCGTCCGTGGTACTTGTTGCCCGCCCGGTCGAAGACGACGTTCTCGATCCCGGCAGCCTTCGCCCGGTCGGCGACCAGCTTGCCGACCGCCTTCGCCTTGGCCGACTTGTCGCCCTCGGCAGAGCGGACCGACGCCTCCATGCTGGACGCCGAGGCGAGCGTGACACCGCGGGTGTCGTCGATCACCTGAGCCACCAGGTGGCGGCTGGACCGGGTGACCACCAGGCGCGGACGCTCCGGGGTGCCGGCGATCTTCTTGCGGCCGCGGACCTGACGGCGCAGCCGCGCCGCCTGCTTGGCGGCCACTCCCTTGTGCACTGACAGTGAGATGGCCATCACTTGCCCGCCTTTCCAACCTTGCGGCGAACCCGCTCGCCGGCGTAGCGCACGCCCTTGCCCTTGTAGGGCTCTGGCTTGCGGAGCTTGCGGATGTTGGCGGCAACCTCGCCCACAGCCTGCTTGTCGATTCCGTACACGGTGAACTTCGTGTTGCTCTCCACCGAGAAGGTGATGCCCTCCGGAGCGTTGATCACGACGGGGTGCGAGAAGCCGAGCGCGAACTCGAGCTGGGTGGGGCTCTTGAGCGTGACGCGGTAACCCACGCCGACGATCTCGAGCTTCTTCTCGTACCCGTCGGTGACGCCGGTCACCATGTTGGCGACCAGGGTCCGGGTGAGGCCGTGCAGCGAGCGGCTCTCGCGCTCGTCGTTGGGACGGGTCACCTCAAGCTCGCCGGCCTCGTTGCGCGCGATCCGGATCGGTTCGCGAACCACGTGGCTCAGGCTGCCCTTGGGGCCCTTCACCGACACCTTCTGGCCGTCGAGGGTCACATCGACCCCGGCCGGAACAGTGATCGGGAGCCTTCCAATGCGTGACATTGTCTCTATTCTCCGATCACCAGACGTAGGCGAGGACTTCGCCGCCCACGGACTTGGACTTGGCCTCTTTGTCGGTCAGCAGACCCTGCGAGGTGGAGATGATCGCGATCCCCATGCCGCCGAGAACCTTCGGCAGCGCGGTGGACTTGGCGTACACCCGCAGACCCGGCTTGGAGATCCGGCGAACCCCGGCGAGCGCGCGCTCGCGGTTGTTGCCGTACTTCAGCTGGAGCTTGAGGGTCTTGCCAACCTCGCCCTCCTTGGGCTCGAGCACCTCGAAGCCGGCGATGTAGCCCTGGGCCTGCAGGATCTCGGCGATACCCACCTTGATCTTGGAGTGGGGCATGCTCGTCGAGTCGTGGTACGCCTGGTTGGCGTTGCGCAGACGCGTCAGCATGTCTGCGATCGGATCGGTCATTGTCATGACGTCTGGTTCACTTTCTCGCCGCGGTTTCCCCGGTGGGGACCTTCAGCGGGTTTGGTTGGGTCTGGAGAGTGCTCACCAGGAGGACTTGATCACGCCGGGCAGCTCGCCCTTGTGGGCCATCTCCCGCACGCACACCCGGCACAGGCCGAACTTGCGGTAGACGGACTTCGGACGGCCGCACTTGGAGCAGCGCGTGTAGGCGCGGACGGCGAACTTCGGCTTGCGAGCCTGCTTCACCTTCAGGGCAGTCTTGGCCATGGTTCAGCTCACTTCTTCTTGACGGGCTTGCCGCCCCTGAAGGCAGCGGACTTCTTGCGGACGGCGACCTTGACGTCGTTCTCGGGCGCCTTGAACGGGAAGCCGAGCGCACGCAGCAGGGCGCGGCCCTCCTCGTCGTTCGTCGCGGTGGTCACCAGCGTGATGTCCATGCCGCGAAGCCTGTCGATCTTGTCCTGGTCGATCTCGTGGAACATGACCTGCTCGGTGAGACCGAAGGTGTAGTTGCCCTTGCCGTCGAACTGCCGGGCGGACAGGCCACGGAAGTCGCGGATCCGGGGCAGCGCCAGGGTCAGCAGCCGGTCGGCGAACTCCCACATCCGGTCACCGCGCAGGGTGACGTGGCAGCCGATCGGCATGCCCTCGCGCAGCTTGAACTGCGCGATCGACTTGCGGGCCTTGGTGACCGTCGGCTTCTGGCCGGTGATCGCCGTCAGGTCGCGCACCGCGGCGTCGATCACCTTGGAGTCACGGGCCGCCTCACCGACACCCATGTTCACCACGATCTTCACCAGGCCGGGGATCTGCATGACGTTGTCGTAGCCGAACTCGGCACGCAGCGCCGGAGCGATCTCCGAACGGTACTTCTCCTTCAGACGCGGCAGCTGCCGGGGAGCAGTGGCTGCAGTCATCAGATTTCCTTCCCAGTCTTGCGGGCGATCCGCACGCTCCGGGTAGCTGTGTACTCCGAACCGTCCGGACGGCGCTTGGTCACCTCGCGGCGCTCGTAACCGACGCGGGTCACGACCTCCTTGCCGTCCACCTTCACCAGCAGCTGCACGTTGGAGACGTCGATCGGCGCCTCGGTCGTGATGATGCCGGCAGCGTTGTTCTGGCGGGTCGAGTTGTTCTGGGTCTCCCGCTTGTGCTTCTTCACCAGGTTCACACCCTGGACGGTCACGCGGCCGGCCTTGGGATCGACAGCGATGACCTCGCCGGTCGCGCCCTTGTCCTTGCCCGCGATGACCTTGACGCGGTCACCCTTCTTCACATGCAGCGTATTCGCCATTGTCACAACACCTCCGGGGCCAGCGAGATGATGCGCATGTACTTCTTCTCGCGCAGCTCACGACCGACCGGGCCGAAGATGCGGGTGCCGCGGGGCTCCCCGTCGTTCTTCAGGATCACGGCGGCGTTCTCGTCGAACTTGATGTAGGAGCCGTCGGCACGACGGGTCTCCTTGGCAGTGCGGACGATGACCGCCTTGACGACCTCGCCCTTCTTCACGTTCCCACCGGGGATGGCGTCCTTGACCGTCGCGACGATCTTGTCGCCGAGTCCGGCGTAGCGACGCTTCGAGCCACCGAGAACGCGGATGCAGAGCAGTTCCTTCGCACCCGTGTTGTCGGCGACCTTCAGTCGCGTCTCCTGCTGGATCATCTGCTATCTCTCCTGGTCACTTCGCCTTTTCGAGGATCTCGACCACACGCCACCGCTTGGTAGCAGACGTGGGCC
Source organism: Actinomycetes bacterium (assembly GCA_023436925.1). Lineage (GTDB taxonomy): Bacteria > Actinomycetota > Actinomycetes > Propionibacteriales > Propionibacteriaceae > Propionicimonas. The sequence continues at coordinate 9,037 of JAEZHJ010000113.1, forward strand.
GGGTCTCCGCCACCCGAACTCGGTCACCGATGCCGGCCGCGTTGGCCTCGTCGTGGGCCTTGAGCCGCTCGGACTTGGTCATGACCTTGCCGTACAGCGGGTGCTTGACCCGCGACTCGATCGAGACCACGACCGTCTTGTCCATCTTGTCGGACACGACGATGCCCTCACGGACCTTGCGCGCCCCGCGCTTGGCGTCGTTCTGCTCACTCATCAGACTCACTTGTCCTCATCGGGATCGGGGATGATGCCGAGGTTGCGCTCCTGCAACACGGTGTAGATCCGCGCGATGTCCTTGCGGGCCTCGCGCAGTCGGCCGTGGGATTCCAGCTGCCCGGTGGCGGCGGCGAACCGCAGCCCGAACAGCTCCTCCTTCAGCGCGACCACCTTGGCGTTGAGCTCCTCGCGGCTGAGGCCGCGCAGCTCCGCGGCCGTGTCAGTCTTGGCCATCAGATGTCACCTGCTTCCCGCTTGATGAAGCGAGCCTTGAACGGCAGCTTGTGGATTGCCAGGCGCATGGCCTCGCGGGCCACGTCCTCGCTCACGCCGGAGAGTTCGAAGAGAACCCGCCCGGGCTTGATGTTGGCGATCCACCACTCCGGCGAGCCCTTGCCGGAACCCATCCGGGTCTCGGCGGGCTTCTTGGTCAGCGGACGGTCGGGGTAGACGTTGATCCACACCTTGCCGCCACGCTTGATGTGACGGGTCATCGCGATACGGGCGGACTCGATCTGCCGGTTGGTCAGGTACGAGGACTCCAGGGCCTGGATGCCGTACTCGCCGAAGGCCAGCTTGGTGCCACCCTTCGCAGCCCCCGAACGGCTCGGGTGGTGCTGCTTGCGGTGCTTGATCCTGCGGGGAATCAACATGGTCAGGCTCCTGGGTTCTCAGCGGCGACCACCTCGGGGGCAGCCCCCTCGGCAGCAGCCTCGGCGCGACGGCGGCCGCCGCGCTCGGGACGATCGGGACGCCCACCGCCATCGCGGCGCGGGCCGCGGGCCGGACGGGAGCGGCCACCGGCAGCCTGCCGGGCGGCCTTCTGGGCGGTGCGCTCGGCACGGTTGCCGGACACGTCGCCCTTGTAGATCCAGACCTTGACGCCGATCCGGCCGAAGGTGGTGCGGGCCTCGTAGAAGCCGTAGTCGATGTCCGCGCGCAGGGTGTGCAGCGGCACGCGACCCTCGCGGTAGAACTCCGACCGGCTCATCTCGGCGCCGCCCAGACGACCGGAGCACTGGATCCGGATGCCCAGGGCGCCGGCCCGCATCGCGGACTGCTGCGCCTTGCGCATCGCACGCCGGAAGGCGACCCGGGCGCCGAGCTGCTCGGCAACACCCTGGGCGACCAGCTGGGCATCGGTCTCGGGGTTCTTCACCTCGAGGATGTTCAGCTGGACCTGCTTGCCGGTGAGCTTCTCCAGCCGGGCGCGGACGCGCTCGGCCTCGGCGCCGTTACGGCCGATGACGATGCCCGGACGCGCGGCGTACAGGAAGATGGTCACCCGCTCGCTGCGGCGCTCGATCTCCACCGAGGAGATGCCGGCCCGCTCCAGGGACTTGGCCAGGAAGCGGCGGATCTTGACGTCCTCGGCGACCAGCTCGGCGTAGTTCTTGTCGGCGTACCACCGCGTCTTGTGGTCGGTGGTGATCCCGAGGCGGAAGCCATGCGGGTTGATCTTCTGGCCCATGC
>JAEZHJ010000110.1 GCA_023436925.1 Actinomycetes bacterium
GGCGCGCCCCCGCCTCGGTGAGGGTACCGGCCTGCTGGCCGGCGGTCAGCACCTCGGGCAGGATGTCGGCGACCTGCCAGACCAGCCCGCGGTCGGCGAAGTGCGCATCGAAGGCGGCCAGCATGTCGCTGTCGAACCGTGCGGTGGCCGGATCGATCGGGAACATGCCGGACGCGTCGCCGACGCCGAGCGCCTTCTCGCCGGTGAGCTTCCAGTGCACGTACCCGGCCAGGGTGGTGAGGTGGCTGATCGAGGCGACGTGCTCCTCCTCGTTGAGGATCGCCTGGTACAGGTGGGCGATGCTCCAGCGCTGCGGGATGTTGTGGCCGAACAGCGCCGAGAGCTCCTCGGCGGCCTGGCCCGTGATCGTGTTGCGCCAGGTCCGGAACGGGACCAGCAGCTCACCATCGGCGTCGAAGGCGAGGTAGCCGTGCATCATGGCGGAGACGCCGATCGCGCCGACCAGCTCCAGCCTGGTGTCGTAGCGGGCCTTCACGTCGGCGGCCAGGGCGGCGAAGCAGGACGCCATGCCTTCCCACACCGCGTCCAGGGAGTAGGTCCAGATCCGGTTGACGAACTGGTTGTCCCAGTCGTGGCTACCGGTGGCGATCGGGGTGTTTCCCGGGCCGATCAGGACCGCCTTGATCCTGGTGGAGCCCAGTTCGATGCCGAGTGCCGTCTGCCCCGCCTCGATGGCGCGGCGCGGGTCGATCCCCTGGTCACCGATCGTCATTGATCCTCCTGCTGCAGCGTCGTGTCGGGGTGCCTCCCACCCTGCGTGAACGGTAACACCGAGCGCCCCCGGCACGCCTGCGGGCCGGGTGAATCCGACCGGGGAGAATGGACGGGTGCCTACCTATCGTGACGAGGCGGTCGTGCTGCGCACCCACAAGCTGGGTGAGGCCGACCGGATCATCACGATGCTCTCGCGCCATCACGGCAAGGTCCGGGCGGTGGCCCGGGGGGTGCGCCGGACGACCTCGAAATTCGGCGCCCGGCTGGAGCCGTTCAGCCACGTCGACCTGCAGTTCGCCACCGGACGGACGCTGCACGTCATCACCCAGGCCGTCACGCTGCATCCCTACTCCGAGCCGCTCAGCCGCGACTACCCCCGGTTCACCTCGGGCCAGGTGATGATCGAGACCGCGGACCGGCTGGTCACCGAGGAGGGGGAGCCGGCGCTGCAGCAGTACCAGCTGCTGGTCGGCGCGCTGCACGCGCTCACCGCCGGTACCGCGGACGGCCCGCGTCCGGGGGTGATGGTGATGGACGCCTACCTGTTGCGGGCAGTCGCCCTGGCCGGCTACGCGCCCAGCCTCGACTCCTGCGCCCGGTGTGGGGCGCCCGGGCCGCACGAGGCCTTCTCCCCGGCGATGGGCGGGATGGTGTGCCGGCAGTGCCGGCCGCCCGGGGTGTCCCATCCCGACCCGGTCACGGTCCGCTACCTGGTCGCCCTGCTGACCGGGGACTGGGCGGCGACCCGCGGGGTCCCGGACGCGATCCTGCGGGAGGGCAGCGGGCTGGTGGCGGCCTTCGTCGGCTGGCACCTGGACCGGGGACTGCGTTCACTGGGCCACGTCGACCGTTGACCACCGGAGGCTAGTCGTCGTCCTCGTAGGTGTTCACGGCGTCCGGATTGCTCGCCAGGTACTCCATCGCTGCGATCAGGCTCTGCGCGTCGTAGGGGCCGACGTGGCGCTGCGTCCCGATGAAGAACGTCGGGGTGCTGTGCACCCCGCTGGCCAGGCCGCTGGTGACGTCGCGGCGCACCCGGCGGGCCAGCTTGTCGTCCTGCAGGTCGCGCAGGAAGCGTTCAGTGTCCAGGCCGAGATCGGCGGCGTACCCCACGATGTCCTCGAACTCCAGCTCGGACTGGCGGGCGAACAGCAACTCGTGCATCTCCCAGTACCGGCCCTGCCGGGCGGCGGCCTCGGCGGCGAGGGCGGCCAGATCGGACTGGGGGTGGATGTCGGTGAGCGGGAAGTGCCGGGCGACGTAGCGCATCCGGTCGCCGAAGTGCTCGCGGACCTCCTTGGTCACCCCGGTCGCCTCGGCGCAGAAGGGGCACTCGAAGTCGAGGTACTCGACGAGGGTGTACTCGGCGTCGGCCCGGCCCAGGATGTGGTCGCGGGCGGGGTCGACCGGGTCGCTGAGGAACCGCGGACGCTCGGCGTCGCGCTGTCCGAGGAACCGCGCCGCGAGCCCGAACAGGGCCCAGCCCAGACCGGTCGCCAGCACGGCCGACAGCAGGACGCCGAGCGTCGCCTCGTCGCGCAGCACAGGGTTGTCGAACGCGAGCTTGATGATGAGCAGCGACACCGTGAAGCCGATGCCCGACAGCGCGCCGCCCGCCAGGACGTGCCCGCTGCCCACGCCCTGGGGCAGCGCGCCGAGCCCCAACCGGACCGCGCCGAGTGCCCCCAGCCCGATCCCGACCAGCTTTCCGAGCACCAGTCCGGCGGTGACACCCCAGGTGACCGGGGACACCAGCGCCTCCGCCAGCACTCCGCCGCGCAGGTCGACCCCGGCATTGGCCAGGGCGAACACCGGCACGACGACGTAGCTCGTCCAGCCGTGCAGGGCCTCCTGGAGCCGCTCGTTGACGCTGATGGTCCGATTCAGCAGGTTCCGGGTGTCCCGCTGGGCGGCGGGCAGCGGCGACTGGCGGAAGGCCCGGAAGCCGGTGGCGGCGGCTTCCACCCGTGCCCGGCTGGGTTCACCGGCCGGGATGAGCAGGCCGGCGAGCATGCCGGCCAGCGAGGCGTGCACGCCCGAGTCGAGGGTCGACAGCCAGGCCAGCATCACCAGCGCGAGATACGGGGAGGCCCGCCACACCCCGAGTCGGCCGAGCACCGCGAGACCGACCAACGCGAGGCCGGCCACGATCAACGGCGGGAGGTTGATCTGGTCGGTATAGGCGATGCCGATCACGCTGACCGCGACGATGTCGTCGATCACGGTGAGGGTCAGCAGGAAGACCCGGAGCTGGGTGGAGGCTGCCGGGCCGACCAGGGCCAGGGCGCCGAGCAGGAACGCGGTGTCGGTGCCGATCACCGCGCCCCAGCCGTGCGCCGCCTCGCCGACCGGGTTGAGGGCGAGGTAGATCGCGGCCGGGACCACCATGCCGCCGATCCCGGCCACCAGCGGCACCACGACCAGGCGGCGTTCGGTCAGTTCCCCGACCGCGAACTCGTGCCTGACCTCCATCCCGATGACGAAGAAGAACACCACCATGAGCCCGTCGTTGATCCAGTGGTGCAGGCTCATGCTCACCCCGACGTCGCCGGCGAGCAGGCTGATCGGCGTCTCCAGCAGGCCGGTGTAGACCTCGGACCAGGGCGAGTTCGCCCACAGCAGCGCAACCACTGTCGCGGCCACCAGCAGCCCGGCGCTGCCCGACTCCGTCCTGATGAACCGCAGCAGCGGCGACGACGACAGGGCCTCGGCGACGTCGTGGGCCCCCGCTCCCGGGCTGGTGCTGCGAGCAGCACTCACCCCGGTCACGCGGCACCGCCGCAGGAGTCCGGGCCGGGTGGCGGCGCGGCTCCGGGCCGGGCCGACGTGGCAGGTCGGTGCGGGAGTCTCATGCCGTCTCCTCCTCGGGGTGTCCGGACGGACGAGCCGGCCGGGTGACGCCGGGCGACAGGCCCGCTCGGTAGGGTGAACGCGTGCTCGCCATCAGCAGATTCCGGGTCGCCCCCGATCGGGCCGTCGACTTCGTCCAGCGAGCCCGCGCCGCTGCCGCCTTCTTCGCCTCGCGTCCGGGCTGCGTGGCTGCCGACCTGCTGCAGAACCTCGACGATCCACAGCTGTGGACCCTCACCTCCCGGTGGGCCGACGTCGGCTCCTATCGCCGGTCGTTCAACGGCTACGACGCGAAGCTGGTGCTGGTGCCGCTGCTGAGCGAGGCGATCGACGAGCCGAGCGCGTACGCGGACCCGGCCGAGGTGGGGGAGAACCTGCCGCGCTCGCTAAGCTAGGTCGACTTGTGCGTTGCCAGCCGGGCAACGCCGTGCGACAAGGAGCACACACGTGGCAAGCCGCCTCGACAACGTCATCACCCTCACCAAGCGCCGCGGGTTCGTCTACCCGTGCGGCGAGATCTACGGCGGGACCCGGGCCGCCTGGGACTACGGGCCCTACGGCGTGGAACTCAAGGAGAACATCAAGCGCCAGTGGTGGCGCGCGGTGGTCCAGGGTCGTGACGACGTGGTCGGCATCGACTCCTCGATCATCCTGCCGCGCCAGACCTGGGTCGCCTCCGGCCATGTCGGGGTCTTCTCCGATCCGCTGACCGAGTGCCTGTCCTGCCACAAGCGGTTCCGGGCCGACCAGCTCGAGGAGGCGTTCGAGTTCAAGAAGGGCCGCAAGCCGTCCGGCCTGGAGGAGATCAACTGCCCCGAGTGCGGCACCCTGGGCCGCTTCACCGAGCCGCGTGACTTCAACATGATGCTGAAGACCTACCTCGGCGTCATCGAGGACGAGTCCGGGCTGCACTACCTGCGTCCGGAGACCGCGCAGGGCATCTTCATCAACTTCAAGAACGTCGAGAACACCTCGCGGATGAAGATCCCCTTCGGCATCGGCCAGGTCGGCAAGAGCTTCCGCAACGAGATCACCCCGGGCAACTTCATCTTCCGCACCCGCGAGTTCGAGCAGATGGAGATGGAGTTCTTCGTCAAGCCGGGCACCGACGAGGAGTGGCACCAGCACTGGATCGACGCGCGGACCGACTGGTACGTCGGCCTGGGCATCAAGCGGGACAACCTGAGGCTCTACGAGCACCCCAAGGAGAAGCTCTCCCACTACTCCAAGCGGACCGTCGACATCGAGTACAACTTCGGCTTCACCGGCGGGGACGGCTGGGGTGAGCTGGAGGGCATCGCCAACCGCACCGACTTCGACCTCGGGACGCACTCCAAGCACTCCGGCCAGGACCTGTCCTACTTCGAGCAGGCCACCGGTGAGCGGTACATGCCGTACGTGATCGAGCCGGCGGCGGGGCTGACGCGTTCGCTGATGGCCTTCCTGGTCGAGTCGTACACCGAGGACCAGGCCCCCAACACCAAGGGCGGCATGGACACCCGGACCGTGCTCAAGCTCGACCCGCGGCTGTCGCCGGTCAAGGCGGCCATCCTGCCGTTGTCGCGCAACGAGTCCCTGTCGCCGAAGGCGCGCGACCTGGCCGCCGAGCTGCGCCAGTACTGGAACGTCGAGTTCGACGATGCGCAGGCGATCGGACGCCGGTACCGCCGGCAGGACGAGATCGGCACGCCGTACTGCATCACGGTCGACTTCGACACCCTGGAGGACCACGCGGTCACCATCCGCGACCGCGACACCATGTCGCAGGAGCGGGTCGCGCTCGACCAGGTCAAGTCCTACCTGGCCGCCCGCCTGGTCGGCTGCTGAGCCTGCGGCTCGCGGGGACGGTCCGCACCGGCCGTCCCCGCGAACCGGGCCGGGTCACCGCGCGAGGTAGGGTTGGCCGGTGCCCGGACAGACCCTGACCGCTCCGCTGCGCCTCGGTGACCTCACGGTGGCGACGCCGGTGGTGCTGGCACCGATGGCGGGCATCACGAACGCCGCCTTCCGGCAGCTGTGCCGCGAGCAGGGTGCAGGCCTCTACGTCTATTCCTCGCGGCTGGCGCCGCTCGTCGAGACTCCGAGCCCACAGGCGGGTCGGGATGCTCCACCTGAAGGCCACCCTGGGCTCTACGTCTGCGAGATGATCACCTCCCGCGGCATCGTCGAGCGGATCCCCAAGACCTTCGACATGCTGCGCTTCGACCCGGGGGAGACCGTCCGCTCCGTCCAGCTGTACGGGGTCGACCCGGCCGTGATGGCCCGGGCGGCGGAGATCCTGTGCGAGGAGTTCGGGGTCTCCCACATCGACCTCAACTTCGGTTGCCCGGTGCCGAAGGTCACCCGGCGCGGCGGCGGCGGCGTGCTGCCGTGGAAGCGGGACCGGCTGGCCGCCATCCTCACCGCCACGGTGAAGGCCGCCGCCCGCTACGGCGTGCCGGTCACCATGAAGACCCGGCTCGGGATCGACGACGACCACCTCACCTACCTGGACGCGGGACGGATCGCGCAGCAGGCCGGCTGCGCCGCGATCGCGCTGCACGCCCGCACGGTCAAGCAGGCCTACTCCGGGCAGGCCGACTGGACGACGATCGGCACCCTGGTGGAGGCCCTCGAGATCCCGGTGCTCGGCAACGGCGACATCTGGGAGGCCTCCGACGCACTCGCGATGGTCGAGCAGACCGGCTGCGCCGGGGTGGTGATCGGACGCGGCTGCCTCGGCCGGCCCTGGCTCTTCCGCGACCTGGCCGACGCCTTCGCCGGACGTGACACCCGCACCCTGCCGACGCTGGGAGAGGTCGCGGCGATGGTGCGCCGCCATGGCGAACTGATGGCCGGACTGTACGGCGAGCGGCACGGCCTGACCGAACTGCGCAAGCACATGGCGTGGTACTTCAAGGGCTTCCCGGTCGGCGGGGACGTCCGCCGCGGCCTGGCCATGGTGTCCTCGCTGGCCGAACTGGACGACAACCTCGCCCGGCTCGACCCGGACGTCCCGTTCCCGGTCAGCGAACTGGCCTCGCCCCGGGGCCGCCAGGGCACGCCGCGCGACAAGGTGGTGCTGCCCTACGGCTGGCTCGACTCCACCGAGCTGGGTGACGCGGACCTCAGCTCGGCGGAATCGGATGTCTCCGGCGGCTGAAGGCTAGGAGACCGCCGCCACCGCGGCGACGCTCATCGCGATCAGCGCCGCCACCGGCGCGATGATGCCCAGGATGATCCCGGCCACGCCCCAGCCGCGGCCGCGGTTGGTCACAGCCGCGATGATCGACACCACCCAGCCCGCGGTGCCGGCCAGGCCGGTCAGCATGAGCCCGGACATCGGCGCGGTCAACTGCTCCAGCAGCGCCGGCGGGATGGTGGACATGTCGATCTCGGTGGTGCCCGGCGGGACCAGGGCGACGATCGCCGCCATCGGGTCGGCCATCACCAGGCCGAGGATGACCGAGATGACGCCGGCGAGCGCCACGATCGCGAACCCGACGATGCCCAGCACCGGCGACCTGCGCGCCTCAGGCTTGGCGGCCTGGCTGCTGGCCGGGTAACCGCCCGGATAGCCCGGGTAGGGCTGGACGGACTGACCGTAGGCCTGCTGGCCGTACTGCTGCTGGCCGTACTGCTGTTGGGGGTAGGCCTGGTGGCCGTAGGGCTGCTGGGCGTAGGGCTGGTGCTGTCCCTGCGGCTGGGCGGGGTAGCCGTACGGCGCCTGCGCCGGGTAGCCGTAGGGCTGCTGCGGGGCGTGACCCTGTCCGGGGTAGCCGTAGGGCGGTTGGGCGGGCTGGCCGGGGTAGCCCTGGGGCGGCCGCGGGGCCGACTGCGGCGTCGGTTGCGCGGGCGGGGAAGGCTGGGAGGACTGCGACTGCTGAGCGGGCTCGGACGGGCTCGGCTGGGCGGTCGGCGGCAGGTTCGGTTCCCGAGGGTCGGCTGACATGCCTCCAGCGTACTGAGTCGGGTTGCGGACGCGGCGTCGGGGGCTGTGGTGATGCCAAGATGGGCGGGTGCCAGAACTGACCCCGCGCGCTGCCGCCTGGGCGGACACCATGGCCGGCCATGACGGCGGCGAGGTGGTCCGCGCCCACGCCGAGACCGGCGGACGGATCGCCGCAGGCCCGCCGATCGGCCGGGTCGCGCGGGAGGAGGCCGAAGCCGCACTGCTGCGGCCGGGGGCCACCTTGGCCTTCGGTGCCGGCAACCGCGCGCTGCCGGAGGAGCCGGACGCCGAGCGCACCTGCTTCCAGCGCGACCGGGACCGGATCGTCCACTCCACCGCCTTCCGACGGCTGGCCGGCAAGACCCAGGTCGTGGTCTTTCCCAGCGACCACCAGCGCACCCGGCTCACCCACGCCCTCGAGGTCGCCCAGGTGGCGACCTCGATCGCCCGCGGGATCGGCGCGAACGCGAGCCTGGCCGAGGCGATCGCGCTGGGCCATGACTGCGGCCACGGGCCCGGCGGCCACGCCAGCGAGGACGCCTTCGACGCCTTCATCCCGGGCGGCTACGACCACGGCCCGTGGGGGGCCGACGTCGTCCTCACCTCGCTCAACCTGTGCGCCGAGACCCTGGACGGGATCCGCAACCACTCCTGGTCGCGTCCGGCCCCGGCCACGATCGAGGGTGAGATCGTCAGCTGGGCCGACCGGATCGCCTACTGCGCCCACGACCTGGAGGACGCCGCCGGGGCGGGCATCGTGTCCCTGGCCGACCTGCCGGACGAGGTCAGCCAGGTGTGCGGCACCTCCCGCCGCGAGCAACTGGCCACCTTCGTCCGCGCGGTGGTGACCGCGACCGCCGCCAGCGGGACGGTCGGGATGGCCCCGGCGGAGGCAGCTGCGCTGGCCGGGCTGCGGGCCTTCAACTACGAACGGATCTACACCCGGCCGGAATCGCTGGCCCAGTCCCGGGCGGTGATCGCCGTCCTGACCGCCCTGGTCGACTTCTACACCGACCACCCGGACCGGCTGCCCGAGGACCTGCGCGCCAGGCTCGACGACGATCCGGCCAGGGTGCGCGCGGCGGTCACCTACGTCGGCGGGATGACCGACCGGTTCGCCTTCGACGCGGCCCGGACGCTGCTCGGCTGGGATCCGGACCGGCTGCCCAAGGGTCAGTAGGATCAACGCCGTGGCGGGACTGATCAACGACGAGGACCTGGCGACGGTCCGGGAACGCTCCCGGATCGAGGAGGTCGTCGGAGCCCACGTCACGCTGCGCAACGCCGGCGGCGGTTCCCTCACCGGGCTGTGCCCGTTCCACGACGAGAAGACCCCCAGCTTCCGGGTCACGCCGTCGCGCGGCTTCTACCACTGCTTCGGCTGCGGCGAGGGCGGCGACGTCATCAGCTTCGTCCAGAAGATCAACAACGTCACCTTCGTCGAGGCGGTGGAGTGGCTGGCCGACCGGGCCGGCATCCAGTTGCGCTACACCGAGGGCGGCGGACGTGACCGCCCCGAGCCGGGGCTGCGGCTGCGGATCCTGGAGGCGAACCGGGAGGCGGCCGAGTTCTTCGCCCGGCAGCTCGCCACCCCGGACGCCCTGGCGGGGCGCCAGTTCCTGGCCCAGCGCGGTTTCGACCGCGACTCGGCCGAGAAGTTCGGGATCGGCTTCGCCCCGATGGGCGGCAAGGAGCTCGGCTCGTACCTGCGCTCGCGCGGGTTCAGCGACACCGAACTGGTCCGCGCCGGGCTGGTCCGCGAGAGCGGCTGGGACTACTTCCAGGGCCGGTTGCTGTGGCCGATCCGGGACGCCGGCCGCTCCGTCCTCGGGTTCGGGGCACGGCGGCTGTTCGACGACGACCGGATGCCCGCGAAGTACCTCAACACCCCCGAGACCCCGGTCTACAAGAAATCGCAGGTGCTGTACGGCCTCGACCTGGCCCGCACCAGCATCGCGAAGAAGAACCAGGCCGTGATCGTCGAGGGCTACACCGACGTGATGGCCGCCCACCTGTCCGGGGTGGACACGGCGGTCGCCTCCTGCGGGACGGCCTTCGGCGACGACCACGCGCGGATGCTGCAGCGGCTGATCGACGCCCAGGGGGTGGGCGCGGGCGAGGTGATCTTCACCTTCGACGGTGACGCCGCCGGCCAGGCCGCCGCGATCAAGGTCTTCAAGGGCGACCAGCAGTTCAGCTCCCAGACCTATGTCGCGGTCGAGCCCTCGGGGCTCGATCCGTGCGATCTGCGGCTGCAGCAGGGTGACGCCGCCGTCCGGGAACTGGTGGCGCGACGGGTGCCGCTGTACGACTTCGTGATGCGTAACGTGCTGGCCGGCTTCGACCTGGACCGGGTGGAGGGCCAGCTGGCCGCGCTGCGGGCCGCGGCGCCGCTGGTGGCCAGCATCCGCGACGAGTCGCTGGTGCTGGGCTACAGCCGCCGGCTGGCCCAGCTGCTGGGGCTGGCCGATCCCGACGAGGTGCGGGCCGAGATCAGGCGCGCCCGCAAGGGAGCCAAGCCGACCCGGGAGAGCCCCGTCCGTCCGGCGACCGAGGCGCCCGGGCCGGAGCCGGAACAGCCGCGCCGGCTGTCCCTGCCCGACCCCCACGACCGCAGGCTCGAGGCCGAGCGGGGCACCCTGCGGCTGCTGCTGCGGGCGCCGGGGACGTTCACCGAGACGCTCAACGACCTGACCCCCGAGGACTTCCTCGACCCGGCCTACCGGGAGTTGTTCACCAGGATCCGTGACCTGCCCGACCGCACCGGCGCCTGGGCGCAGGAACTCGCCGACGACCCCGACCTGGGCCAGCTGGTGATCACGCTGGCGGTCGAGCCGGTGCTGCGCGAACCGAGCGAGGCGTACGCCGCCGAGTACGCGGCGGGCGTCCGGCTGCTGTCCACCGCGCGGCAGATCGACGCGCTGAAGTCGCGGCTGCAGCGCACCAACCCGGTGGAGGACCAGCCCAGCTACAACCGGATGTTCGCCGCGCTGGTCGACCTCGAGGCACGCCGCAAGCAGCTGCTCGCCCTGGCCACCGGCCCCGCCGTGTAGCGGCGCCGCGGCAGGTGGTGTCGGGGTGTTGCCCGGTGCGCCGACGGTAGTGACGTCCGGTGGCGCCGCGGCCGAGGCTGGTCGCCATGCTCTCCCTCCCGGTTCTCCCGCCCCCGCTCGGTCGCGACGGTGAGGCTGCGCTCGCCCGACGCATCGAGGCCGGGGTGGTGGCGGCTCACGTGCTGGAGCACGCCCGGCCGGGGCGGGACGACCCCGTCGCCCTGGCCGCCGTCGTCGCCGACGGACGCGAGGCCTGGCAGGAGTTCCTGACCGCGAACCTGCGCCTGGCGGTGCTCCTGGCCGGCCAGGCCGCCCGCCGCTCGGGGATGGACTTCGACGACCTGTTCCAGGAGGCCTGCCTCGCCCTCGGCGACGCCCTGCGTCGCTACGACCATGCCCGCAGCCGGTTCACCACCTACGCGGTGCCGCTGGTCAGGCAGCACCTGACCGCCGTCACCAGCTCGCTGGCGGGCCAGCTCGGCCTGCCGGTGAACCGGGCGGTGGTGCTGCGTCGTGCCCAGGGCGTCGCCGAGCAGCTCAGCCAGGAGCTGGGCCGGGCGGCGGAGGTGACCGAGATCTCGGCGGCGCTGGGGCGCGACCCGGCCTGGACGGCCCGACTGCTCAGCCACCGTCCGCCGGTACCGCTGGACCTGCTGGGCGACGCGCTGGGGGAGGAGTCGGTGGCGCTGGGTGCCAGCGAGGACCTCGCCGCCTTCGACCGGCTGCTGCCGGAGCTGGCGCGGCTGCCCGGCGAAGAGCGCGACGTGCTGCGGCTGCGGTTCGGGTTCGTGGACGGCCGCTGCCACAGCTACCGCGAGATCGCCGAACGGATCGGCACCTCCGCCAGCTCGGTCCGGCGGGCGGCGGCCCGAGGGCTGGCCACCCTGCGCCGTCGGCAGCTGGCCTCGCCGGCGGCCCGGCGGGCCGCCGGCTGAGCCCTCCGAAGCTACAGGCCGTGGATCGGCAGGTCGGGGTTGGTCGGCGTCTGCAGGAGTTCGCCCAACCGGGCGAAGAAGGCCGGGCCGTCCACCTTCTCGAAGACGGTCGCGTTCGGGGTCAGGCCGAACTTCGGCCAGGCCATCACGCTCGCGCCCCGGGTGAGCGGCGAGGCCACCTCGACGTCGACCCGGTACCTGCTCTGGGCCAGGACGAGCTCGGGGTGGAGCACGGCGGCCAGGGTCATCGAGTCCGGGTGGGTCGACCCGTCCACCCCGACCGACTCGTTGAAGTCCAAAGTGGTGTCGCAGACCGCCTTGAAGAACCGGGCGAGCGGGGTGCCGATCGCCGTCAGCCGGTCGTAGCCGGCCCGGTCGATGGTGGCGTCCTGCAGCGTCACCGGGTCCCAGGTGAGGATCCGCAGGTCCTCGAAGCCGGCCTCCAGGACGATCTGGGCCGCCTCCGGGTCGACGTACAGGTTGTACTCGGCCGCCGGGGTGATGTTGCCCAGGCCGTTGATCGAGCCGCCCATCACCGCCAGGGTCTTCACCCGTCCGGCGAACTCGCGGTCCATCACCACGGCCGTCGCGATATTGGTCAGCGGGCCGATAGCGATGATGCTCACCTCCCCGGGGGCCTCGGCGGTGATCCGCAGCAGCGCGTTCACGGCGTGCTCGGCCTCCAGCCGGGTGCCCGACTGGTCCATCGACAGCCCACCCGAGCCGTCGCCGTGGACGTCCTCGGCCGAGGCCCACTCCCGCAGCATCGGACGGCGGCAGCCGGCGTGCACCGGCACGCTGCCCAACCGTCCGGCGGCGTTGAGGGTGAGGTGCGTATTGGCCACCTGCTGGTCGAAGGCGACGTTGCCCGCCACCAGGGTGATGGCGCGCAGGTCCGCGGCCGGGTCGAGCAGTCCCCACAGGATCGTGACGCAATCGTCCTGGGCGGTGTCGGTGTCGATGATGACCGGTTGCGGTGCCATGGTCCCCCTTGTAGGTCAGCCGTCGCAGGCTGGTGTGTGTACGTCGTCCGACGGACGCCAGGACGCCCGTCGATGGATGGTCTCGAAGCCGAGCCGGTGGTACAGCCGGATCGCATTCAGGTTGGCCGCCCAGACTCCGAGCGACACCCAGTCCAGGCCCGCCGCCAGGCCGTCGCGGGTGGCCGCCGCGGTCAGGGCGGTGCCGAGGCCCCGGCCCCGGGCGGCGTCGCGCACCGCCAGTCCCTTCAGGTGCCAGCTCGCACCGTCCGCGCCAGCGCCGGGGTGGGCGGCGGCACCGATCACACCGGCCAGCCGTCCGTCCCCGGTCACGCCCCACCAGCCGGCGTCGTCGGGCGAACCGGGCTGACCCCAGTTGTCGGGGTTGGCGTCGGCCAGGCACTCGCGGATCGCGGCGCCGTCCGCCACCGGGTCGAGCGCGGTGACCTCGACCGCGGGCGGGGGAGGCATGGTCCTGGTCCACAGCCAGTCCCAGCCGGGCTGCAATTCCAGCCGCAGCGACCGGGTCAGGTCCTCGGGCAACCCGGCGGGCCGGGGCAGGTCGATGCGGAGCAGGGGCTCGTCCAGCAGGCCCGCGGCCGCCACCCGCGCGACCAGGCCGCCGGCCCCGAGGCCGTAGCCGGACACCGCCAGGCCCTCGGGGGTGCGGGTCAGGGTGACCAGGGTCTGGTCGTCCCCGACCGCGCGGGCGCCGGCCAGTTCGCTGCGCCGGCTGCAGACCAGTGGGTCGGCGAGCCAGGCCGCGGGCAGCGCGTCCAGCAGCGTCGGGGCAGGGGAGGGCACGGTGGTTCCTCAGGGTCGGGAGAGCCCGCAGCCTACCCCTCGCCGGCGGGGTCGTCGCACCGCGGGCGCGGCGGCGGTCGCGGTGCTCAGGCCTGTGCCACCTGGATGCCGTCGATGTACTCCTTGATCGTCGGACGGCTCGTGAGCTTGTCCCGGAAGAAGGTGTTCACCACGTTGATCACCCGGGCCCGGGCCCCCTCCACCGCGGTGGTGCGTGCCTCGCCGGGTTCCTGCTCCTCCAGCGCCTGGCGCAGTTCGAGCAGGGCCGAGACCACCTCGACCTCGTCCGAGCCGTCCATCGTCATGACCACCTCGAGCAGCAGCTTGTTGGACTGCTCGACGACCGCCGACCAGGGAATTCCCGAGCCGGGCCGGGCGGCGTTGTCCAGGGTGCCGATCAGCGACCACACCTGGTACAGCAGCGTGGTCGGCTGGTCGAACAGTTCCCGCACGAAGGCGGCGTCCAGGTACCGCCCGGAGAGCCGGAACACGTTGTACATCCGCTTGGCGGCCTTGCCGTAGTTGAGGTGCTGGGTGAGGTATTTGCGGACCTCGCCCTCCAGTTGCTCGATGTAGTCCTGCAGCGCGTCGGCCGAGACATGCTGGACGATCCTGGTGAAGGCCGGCAGGTCGTCGGCGTCGAGGTAGACCTCCTGGAAGAACGAGTCGAGGTAGCCGTCCAGCGCGGTGATCGTGCCGTCGGGCGCCTGCCAGGTGACGTCGACGACGTTGGAGGCGTTGGACAGCGTCCGCCGTGCCGGGTCGGTGACCACCCAGTCGAGCTTCACCCAGCCGGGGTCGAGGGCGGCCTGCTTCCAGGTGATGGTGGTGGTCTCGCCGTCGGCGTCGACCAGCTCCCACTCGCCGCGCCGGACGTCCTCGATGGTCCAGGTGATCGGGCTGCCGGCCTTGACCGATTGCCCGTTGTGCCAGCCGTCGTGGGGGACGGAGCCGAGCTTGGCCTCCAGGAACTGGTAGGTCGCGCCGCGGTGGAAGGCGAAGATCTTCTCCCGCATCGTGCTGGCGAGCACCGCACAGGCGTCCTCGCGGGTCTCGGCGTGGATGTTGTAGCGCTCGAAGTAGTCGCAGTCGCCGGGGTAGCTCTGGATCTTGGACTGTGCCGCCGAGCCGGACAGCGCCAGGGCGGCGTCAGTGGTCCCGGGCGGGCCGGTGAGCTCGACGATCGCGCCGATCCGGCGGAACCGTTCCAGGTCGCGCGGGCTGAAGTCGAGCATCGATGCCCGGTGCCCGAAGGTGCCGCTGCCGGAGTGGACGACCACCGGCTCGGCCTCCTCGTCGGCGATGGCCTGCAGCCAGGCCGCCACCTCGGTGTCGTCCACGCTCAGGCCCAGCCGCCGGGCGGACTCGGTGAGGGCGGCGATCTCGTCAGCTGAGGTCATGGCACCACATTGTGGACCTGCAGCACCGCGCGCAACAGGCCTGCCTGGTCGCGGGCGTCCTGCAGGGCGTCGTGGGTGAGCGCCGGGATGCCGCCCAGCCGGGCCGACAGCCGGGAGAAGCTGGTCTCGCGCCACGGGATCCCGAGGTGGCCCATGGCCACCGCCTTGATGTCGAGGGCGGCGTGGCCGAACGGGTTGCGTCCCAGGTAGCGGTGGAAGTAGTCGCAGACGAACATCCAGTCGAAACCGGCATTGAAGCCGATGAAGACCGGCGTCCGGTCGCCCGAGGCCGCGCGCACCCAGTCCTCGAAGGCGGCCATCGCCTCAGGCGCCGCGACCCCGCGCCCGGCGAGTTCGGCCAGATCCAGTCCGGAGACCGCGAGCGCCTCAGGATCGAACCCCGGACGGTCCGGCTTGAGTTCGATGGTGAACCCGGTGGACGGGTCGTCGTAGCGGCAGGCGCCGATCGACAGCAGCGGGTGGTCGGACGGGTTCGGGCCCGCGGTCTCGACGTCCACCGAGATCCAGCACTCCGAGACGTCGGGGCCGGCGGCGGGCCGCGTCGGTGGGTTCATCGGGGGTCCCTTCGCTGAACGTGCCCCAGTCATACCACCTGCCGGTTTGTGGCGTGGAAAGCGCGCCACGGTGGGTAAAGGGCGGGCCGTAGGCACAGTTCCGGGACCGCCCCGGGCATCCGATTCGCTCCGGCGGTCAGGACGGGGCCGCAGCGGAGGTGCATACGATGGAACGCATGGGCCCGTGGAAGCGGTTCTACTCCCTTCTGGTCTTCCTGGCGGTATCGGTGCTGGGAGGGCTGTTGGTGGCGGGCCTGGCGATTCCGACGGTCAGCCTGGTGGCCGCCACCGGACGCGGTACTGCCGACCTGCTCAGCGGCCTCCCGGTCGAGCTCGAGACCCCGCCGCTGGCCGAGCGCTCCCGGCTGGTCAACGCCGACGGGTCGACCCTGACCTACTTCTACGACGAGAACCGGTACTACGTGCCGCTGGAGAAGATCGCCCCGATCATGCAACAGGCGCAGGTGGCGATCGAGGATCACCGGTTCTACGAGCATGGCCCGATCGATGTGCAGGGCACGCTGCGGGCGCTGGTGAGTACCTCCCAGGGCGTCACCCAGGGCGCGTCCAGCATCTCCCAGCAGTACGTCAGGCTGGTGCTGGTCGAGTCGGCCGAACGCTCCGGGGACGCGCTGGCGCGGGCGAAGGCGACCGAGAACACGGTGGCCCGCAAGATCCGCGAACTGCGGTTCGCGATGGCGCTGGAGCGCCGGTTCAGCAAGGACGAGATCCTCGAGCGCTACCTCAACATCTCCTACTACGGCGACGGCGCCTACGGCGTCGAGGCCGCCGCCCGGCACTACTTCGGGGTCTCGGCGTCCAAGCTGAACCTGGCGCAGGCGGCCATGCTGGCCGGCCTGGTGCGCAACCCGGTGACCACCAACCCGGTGAAGTACCCGCGGATCGCACTCGAGCGGCGTAACAACGTGATCGACCGGATGGTGCAGTTGGGCATCGTCTCCCAGGCGGACGGCGCGAAGGCCAAGGCGGTCAAGTTCGACAAGAAGAAGGTGCGCCAGTACAAGCTCGGCTGCGCCAATGCCGACTTCCCGTTCATCTGCGACTACGCCTGGCGCACGCTGCTCAAGACGAAGAGCCTGGGCAAGACCGTCGAGGAGCGACGCGACCGGGTGCTGCGCGGTGGGCTGACGATCCAGACCCAGATCGACCCCACCGCCCAACGCAAGGCGGAGAAGACGATCCGCAAGATGATCAGCGCGAAGGACCCGGTGGTCTCGGTGATCGTCATGCTCGAACCCGGCACCGGGCAGATCGTCGCCATGGCGCAGAACCGCACGAAGATGGGCAAGAAGGACGGCCAGACCTTCTACAACTACGCGGTCAACCACGAGATGGGCGGCGCGGACGGCTACCAGGGCGGCTCCACCTTCAAGGCCTTTGTGGCGGCCGCCGCGCTGGAGTCCGGAATGGGCGCCTACGGCACCTTCGACGCCAAGCCGAAGATGAGCTTCGCCGGCAAGACCTTCAAGTCTTGCGACGGACCCTTCAAGCAGAAGGAATGGGACGTGGTCAACGCCAGCCCGTCCGGCCGGATGAACCTGTTCGACGGCGTCCGCAACTCGGTCAACACCTATTTCGCCCAGTTGATCCAGGCGGTCGGGGTCTGCGACTCGGTGAAGATGGCCAAGCGGCTCGGCCTGGAGATGTCGATGGGCAAGGACCTGGTCAAGGAGTACCACGCGATCCCGTCCTTCACCCTGGGCGCGGTGGAGATCACGCCACTGTCGCTGGTCGAGGCCTACGCCACCTTCGCCAACCGGGGCGTGCACTGCGAGCCGGTGATCCTGAAGTCGATCAAGACCCGGGACGGCAGCGAGCTGGAGGTGCCCAGCGCCAATTGCAGGCGGGTGCTGTCCAAGGCGGTCGCCGACGCGATGAACAAGATCTTCCAGGGCCCCTACACCGGCGGCACCGCCCGCCGGGCGAAGGTGCCCGGAGTGCAGATGGCCGGCAAGACCGGCACGGTGCCCGACAACCGCGCGATCTGGACCATCGGCTACACCCCGGAACTCGCGGCCGCCGCGATGATCTCCTACGACAGCAACCCCAAGTACCGCTCCTTCTGGAAGGGCCGGCCGAGCTACCTGCGCTACACCAGGCTGCCCGACTCGGGGACCTTCCTGACCGGCTTCTCCGGCGGGGACGCCGGCCAGCGGCTGCTGCGTCCGGCCTTCGCCACGGCGATCAAGCACTACCCGAAGACCCGGTTCAAGAACCCTCCGCAGTCCGTGCTGCGCGGTGAGTGGCGCAACGTTCCCAGCTGCTACGGGCGGAGCATCTCGGGGTGCCGCGCGGTGCTGGAGGACGCCGGCTTCTCCAGCTTCGTCAGCCAGGTGCGGTCGACGGCGGGCAAGGGCACTGTGGTGGGCACCCAACCCGGCGGCCGCGCGCCGAAGTTCAGCTCGGTCGCGATCCTGGTCTCTGACGGCAAGGGCAAGGACAAGCCCAAGGCCGACAAGGCCAAGGACAAGGGCAAGAAGGACGACAAGAAGGACTCCCGCGGCGGCTAGGCTGCCGCGATGCAATCCAACCCCGCAGTACCGGCGCCGGGACTGGTCACCCTGGTCGGTGGCGGCCCGGGCGATCCGGGGCTGATCACGGTGGCCGGCCTCGAGGCGCTGCGCTCCGCCGACGTCGTGCTCTACGACCACCTCGCGCCGCTGGCCCTGCTCGACCAGGTGCCGGCCGGCGCCGTGACCGTCGATGTCGGCAAGCTGCCGCGGGGGGAGTTCACCCCCCAGGAGGAGATCAACCGGCTGCTGGTGGAGCACGCCCGGGCCGGCCGGCGGGTGGTCCGGCTGAAGGGCGGTGACCCGTTCGTCTTCGGACGCGGCGGCGAGGAGGTGCTGGCCTGCCGCTCCGCCGGCATCGAGGTGCGGGTGATCCCCGGGGTGAGCTCCGCGATCGCGGCACCGGGCCTGGCCGGGATCCCGGTCACCCACCGCGGCGTGAGCCAGGGCTTCACCGTCGTCTCGGCGCACCTCGGGCCGGACGACCCGGGCTCGACCGTCGACTGGGATGCGCTCGCCCGAAGCGGAACGACGCTGGTGATCCTGATGGGGGTCGCCACCCTGCCGCAGGTCGCTGCCGCACTGGTCGGACGCGGGATGGACCCCGACACCCCCTCGGTCGTGGTGGAGAACGCGGGCCACCCCAACGCCCGGGTACTGCGCAGCCGGCTGGGGGAGGTTGCCCAGGCGGCCGACCGTGCCGGGATCGGCAGTCCCGCCACGGTGGTCATCGGCGCCGCGGCCGGGATCGACCTCTCGTCCGGCGACCCGACCGGCTGGTGACCCTCGCCGCGCCACGCCCTGAGTGTTGATGTGGCGTGGTTGCTTGTGACGCATAGTAGCTGGCGATACATTGGTGCAATGAGCGAACGTGATGCCTGGGCCTCCCAGTTCCGCAAGGGCGTGGTCGAACTCGCGATCCTCGGGCTGCTGGCCGACCGTCCCCGCTACGGATCGCAACTGGTCGAGGACCTGGCCGGCTATCCGGCGCTCGCGATCACTCCCGGCACCGTCTACCCGCTGCTGGCGCGGCTCGCCGCCGGCGACGTGGTCACCACCACCTGGCAGGAGTCGCCGGTCGGCCCGCCCCGCAAGTACTACTCGCTCACCGAAGCCGGACGCGAGAGGCTGGCGTCCATGGCGGCGGCCTTCACCGCCATCTCGCAGTCGCTGTCCACCATCCTGGAAGGTGCCCGATGATCACGACCCTGGACGAGCTGGGCCCCGCCGCCCGGGCGGCCGCCACGGCCTTCCTGGACGACGCGGTCGCCGCCGTCGAGCCACGGCTGCGCGCCGACCTGCGTGACGACCTCACCGTCCACCTGTGCGAGCGCCTGGACGCCGGCTCCGGCCCGTCCGACGTCGAGCGGCTGGTTGCCGAACTGGGCGCGCTGGGCACTCCCGGTGAGGACGCCGGGCGCCGGTTCGTCGAGCAGCTCGCGGCCGGGTTCCGGCTGCGCGGCCTGGGGCAGCGGGTCACCGCCTCGATGTGGAACCCCGCAGACGACCGACTCTTCCTGCCCCGCGCCGTCGGGGCGGGCTGGGACCTGAACTTCGGCGCGGTGGCCGTCCGGCTGGGACTGATCGAGCCCGACGCCGAGGCGGTCCCGTTCGCCGCCACCCCGGATCGTGCCCTCGCCGTCGCCGCGCTCGTGCCGGCCGGGCTTGCCGCCGCCACCGTGCTGCACTACCTGGTGCGCGGACGCAGCCTGCCCGACCGGCTGCCCTCCCACTGGGACCTGGCCGGCCGGCCGGACAGCTGGGTGTCGAAGCGTCGTGCAGCCACCACCGACATGGCGGTGACCACGCTGGCTGCGGCGGTCGCCGGGTGGACGGCCGGTGCCGCGCGCCCCACGCCGCAGCGCGTCGGCACGATCGCGGCAGCCACCCTCGCGGCCACCATCGGCGCCACCGTCACCGTGCTGCGCAGCGACGGTGACCGGCTGGGGCCGCTCGCCACGCCGGCCATGCTGGCGACCTCGTTCGCCGCCGTCGGCGGAGTCCTGCTCGGGCTGGCCAGGGCCGGCCGACGCGCCGAGATCATGTCCGACCTGAGGAGGAACGATGAGTGAGAGCCGCGCCGGCGTGAACTGGCGTCATGTCGGGCTGTACTACGGGGTCGCATTGGGCGGCGCGATTGTGGTCGCGCTCGCCATCTGGGCGCTGTCGAGCACGCTCGGTGAAGTCGGCAGCGTGATCGCGTTGGGCATGACGGCGGTGCTGTACATGCCGTTGCCCCTGGTCGCGGGCCTGGTCGTCGAACGCGTCGCGCGTCGTCCGCTGCTGCTCGGCGCGGAGTGGCGCGCCCTGCGGGCCGGCTTCTGGCGCAGCTACGGCCGCAATGCGCTGGTCGCCGCCGTGGTCACCCTGGTGGTGCTGGGTGTCGGATTGCTGGTCTCCTGGCTGGCCGGGGGCCTCGGGCTGCCCGGCGTCGGGCGGCTGGTCGCCAGCGACGCCGAGCTCGCCGAGAACCTCGCCCGGATCAACCCGGCGGTCGTCGCCGCAGCGGTGCCGCCGGTCGCCGTGCTGGTCGCGGTCACCGCCGTCCAGGGCATCCTGGCCGGCCTCACGATCAACGGCCTGTTCGCTTTCGGTGAGGAGTACGGCTGGCGCGGCGTGCTGGCCGACGAGCTCCGTCCGCTGGGACGGTTCCGGGCCACGCTGCTGACCGGCGTGCTGTGGGGCTTCTGGCACGCGCCGATCATCGTGCTCGGCCACAACTACGGCGCCGAGTGGGGCTGGGGCATCTTCGTCATGGTGACCTGGACCGTTCCGCTGTCCTTCATCCTTACCTGGAGCCGGGACCGCACCGGCTCGGTGCTCGCACCGGCGATGCTGCACGGCGCCTTCAATGGTGTGCTGGGGGTGTTCGTCTTCCTGATCGTCGGCGGCAGCCGGCTGATCAACCTGCCGGTCGGCCTGCTGATGGCCCTCACCCTGACCCTGATCGCGCTCGTGGTGTGGCGGCTGCCCGTCCGGCGGGAGGCGACCGGGGCGTTACCGGCGGGAGAGCAGGCCGTCCCGGCGTCCTGACCACGCAGTGCGCGGGGGCGCGCCCCAGGTCGGGCCCCCGCTCTGCCGGGCTCACCGCTTGCGCAGGAACCCTGCCTTGGCCGGCTTGCCCTTGGCGATCTTCACGATCGTGCCGGGGACCGGCGGAAGGGACGGGTCGAGGTTGATCGTCGTCCCGGCCCAGAGGGTGCCGCGGTCGGACTCCAACGCGACCACGTTCTGCAGGTTCAGGAACGGCTTGACCTTGCCCTTTCGAACCACCGAGATCTTGCCGGCGAAGTACTCGGCGACGTAGATCTCACCCTTGCTCCCGATCGCCAGGTTGGTGGCGCCGGCGAAGCCGGAGGCGACCAGTCGCACCTTGCCGGTGCGCGGGTTCACCCGCCACAGCGCGCCGCGGGCGCCCAGGGCGTTGGTCTCGGGACCGCCCGGCAGGGTGGTGACGTAGAGCTGGCCGTCCCGGCCCAGCTCGACGTCGGTCGGGACCGCCTCGAAGCGGTAGGTGACTCCGACCGTGCAGGACGGCAGCCCGAGCGCCGCGGCTCCCTCGGCGGTGATCCGGTACGGCTGGGGCGGCAGCACGGCGAGGGTGCGGATCCGGCCGCGCTGGTCGATCTTGAACAGCGCGTTGGCACCGGCATCGGCGACCACCCAGGAGCTGCCGTACCGCAGCACCGAGTAGGCGTGCGAGTCGACGAGGCCCTTGGTGGCCGGGCCGAGCGCGTTGATCACGCAGGGGTCGGTGGAGACCGGGCCGTAGGTGTACTTCGCGTCCGGGTTGCGGCTGGTCTCGTAGGCGAGCGTGTCGGCGAACACCCGGCTGCCGCGCGGGCCGTCGATCCGCAGCCCGCTCATGGTGATGCCTTCCGGTGGGCCGCCCTCGGTCACGGTGTAGGCCCGGTACTTGCCGTTGCGGGAGTGGGCGACCCCGGAGGTGCCGACGGCGTCGGCCACCACGGTGGCGATGGAGCCGTCGGCCTTGAGCCGTCCGACCTGGTTGGTGAAGCCGTCGGCGACGTACACCTTGCTGCGGAACAGGTCGAGGTTGAACGGGGCGACCACCGCCGTGGACAGGACGGTCGGGGTCGGCTGCGGCGGTGCCGCGGAGGCGAGGCCCGGGGTCACGAGCAGGGCGCCCGTGGCGAGCAGGACGGAGGCGGTGCGAACTGAGCGACGCATGATTCTCCCCACGTGGGATGAGCGTGGTGGCCGGTCCCCGGCCGGGGGTGGGAGCGCGAGGCGGAGAGGATCGCGCCCGTGTCGTCTGGATCCGGCCCCGCTTCGGGCCGGCCACGCACATTCTGGGGCCGGACAAGGGCAGGCGTCAACGAAATGGTCCCCCGCGAGGGGGACATATGGTTCCGGTGCCGCTGATCCGCGCCTCCGGCTTACTGGTGAGTGTCTGCCTCGCCTAAGGGAGGGACATTCACCACGAGGCGTCCGGTGGTGGTTGTGCTGGTCCCGATGTTAAGCGTGCGGGCTCCCGGCCGGCGCTTATTGGTGAGTGTCTGCCTCGTCTATGGGAGGGACAATCACCACGAGGCGCCAAAGGGCAGCGGGAGTGGGGCGTTGAAGCGTTGGCCAGTCGTCTCGGCCGTGGCACGGGGGGCAGTCGTCCGCCGTAGCGGGGTCAGTCGTCGCTCTCGGCGGCCGGTGCGGCAGTGCCGCCGACCTGCAGGGTGATCCAGGCGGTGCCGGCCTCCGGCTGGGGCGGTGCCGTCCGCGCGGTCGCGGTCTCCGCGCCGGGCTCGGCGGGCCGGACCGGGTCGCCCATGGCGGCGCGCAGCGCCTGCGCGATCGCATTGCCGACTGCCGGGTCGTGCTTGCGGATCTCAGCCATGCGCCAATCCTAGGCCCGACATGTG
>JAEZHJ010000115.1 GCA_023436925.1 Actinomycetes bacterium
TCGCCCACACCGCCGCGATGCGGCACGCCCAGGACTGGGTCGACGAACTGTCCGCCGAGGTCGCCGCCAACAAGGACCTGCTGGCGGCCCGGCTCGCCGCGGACCTGCCCGCCGCCCGCTACCTGCGTGGTGAAGGGACCTACCTGGCCTGGGTGGACTGCGCCGGCCTCGGCCTGGAGGATCCGGCGCACAGCTTCCGCGACCGCGGCCGGGTGGCCTTCTCCCCCGGCGCCAGCTTCTCGGCCGACCACCGCGGCTGGGTGCGGATCAACCTGGCGACCAGCCCCGAGATCCTCTCCGCGGCGGTCGACCGGATGGTCGCCACGGTCAGCGGCTAGCCCTCCTGCAATTCGGCGGTGGCGCTGCCGGATGCGGCCAGCGTCGAGATGCCGATCAGGCTGAGGAAGACTGTCTCGACCCGGGCCCGGGTCGCCACCTCGACCCGGCCGGCGACCAGTCGCACCTCGCCGGTGAGGTCGGGATAGCCGTCCAGGACCTGCTCGGCGGCCCGGATCGCGACGGCCGGCTCGGGTGCGGCGCCGGCCAGGCGGGCGGGGGCGGTCGCGTCCACAGCGGCCCGGGCGGCCAGCGCTGCGGCCGTCTCGGCCTGCCGGACGGCCCGGGCCTGGGCGCCGCCGTCCACCACCAGGCCGCAGACCAGCAACAGGGCGACGACACCGACGGCCATGAACACCGACAGCGCCTGCCCACGCTGGTCCCGCTCGCGCATCCTGCCTCCCGGGGTGTGGAGTGGGCACCATTGTGCACCGTCCGGTCGGCCCGGGCACCGGTCATCCACAGGCCTTTCGGGGGGTCGCCAGGTGTCACGGCGCGCACGGAAAGTGGCCTGCCAGTAGGCTGGGAAGCGTCCCTCAACGCTCTACGGATTGGATCCTCCAGATGGTTCAGAAAGTCGCCATCCTCACCGCCGGCGGTTTCGCGCCCTGCCTGTCGTCCGCCATCGGCGGGCTCATCCAGCGCTACACCGAACTGGCCCCCGAGGTGGAGATCATCGCCTACAAGAACGGGTACCAGGGCCTGCTCACCGGCGACTTCCTGCCCGTCACCCCGGTTGTCCGTGAGAATGCGGCGCTGCTGCACCGCTACGGCGGCTCCCCGATCGGCAACTCCCGGGTGAAGCTCACCAACGCCAAGGACCTCGTCAAGCGCGGCCTGGTTGCCGAGGGCGAGAACCCGCTGAAGGTCGCTGCCGACCGGCTGGTCGCCGACGGCGTGGACGTGCTGCACACCATCGGTGGTGACGACACCAACACCACCGCCGCCGACCTGGCCGCCTACCTCGCCGAGCATGACTACGGCCTGACCGTGGTCGGCCTGCCGAAGACCATCGACAACGACGTCTTCCCGATCAAGCAGTCCCTGGGTGCGGACACCGCCGCCGAGATGGGCGCCCGGTTCGCCAAGAACGTGCTGGCCGAGCACAACGCAGGCACCCGCATCCTGATCGTCCACGAGGTCATGGGGCGCAACTGCGGCTGGCTGACCGCCGCCACCGCCGACAAGTACCACGCCTGGATCAAGGAGTCCCAGTGGCTGCCGGAGATCGGGCTGGACTCCCGCGCCTGGGACATCCACGCGATCTTCGTGCCCGAGGCCGTGATCGACATCAAGGCCGAGGCCGAGCGGCTGCTGAAGGTGATGGACGAGATCGGCTGCGTCAACATCTTCCTCTCCGAGGGCGCCGGGATCGCCGACATCGTCGCCGAGATGGAGGCCGCCGGCCAGGAGGTCGCCCGCGACGCATTCGGCCACATCCGGCTGGAGCGGATCAACCCGGGCAACTGGTTCGCCAAGCAGTTCTCCGGGATGCTGAAGGCCGAGAAGGTGCTGGTGCAGAAGTCGGGCTACTACTCCCGCTCGGCCGCCGCCAACGAGTACGACCTCAAGCTGATCAAGTCGATGACCGACCTCGCGGTGGACTCCGCCCTGGCCGGCAAGCCCGGCGTGATCGGCCACGACGAGGACAACAACGACGAGCTCAGCGTGATCGCGTTCGACCGGATCGCCGGCGGCAAGCCGTTCGACATCTCCCAGCAGTGGTACCTGGACCTGCTCGCCGAGATCGGCCAGCCGGCCCCCGTCCCGGCCGCTCCCGCGGAGCACTGACCGGCACAGCTCCCGCACCACCGCACCCGGCCCCTCCTCCGCCGAGGGCCACCGTTCGCGCCGAGGGCCACCCATCATGGGTGGCCCTCGGTGGTTGAGGTGGCCCTCGATGGTTGAGGTGGCCCTCGACTCAGCGGCGGACGAAAGCGACCAGGCGATCGAGGGCCTCGTCCAGTTCGGCGGTCTGGCCGCAGAAGCTGAGCCGGACGGTGCGGTGGCCATCGACGGTGTCGAAGTCGATCCCCGGGGCGAGCGCCACCCCGGTCGCGGCCAGCACCTCGGCGCACCACGCCCGGGAGTCGCTCGTCAGGTGGCCGACATCGCAGTAGGCGTAGAAGGCGCCGTCGGGCGGGGCGAAGCTGGTGATGCCGAGTTCGGGCAGCCGCCGCAGCAGCAGGTCGCGGTTGCGGGCGTAGCGGGCCACATGCCCGTCCAGTTCCGCGGTGGCGTCCGCTCCGAACGCGGCGATCCCGGCCACCTGTGACAGCGCCGGCGCACAGATCGCCAGGTTGCCCTGCAGCAACTCGGCGGGTCGTCGCAGTGCGGACGGCAGCAGCAGCCAGCCCAGCCGCCAACCCGTCATCGAGTGGTACTTGCTGAGCGAGCCGACCACGACCGCGTCCGGGGAGAACTCACGCGCGCAGGCGCACCGCCGTCCGAACGAGATCCCGTGGTAGATCTCGTCGCTGATCAGCAGGCAGTCGTGCTCGCGGCACCAGGCAGCGATCGCCGCCAACTCGTCGGGGTCGATGATCGTCCCGGTCGGGTTGGACGGACTGGCGAGCACCAGTCCGGCCGGGGGTTCGGGAAGCGCGTCCAGCATCGCCACGGTCGGCTGGAACCGGTTCTCCTCCCCCACCGCGAGTTCGACCGGCTCGCAGCCGACGGCGACGATGTCGTTGCGGTACGCCGGATAGCCCGGACGGGTGAGCGCCACCTTGTCGCCGGCCTCGAAGGCCGCCAGCAGGGTCAGCAGGAAGCCGCCGGACGACCCGGTCGTGACCAGCACCTCGTCCGGGTCGACCTCGACCTCGTGGGCCTTGCGGTAGTACCGCGCGATCCGGTGCCGCAGGGGCAGGATGCCGGTGGCTTCGGTGTAGCCGAGTTGCTGGCTCGCCAGCGCCTCGGCCGCCCGTTCCAGGACCGGACGCGGTGCGGGCGTGCCCGGCTGGCCGACGCACAGCAGGATCGCATCGCCGTGGGTGCGCTGCCGCTCGGCGGCGGCTTTCACCACCTCCATGACGTGGAAGGGGTCGACCTGGCCCCGGCTCGAGACGTTCACTGCCGCCGCCCGAACAGGCTGCGCAGGCCGCCGACCAGCAGCGCACCCAGGCCAAGCCCGGTGGCTGTGCCGACCAGGTAGCCGGCCTTCAGCCCCGCGCCCATCGACCGTTCGGCGACCCGCGCCGACACCAGGTGCTGACCGGGCCGGGTCTCGACCGGCTCCGGCTCGGGTGCCCGTTCGAGCTCGGACCGGGCCTCCGGCCGCACCTCGGCGGTGCCCAACCAGGTCGCGATGAACAGGATCAGGGTCGCGAAGAGGTTGAGGAACAGCATCAGCACGATCGTCGAACCGAAGACGGCGAACCCCAGGTTGCGCGAGAAGGCGCTGATCAGGTATCCGGTACCCACCTGCAACGCGACGAGCCCGGCGGAACCGACGCCGGCCCCCAGCCAGGCCAGGCGGTTCGGCACCGGCCCGGGGCTGAACCAGGCGAAGAGCACCCGGAACAGCAGGACGCCCGCCCCGAAGGAGACCAGCAGGCTGACCACCCGCAGCAGCAGGGACCACACCGGGCTGGACGCCAGCCCGACCTGCTCGCCGACGAAGGTGCCGACGCTTGTCGCCGTCAGTGAGGCGGCGAAGGTGGCGACGATCCCGACCAGGAGGCCGAGCAGGCCGGCGAAGTTCGCCAGGACGTCCAGGGGCAGCGGCAGCCCGTTACCGGGGTCGTCCACGTCCTCCCGCATCAGCAGCCGGACCGCGCGCTTGAGGTTTCCGACCCAGCCGGAGGAGACCCAGATAATGACCGCGAGCGCGATGACGGTGATCCCCGCCCAGTGTGTGAGCGCGTCGTTGACCACCCGGTACAGACTCTCTGCCAGCGGAATGTTCGCCGGCAGCAGCTCGCGGATGGTCTCCTCGATCTGCCGCAGCGCCTGGGGGTAGAACACGGTGAGCGTGATCCCCAGCCCGGCGAAGAGCAGCATCAGGATCGGCACCAGCGACAGCACCGAGTAGAACGCGACGGACGCGGCCAACTGGGTGCCGCCGCGGACGGTGAACCGCTCGATCGAACGGATCAGGTGCGCCACCCACGGCCGCTTCGAGAACCTGTCCCACCACTCGCGCATGGCTAGCCCGCCAGGGTGCAGACCAGGTTGCGGTCGCCGAAGGCGTTGTCCACCCTGCCGACCGGCGGCCAGTACTTCTCGGTCCCGCCGTCGGCCACCGGGCCGCGGGGGTTGCCGGCCGGGAAGCCGGCCTGTTCGCGGGAGTAGACGTGCTCCCACCCGGAGCCGGCCACCCGGTGCAGCGGGTGCGGCGCATTGACCAGCGGGTTGTCATCGGACGGAAGTTCGCCGCCGGCGACGGCCGCGATCTCGGCCCGGATGGACGCCATCGCGTCGCAGAACCGGTCCAGCTCGTGGCGCGACTCGCTCTCGGTCGGCTCGACCATCAGCGTGCCGGCGACCGGGAAGCTCATCGTCGGCGCGTGGAAGCCGTAGTCAATGAGCCGTTTCGCGACGTCCTCGACGGTGACGCCGGACTGGCGGGTGAGTTCGTTGAAGTCGACGATGCACTCGTGGGCGACCAGCCCGCGGTGCCCGGTGTAGCGGATCGGATAGTGCTCCGCCAGCCGCGAGGCGACGTAGTTGGCGTTCAGGATCGCGGTCTCGGAAGCCTCCTTCAGTCCGGCCGCACCCATCATCGCGATGAACGCGTAGCTGATCGGAAGCACGCCCGCCGACCCGTAGGGTGCGGCGCTGACCGGCCCGTACCCGGTCTCGGGGCCGGCGTCGGCGACCACCGGGTGGCCGGGCAGGTAGGGCGCGAGATGGGCCTTCACCGCGACCGGCCCGACTCCCGGCCCGCCGCCGCCGTGCGGGATCGCGAAGGTCTTGTGCAGGTTGAGGTGGCTGACGTCGGCGCCGAACCGGCCGGGACCGGCCAGGCCCATCAGCGCATTCAGGTTCGCACCGTCGACGTACACCTGCCCTCCGGCCTCATGGACGAGGGAGCAGATGGTGGTGATGGTGTCCTCGAACACCCCGTGCGTGGAGGGGTAGGTGACCATGATGGCAGCCAGGTCGTCGGCATGCTCGGTCACCTTCGCCCGCAGGTCGGCCAGGTCGACCGAGCCGTCGGCAGCGGTCGCGACCACGGCGACGCTCATCCCGGCCATCGCGGCCGAGGCGGCGTTGGTGCCGTGCGCGGAGGCCGGGATCAGGCAGACCGTGCGGCCGGCCTCGCCGCGCGCGGCGTGGTAGCCGCGGATCGCCATCAACCCGGCGAACTCACCTTGCGCGCCGGCGTTGGGCTGGACGCTGACCCGGTCGTAGCCGGTGATCGCCGCCAGCCAGGTGCTCAGCTCGTGGATCAGTTCGAGGAAGCCCGCCGCGTCCGGTTCGGGGACGAACGGGTGCAGGTTGGCGAAGCCCGGGTAGCTGATCGGCTCCAGGGCGGCCGCGGGGTTGAGCTTGAGGGTGCAGGAGCCGAGCGGGATCATGCCGCGGTCGAGGGCGAAGTCGCGGTCGGACAGGGTGCGCACGTACCTCATGAACTCGGTCTCGCTGCGGTAGCGGGAGAAGACCGGGTGGGTCAGGAAGGGCAGGTCGCGGGCGTGGTCGGCCAGGGAGCCGACCGGGTCGGCGTCGGTCGGAGCGTCGAACACCGCCGCCAGCGCGGTCAGGTCGGCCGCGGTCGCGTCCTCCCCCACGCTGATCCCGAGCCGGTCGTCGTCGATGGCGCGCAGGTGGATGCCGCGCTCCCGCGCCTTGGCGACCAGGTCGGCGGCACGGCCGGGTGCGGTCACCGTCACCGTGTCGAAGAAGGCGTCACCGGCCAACTGGTACCCGGCGGCGGTAAGCATGCCGGCCAGGCGCCGGGTGGTGTCGTGGATCCGGCGGGCGATCGCGGTCAGCCCTTCAGGCCCGTGGTAGACGGCGTAGAACGCGGCGACGACGGCGAGCAGCACCTGCGCGGTGCAGATATTGGACGTGGCCCGCTCGCGGCGGATGTGCTGCTCCCTGGTCTGCCAGGCGAGCCGGAAGGCGGGGGTGCCGTCACTGTCGCGCGAGATGCCGACCAGCCGGCCGGGCAGCTGGCGCTCCAGCCCGGAGCGGACGGCGAGGTAGCCGGCGTGCGGGCCGCCGTAGAACAGCGGCACCCCGAATCGCTGGCTCGTCCCGGCGACCATGTCGGCCCCCCAGCTGGCGGGGGTGGTGAGCAGCGTGAGCGCGAGCAGGTCGCAGGCCGCGATCACCTGGGCTCCGTTGTCGTGCGCGGTGCGGGCGATGGCCTCCAGCTCGGAGACCGGGCGCAGCCGCCCGTCCGCCCCGGGCAGTTGCACGACGACAGCGAAGGCTTCGGTGGCCTGCAGCGTCTCGACCAGGGATTCGCCGCCGACCACGACCTCGATCCCGACCGCAGCGGCGCGGGTCCGCAGCACCCCGAGGGTCTGCGGCAGCAACTGCGGGTCGACCACGACGGCCGACCCCTTGCGGACGCTGCGCCGGGCCAGCGCGACCGCTTCGGCGACCGCCGTTGCTTCGTCGAGCAGCGAGGCGCCGGCGACGGGCAGGCCGGTGAGGTCACAGACCATGGTCTGGAAGATGGCGAGCGCCTCGAGCCGGCCCTGGCTGATCTCGGGCTGGTAGGGGGTGTAGGCGGTGTACCAGGACGGGTTCTCCAGCACCAGCCGCCGGATCACCGGCGGGGTGAGGGTGCCGTGGTAGCCCAGCCCGATCATCGGCCGGCCGGGGTTGTTGCGGGCTGCCAGGTCGGCCAGCCGGGCCTGCACCTCGGCCTCGGTCAGCGCGGGCGGCAGGTCCAGCGGGGCGGTGTCGCGGATCTCGACCGGAATGGCTGCGTCCACCAGCTCGGACAACGAGTCGTAGCCCAGACGGGCCAGCATCTGCTCGGTGTCGTCAGCCGATGGTCCGAGGTGACGCAGCCTGAAGTCCGTCATGGGTGCCCTTCTCCGTTCTCGACGCACCCACCAACCTACTGCAGTCGGATCGCCCCTCAGCCGGTGGCGCGCTGCTGCCGGCGCCGGGTCAGCTCGTCGGCCATCACCGGCTGCTCGGAGTGCTCGGAGTGCTCGGCCCGTTCGGCCGGAAGCTCGTAGAGGGTGCCCTCGATGTCACGCCAGACCCCGCCCAGCGCGATGCCGAACATGCCCTGGCCGCCGCGCAGCAGGTCGACGACCTCGTCGTCGGAGGTGCACTCGTAGACGGAGACGCCGTCGCTCATCAAGGTCACCTCGGTGAGGTCCTGGACGCCGCGGGCCCGGAGGTGATCGATGGCGGTGCGGATCTGCTGCAGCGAGACGCCGGCGTCGATCAGCCGCTTGATCACCTTGAGGATGAGGATGTCGCGGAAGCTGTACAGCCGCTGGGTTCCGGACCCGCCGGCGGGGCGGATCTCGGGGACGACCAGCCCGGTGCGTGCCCAGTAGTCGAGCTGCCGGTAGGTGATGTCGGCGGCGCGGCAGGCGACCGGGCCGCGGAACCCGAGGTCTTCGGGCAACGGCGAGAAGTCGCCGTCGAACAGGGTCTCCTGCGCTTTGGTCACGTCGTCCTCGATCCGATATCCGGTGGTGTCCCGTTGTCATAGGACGGTAATCGCCGCTGCTGTGGGCGGTCAACGACACGCCGGGGGGCGGGTGAACCCATAAGGAGTCTCAACCAAACCCTCAGGGTTGGGGGCGGCAGCGGTGGCAAGGGCGGAGTCTTGACGCGTACCGCGCCAGCGGTACAAGGATCAGAAGTCGTCGGGGTTCACCGAGTCGAGGAACTCGCGGAACTTCTCGACCTCCTCCTCGCCACCGGGCGGGTCGGACGCGGCCAGCAGGACGCCCGCGGCGTCGAGCACCTCGTCGGCGCACAGGATCGGGCAACCCACCCGAAGCGCCAGCGCTATCGCGTCCGAGGGGCGCGCGGCCAGCGTGGTGCCCTCCAACTGGAGTTCGGCGAAGAACTGGCCCTCGTCGTAGCCGACGATCCGCACCTCCTCCAGGGTGCCCGAGAGCGCGGCCAGCAGGTCACTGACCAGGTCGTGGACGCAGGGGCGCGACGGGTCCGGGTCATCGGTCGCCGAGACGATCGCCGCGGCGCCGCCCGCGCTCATCCAGATCGGCAGCAGCCGACCGGCGGGCGCCTCCTGCAGGACGACGACCGGCGGCGAGCCCGAGGTGCTCACCCTGACCTCGACGACATTGAGCTCGCGCATCCGGCCACCCCCTATTGCGGCAGCTGCGAGCGCATGATCGCAGCGTGGGCGTGCAGCACCAATTGCATCACCTCTGCGGGCAGTTGCCGAGAGCCGGGGTTGCGTCGCAGGTGGGGCGCGATCGCCTGCTCGATCAGTCCGACCTCGCGTTCGGCGGCCTGCTTGACCACCCGCAGGTGACGGGCGTCGATCCCGTAGACGGCGAGCTTGCGGGCGATCACCGCGACGGTGAGCGCGTCGCGTCCGTAGTAGACGGTGCCGCGCCGGGGCACGACCAGACCGTGCCGCTCCAGTTCGGTCAGCGCCGGCTCCCCCAGCCCGCTCAGCCGCAGCAGTTCGCGCCGGGTGACGCGGATCGGACGCTTCGGCGCGGGCGCCTGCGGCGGCACCACCTGCTCGGGCTCGGCGGTCTCGGTGGGCGGCACGGGCGGTGCCAGGCTGGGCGGCTGCTCGCCGCGGTCCATCATGTCGAGGTGCTCGCGGATCACCTTGAGCGGCAGGTAGTGGTTCTTCTGGACGTCCAGGATGTAGCGCAGCCGCTCGATGTCGGAGTCGGCGTAGCGGCGGTAGCCGGACGGAGCCCGCTCGGGCGAGATCAGCCCTTCGGACTCCAGGAACCGGATCTTGGAGATGGAGATGTCGGGGAAGTCCGGCTTGAGCACGGACAGCACCTGACCGATGCTCCGCAGGCCAATGGCCATCAGCCCTGCCCGGACGGTCCGCTGAAGAAGATCATCCGGAACTTGCCGATCTGGACCTCGTCGCCGCGGCGCAGGGCCACCGGCTCGTCGATCAGCGCCCGGTTGACGTACGTCCCGTTGAGGCTGTTCTCGTCGCTCACCCACACCAGGCCGTCGCGCCGCTGGAAGCGGGCGTGGTGGCGCGAGACGGTGATGTCGTCCAGGAAGATGTCGCAGCGCGGGTGCCGTCCCGCGGTGGTGACGTCGGCGTCGATCAGGTAGCGCGCGCCGGCGTCGGTGCCAAAGGGCACGAGCAGCAGGGCTGATCCTTCAGGCAGCGCATCGACCGCGGCCCGGTCATCGGCGTTGAGGTCCTCCAGCTGGACCTCGTCGGAGACGGCCGGGATCACCCTGGTGGTATCGCCGGAGACCTTGGCGAGGCTCGCACCGCAGTGCGGGCAGAAGTTGCTCGCCTCGTTCACTTCATGGCCACAGGCGGGACACCTCATCATGCTGCCATCCTCCCTGTGCTCGCTGCTGTGCTGAGACTTCCTCTGAGGTCGGTGCTCAGCCTACTCAGAGACCTGCTCCGCGTACTCGTCGGCATCCAGCAGGTCGTCGAGTTCTTCCGGATCGGCGAGTTCGAGCTCGAACAGCCAGCCGTCGCCGTACGGGTCGGCGTTGATGGTCTCCGGCGCACCGGCCAGCAGTTCGTTGACCGCGGTCACGACCCCCGAGGCCGGGGAGAACACGTCCGAGACGCTCTTGGTGGATTCCACCTCGGCGCAGGCGTCGTCGAGGGCGACCTCTTCGCCGACCTGCGGCAGTGACACGTAGACGACATCGCCGAGTTGCTCGGCGGCGTAATCGGTGATCCCGACCCGGGCCACCGGACCTGAGCCGAGGCGCACCCACTCGTGCTTGGCGGTGTAGCGCAGATCGTCTGGGAACACGGGAAGGCTCCTTGTTGCTGTTGTCTGGATTCTTACCTTACCGATTGGCGAGGATCGGTGTGTCCCTCAGGCCGGACGAGCGAACCGCGGCGTGACGGGCTCGCGCACCGCCGTCACCAGCACCCGCTCCTCACTGGTGATCGAGACCTGCCCGCCGATCCGGGGGTCCTGGATCTCGCTCACCAGACCGCCACGGAAGCGCAGAGCCTCGGCCAGCGCGTGCGAGTCGCCGATCGCATCGATCGTGATCGGGCGCTGCAGGGCCTGGTCGTCCACCACGAGGTCGTCGCCACGGTTGCCCACCCAGGTCGAGGCGACCACCCGGACGCTGTCGTTGAGCTCGATCACCTCCGCGCCGGCGTCGCGCAGTTCCTCGATCGCGTTCAGCAGCATGGACGCCGGCACCGCGTTGCCCGGGTCGGAGATCACCACCCGGATGCCCTCACCCTCGGCCGGGGCCGTCCCGCTGAGGATGGACAGCGCGTCGCGCCGGCGCGCGGCCTCCTCCATCGCCACCCGCTGCCGGTCGGCGCCGCTCTGCAGCTGCTGCTGGGTCTCGCGCAGCTGGGCGATCTCGGTCTCGAGCCGGCGTGACTCCGCGGTCAGGTCGTCCAGGATCGCGACGAGTTCGGTGCGTCGCAGGCTGGAGTAGTCCTGCTCCTCGGAACGGGACTGGATCTGGGTGGTGATCACCAGCCCGAACAGCAGCAGGATGACCGCGACCAGCAGGTGCGCCCGGCTGGGCTTGACCAGCAGCCGCACCAGGTCGGCCGGGGCACGCTTCGCCCCCCGCTCGGGAGCGGTGGGTGGCGCGGCGGCGTCCGGCGGCGCTGGGGTGTCGGGCGGCTCAGGCACGGAACAGGTTCCTGCGGATGGCGGCGGCGTTGGTGAAGATCCGGATCCCGAGCACCACGACGACCGCGGTGGACAGTTGCGCCCCGACGCCGATCTGGTCGCCGACCCAGACGATCAGCGCGGCGATCAGCACATTGGAGACGAAGGAGACGGCGAAGACCCGATCGCTGAAGGTGCGCTCGAGGTAGGCGCGCAGGCCGCCGAAGATCGCGTCGAGGGCGGCGACGATGGCGATCGGCAGGTAGGGCTGCAGCGCGGCCGGGACCGCGGGCTGCAGGAAGACGCCCAGCCCGACCCCGATCAGCAAGCCGAGAATCGCGTACACGCAGTCTCTCCCTTCGTCACCGTGCCACCTCTGCCCGCTCCACCAGCAGGCCCGGATCGGCCGGCAGGGTGAGCGAGGACGCCCGGGTGAGCTCGAAGTCCACCCCGTAGTTCTGTTGCAGGTAGGCCCACCACTGCCCGCCGGGCGAGCCCGGGAAGCCGTTCACCATGGCGTCCGCGTCGCCGATCGCCTCGATCCGGTAGGGCCGGGTGAGCGAACGGTAGTCCACGGTGATGGCGTCCCCCGCGCCGCGGATCGCGGTCCGCGACGAGAGCCGGTGGCCGTTGACGGCGATGGCCTCGGCGCCGCTTCGCCACAGCTGGTTGACCAACTGGCGCAGGTCGGCGTCCACCACACGCGCCTCCTTGTTGTCCGGGTCGCCGTCGTCGACGATCACCAGGACGCCCGGGCCGGTCACCGCACCGGCGGCGCTGACCGACTCCAGCCGGCTCAGTTCCTCCCGGGTCTCCTCATCGAGGCCGGCGCCGGCAGCGGACAACTCCTGGTTGGACCGGTGCAGCTCCCCCGCCTCGGCGCGGAGCTCCTCCACCCGCTGCCCGGCCTGCTCGACCCGGGACTGCAGTTCCTCCCGCTCCTGCTGCACCTGGGGCTGGGCCCGCAGCGTGGAGGACAGCGAGGTGCCGGCCATCAGGCCGAAGACGAGCAGGATGACGGCGACCACCAGCCGTCGGCGCGGGGCCGAGTCCGAGGGTGCGACCGTGTAGTAGTCGGGATCGATGGGTTCCCGGATGATGCCGTTCAGCAGGTCCATGCTCTCGTCCACCCGGCGGACCGGCCGGGGGGCGGTCATGACGCGACGCCCGCCGGAGTCCGGTCGAGCGGCGGGAACCGGCGGATCACACCGATCCCCTGCCGCAGGTAGAGGCCGCCGGCCGACCAGTAGAGCACGGTGCCCCACAGCAGCAGCGCCCAGCCGACGATCTTGGCCCACAGCTGCCACGGCTCGGGCCCGGTGCCCAGCAGCAGCAGCGGCAGGCCGTACAGCAGCAGGAAGGTGGCGGCCTTGCCGATGAAGTGCACCGGCAGGCTCACGAAGCCGCGGCGGCGCAGCGCCGGCCAGATCGTGGTCGCCATGAGCACGTCACGCGAGATCAGGATCAGCGCCAGCCACCACGGCATGATGTCGCGCAGCACGAAACCGATCAGGGTGGCCAGGATGTAGAGCCGGTCGGCGGCCGGGTCCAGCACCTGCCCCAGCCGGGACCGCTGGTTCCACTTCCGCGCCAGGTAGCCGTCCAGCCAGTCGGTGGCACCTCCGGCGGCCAGCACGACCACCGCGAGGATGTCGTTGTCCCCCACCAGCAGCAACCACAAGAAGACGGGTACGCCAAGCAGACGCAGGAAGCTCAAGACGTTGGGCAACGTCGCAATCCGCGTCGTGTCGTAGGGTTCCCCGGCCACGTCGACAGCCTAACAACGAGTCAGGCCGGCCAGGCCTGCTGGACGGCGCGGCGGGTCTCTTCGAGCAACTGCGGCAGCGCCCGGGTCTGGGCGATGATCGGCAGGAAGTTGGAATCCCCCCGCCACCGCGGCACGACGTGCTGGTGAAGGTGGGCAGCAATGCCGGCCCCGGCGACCTCGCCGATGTTCATCCCGAGGTTGAACCCGGCCGGGTGCGAGACCGACCTGATCGCCGCCATCGCGGTGGCGGTGAGCTCGGCCAGTTCGGCCCGTTCCTCAGCGGTCGCCGCGGTGTAGTCGGACACGTGGCGATACGGGCAGACCAGCAGGTGGCCGGGCGAGTACGGGTAGAGGTTCATCACCACATAGGCCAGCACGCCGCGGTGGACGATCAGCCCCTCGGCGTCCTCGCGTCCGGGCGCCAGGCAGAACGGGCAGCTGCCGGCGGTGTCGTCGGCCGGCTTGTTCTCACCACCGATGTAGACCATCCGGTGCGGCGTCCACAACCGCTGGAAGCCGTCCGGGGCCGCAGCGAAGGAACCCGGGTCCTCGCTCGTCATGGCTGCGGCCGGCGGCACGCCTCGACGAGCTCAGCGACCGCCTCGGCGATACTCACGCCGTTCTTCTGGCTGCCGTCGCGGTAGCGGAAGGACACCGCGCCGGCGGTCGCGTCCTGCTCGCCGGCGATCAGCATGAAGGGCACCTTCTGGGTCTGGGCGTTGCGGATCTTCTTGCCGAACCGGTCGTCGGAAGTGTCCACCTCGACCCGGATCCCGGCCTCCTCGAGCTGGGCGGCCACGCCGGCGAGGTACTCCTCGTACTCGGCGGCGACCGGGATCGCCACCACCTGCACGGGGGCGAGCCAGGCCGGGAAGGCGCCCGCGTAGTGCTCGGTGAGCACACCGAGGAAGCGCTCGATCGACCCGAACTTCGCCGAGTGGATCATCACCGGCTGCTGGTGGCTGCCGTCCGGTGCGGTGTACTGCAGCCCGAACCGCTCCGGCTGGTTGAAGTCGTACTGGATGGTCGACATCTGCCAGGTCCGGCCGATCGCGTCCTTGGCCTGCACCGAGATCTTCGGCCCGTAGTAGGCGGCGCCGCCCGGATCGGGCACCAGCTCGAGACCGGACTCGCGTCCGACCTTCTCCAGGATCGCGGTGGCCTTGGCCCACTCCTCATCGGAGCCGATGAACTTGTCCTTCTTCTTGCCGTCGACATCGCGGGTGGACAGCTCGAGGTAGAAGTCGTCCAGGCCGAAGTCCTTCAGCAGCTTCAGGACGAAGCCGAGCAGGTGCTTGATCTCGTCCTCGGCCTGCTCGGGGGCGACGTAGGAGTGGGAGTCGTCCTGGGTGATCGAGCGCACCCGGGTGAGGCCCTGCAGCACCCCGGACTTCTCGTTGCGGTAGACCGTCCCGAACTCGAAGAAGCGCAGCGGCAGCTCCCGGTAGGAGCGGCCCCGGGAGCGGAAGATCAGGTTGTGCATCGGGCAGTTCATCGCCTTGATGCGGTACTTCTGGCCGTCATCGTCCAGCTCGGGGAACATCATGTCGGCGTAGTACGGCAGATGGCCCGAGGTGTAGAACAGCCCCTCCTTGGCGATGTGCGGGGTCCCCACGTACTGGAAGCCGGCCTTGATGTGGGCGGCCCGGACGTAGTCCTCCATCTCGCGCTTGATCACGCCGCCCTTGGGGTGGAAGACCGGCAGGCCGGCGCCCAATTCCTCGGGGAAGCTGAACAGGTCGAGCTCGGCGCCCAGCTTGCGGTGGTCGCGGCGGGCGGCCTCGGCGAGCCGGTGCTGGTAGGCGGCCAGGTCGTCCCGGGTCGGCCAGGCGGTGCCGTAGAGCCGCTGCAGCTGCTGGTTGGCCTGGTCGCCGCGCCAGTACGCCGCCGAGCTGCGGGTCAGGGCGAAGGCCTTGAGGTAGCCGGTGTGCGGCACGTGCGGGCCGCGGCACAGGTCCTTCCAGGCCACGCTGCCGTCGCGGCGGACGTTGTCGTAGATGGTCAGCTCCCCGGCGCCGACCTCGACCGACGCGCCCTCGGCGGCGTCGTTGTTGCCCTTCAGCCCGATCAGCTCCAGCTTGTACGGCTCGTGGGCGAGTTCGGCCCGGGCCTGCTCGTCGGTGACCGCCCGCCGGACGAAGCGCTGGCGCTCCTTGACTATCCGGTCCATGCCCTTGGAGATCGCCTTGAGGTCCTCGGGGGTGAACGGGGTGGCGACGTCGAAGTCGTAGTAGAAGCCGTCGGTGATCGGCGGGCCGATGCCGAGCTTGGCGTCGGCGAACAGCAGCTGGACGGCCTGCGCGGCGACGTGCGCGCTGGAGTGCCGGATGATGTTCAGCCCGTCGGTGCTGTCGACCTCGACCGGCTCCAGTTCGTCGCCGTCGACGAGCTCACTGG
This sequence comes from Actinomycetes bacterium, assembly GCA_023436925.1. Taxonomy (GTDB): domain Bacteria; phylum Actinomycetota; class Actinomycetes; order Propionibacteriales; family Propionibacteriaceae; genus Propionicimonas. The sequence continues at coordinate 15,214 of JAEZHJ010000115.1, forward strand.
CCAGGTCGACCAGGACGCCGTTACGGCGCATCGCGACGATCCGCTGGTCGTCGCCGAACAGGTCGAGCCCGGTAGTGCCCGTCTCAACCACCCTCTGCTCGCGCGACTCGGGACGCACCACGGTGAGGTTGACGGACACGGGTTATTCCTCTCGAAGCTGGGGCCCGGCGATCCGCGCGGGCCGAAAACCATTGTGCCGCACCGGGCGAGTCCCCCGGCCCGGGCGGCGCCGAAGGGACGGACCAAGAGGCTGCCGGTGTGGCCGACTGCTACCTGGGGTCCTCGAACCGGGACCGGTCGGCGAGTACTGCGAGCACCCGGTCGTTGGTGGCCGGGTCGGCCAGGGTGATCCGGATACCGTCCTCGGCGAACCCGCGGACCAGGATGTCCGCCTCATCGAACGCGGCCATCAGGGTGGCGAACCGCTGACCGTCGGCTCGCAGCCAGACGAAGTTGGCGTCGCTGTCGGGAACCTGCCAGCCGGCGGCCCGGAGCGCGGCGGTCACCCGGGCGCGTTCGGCGACGACGCGGGCGGCGCGCGCCGCCATCTCGTCGGCGGCGCCCAGCGCGGCCACCGCGGCGACCTGGGCGAGGCTGCTCACCCCGAACGGGACCGCAGTGCGCCGCAGCGCCTCGGCGACCGGGGGGTGGGCCAGGGCGTAGCCGACCCGCAGCCCGGCCAGGCCCCAGGCCTTGGACAGGGTGCGCAGCAGGCAGAGGTTGGGATGATCGGCCAGCAGGGCCAGCGAGGCCCGTCCGAGTGGGTCGTCGGTGTACTCCAGGTAGGCCTCGTCCAGCACGACCAGGACCCCGGACGGCACCCGCGCGAGGAAATCGGACACCTCGGCAGAGGTCAGGGCCGTCCCGGTCGGGTTGTTCGGGGAGCACAGCAGCACCACCCGGGTGCGATCGGTGATCGCGGCGAGCATGCCCGCGAGGTCGTGCCGCTCGTCGGCCAGCAGCGGGACGCGGACGGCGCCGGCCCCGGCCAGCGTGGTGAGGATCGGATACGCCTCGAAGGAGCGCCAGGCGAAGACGACCTCGTCACCGGCCTCGCAGAAGGCGGTCAGCACCTGCTGCAGCACCGACACGCTGCCGGCCCCGACAGCGACGGCGTCCACGTCCAGCCCCACCCGCTCGGCCAGGACCTCCCGCAGCCCCACGGCGGCCATGTCGGGATACCGGTTGACCCGCACGGCATGCTCGGCGATGGCCTCCAGCACGCCGGGCAGGGGCGGCTCGTGGCTCTCGTTGGAGGCCAGTGCGGCAGTCTCGGCGGAGGTCGCCCGCCGGCCGGCTACGTAGCCGGGCAGGGCGGTGACGGCGCCGCGGGGTCGGGGGACGGAAGGGCTTGCCGGGTCGATCACCCCAGCATCCTCCCATCCCCGGAGAGGTCGAACCGGCCCGTGACACGGTGCCGCGGTCCCCCGCTGGTGAGCTCGGAGTCGATCAGCACGAAGTCAGTCACCGGCCAGCCGAAGGAACCGAAGCTGTCGATCACCGCGAGCCAGCGCCGGGCGTCGATCCCCCGGCTGCGGGCCAGGGTCAGGTGCGGGTGGAAACCGCCGCCCTCGATCCGGATCCCGCGCCGGTTGGCCGCCGTCCGGCAACGTCGGGCCAGCCGGGCGAGGTCGTCTCCGCCGTGGCTGACGCCCAGCCACAGGGTGCGGGCGTCGTCGGGCTGGGGAAAGCAACCGGCGCCGCCGATCCGCAGGTCGAACGGCGCGGTGCCGGCTGCGATCGCGGCAAGATCGTCGGTCAGGTCGTCGGCGGTGTCGTCGGCCACCCGTCCGAGGAAGGCCAGCGTGACGTGCCAGTGCTCGGGGTGCGCCCAGCGCAACCCCCGCTCGAGCCCGCGCCGCGGCTCGACGTACGACTCCAGGTCGTCAGCGGCTGCCGGCGTCGGCCGGACGGCCAGGAAGAGGCGGTTCGCCATGGCCTGCCACGCTACCCCAGCGGGTCCGGAATAGAGTGGTCAGACCTTTGGTTTCGTAGTTGAACAATCAACATCGAGTCCCGGAGTGTCATGCCCGCCACCACCAGCGCCACGTCGGCGCAGGAGATCTTCACCGCAGCCCACACCGCGTACCGGTTCGCCGACCAACCGGTGGACGACGCCAAGCTGCAGGAGATCTACGACCTGGCCAAACTTGCCCCCACCGCGCTGAACAGCCAGCCGTTGCGGGTCACCTTCGTCCGTTCCGGGGAGGCGCGGGAACGGCTGATCCCGCTGCTCAGCCCCGGCAACCGGGCCAAGGCGGAGACAGCCCCGGTGATCGCGATCCTGGCCGCCGACACCGACTTCCACGAGCAGTTGCCACGGGTGGCCCCGCAGAACGCCGGGATCCGCGACCGGCTCGCCGACGATCCCGCCGCCCGGGCCCGAATGGCGCTGAACAATGCCTGGCTGCAGGCCGGCGCCTTCATCCTCGCCGTCCGCGCGGCGGGCCTCGACGCGGGCCCGATGGGCGGCATCGACGCCGCGGCGATCGACCAGGAGTTCTTCCAGGGATCGGCGCTGCGCACCTTCCTGGTCGTCAATGTCGGCGTGGGTGCGCCCGACGGGTTCTTCCCCCGCAACCCGCGGCTGGGCTTCGACGAGGCCGCCGCGATCGTCTGAGCCGCCTCAGGCCAGCCAGCCCAGCGCCTGCCCGATCGGCTCGCGGATCGTGAGGGTGGCCAGCGCGTCGTAGTCGGTCGCGTCCCGGTTGATCAGCACCAGCTCACGGCCGCCGAACGCCCGGACGAGCCCCGCGGCCGGGTACACCTGCAACGAGGTCCCACCCACGATCAGCACGTCGGCCGCCGCCAGCTCACTGATCGAGGCCTCGATCACGGCCGGGTCGAGCGCCTCCTCGTAGAGCACGACGTCCGGCTTGATCACCGCCCCGCAGTCCAGGCAGCGCGGCACCCCGGGCTGGGCGAGCACCTCGGCCAGCGGGTAGCTGCGGCCGCAGCCCAGGCAGTGGTTGCGATGGATGCTGCCGTGCAATTCGAGCACCCGCCGCGAGCCCGCCGCCTGGTGCAGGCCGTCGATGTTCTGGGTGATCACCGCGCTCAGTTTGCCGGCCCGTTCCAGATTGGCCAGGGCGGTATGGGCGGGGTTGGGCCTGGCCTCCGTGTGCACGAGGTGGGCTCGGTAGTAGTCGAAGAACTCCTCCGGGTGGGTGTCGAAGAAGCTGCGGCTGAGGATCTGCTCGGGGGCGTAGCGGGTGCCCGAGGAGCGGTTGTAGAGCCCGGCGGCGGACCGGAAGTCGGGGATCCCGCTCTCGGTCGACACCCCGGCACCACCGAAGAACACGATCCGGTGGGCTTCCTCGATGATCTCGCGCAGCCTGGTGTCCACGGCTTCGAGCCTAGACCCGGCTGCCGACGGGCTCGGGCGGGGTCAGCGGTCGACCGGCTCGGAGTGCTCGTCGATCACGAAGTCGACGAAGGCGCTGTAGGCGTCCACCGTGTCCGGATCGGCGACCACGATCGAGAACTCGTCGTTGACGCCGTCGCGGGTGCGGGTGAGTGCGCGCCCACTCAGGTTGTGGCTGCCGGCCATCGCCACCTTCAGCGGCCGCCCGGAGGCGTCCCAGCCGTCGATGGTGGTGATCTTGGTGTGCAGGGCGGCGCCCTGGGTCGAGCGGACGTCGATCCGGCCCGCCCCCGGCGCGGTCAGCTCCGCCTTCGGCTTGCCCCACTGGTGCATGTGGCCGACCAGCCGGACGTCGCAGCCGCCGGCCTTCAGCTCCCGCAACCGCTGCGCCAGGTAGGCGCGCTCCTCGGTGAAGAAGAGCTGTGCCATCCGTACCACGGTGTGCTCCCCGTCCACCACACACGTGATGTCCCGCAGCAGCGCGGCGACCGGGTCGTTGGCTTCGCCGCCCTTGGGCAGCGGGTAGGTCTGCACCCGTGAGGTGGGCGTGGCCACGAAGCGGGCGAGCTTGGCCGGGTCCGTCACGCCGCGCGCCATCAGGTCGAACTGCTCGGCGAAGAAGTCGTACAGCTCGGTGTCGCCGGTGACGGTGAGCGCCTCGTTGGCCTGGTGGCGTCCGCTGGCGATGGTCATGTTGCCCGAGGACATCCACACCACGTGATCGGTGTCCCCGCTGCGGGAGGCGACGATGAACTTCGAGTGCATCCGCACCCCGCCGCCCCGGACGACGAACCAGGAGCGGGCGTCGGTGTCGCGTCCGAGTTCCCGCTTCAGCGCGTTGTAGCGGCGCCGTTCCGACTTCTCGTGGTTGACCAGGACGCGCACCCGCACGCCGCGCTCGTGGGCCCGGATCAGGGTCGTGTCGAAGCCGGGAAAGGTCATGTTGAAGATCGACACCAGCAGGGTCTCGCCCTTGGGGGTCTCGTTGATGATCTTCATCGCGGACTCGATCACCGAGTCCTGCTCGCGGCGCTTCGAGGACCACGGATCACCGAAGACCGCCGACATCGTGGTGCCCTCAGGAAGTGCAGGTTTCGTCGGGGTGGGGCTGGGCGTGGCCGACGGCGTGGGCGTGGCCGGCGGGGCCGACGGTGAGGCGGACGGGCTCGCCGCGCCGACGGGCGTGGACGGGGCGGTGCAGGCGGTGACCGTCAGGGCCAGTGCCGCGACCACAGCGGCAACGCGCGCTGCCGCGCGCCAGGTGGGCGTCCCCCCGGTCACGATGTCTCCGCTCCATTGCATCGGCTACCGGCGATTATCGCTCGCGGCCCAACCGTGCGCAGCCGGTCCGGCCCAACCGCGCGCCGGCGGCCGCCGGTCCAGCGGCACTCCGGTGACGGTTCAGCCCGACCTGCGTGGGTACAGGGCGTCGGCACGACCCTGACACACCCAAGGAGATCGCGATGTCGCAGACCAAGGATCCGTGGAGCGAGGACGAGGCCGAGAAGGCCGGCGCCACCGCCGAGGATTACGGCAACCTGTCCGTGGAGGACGACGCCGAGGGAACCGTCGACCCGGCCGAACTGGCCGGCACCGGGGGCCCGGAGGACGACGGGGGCCCCGAGAACCCCTGACCCCGGGTCAGCTGTTCCAGCGCAGGATGGCCGCGGACTCCTTCTCCCGGCCGAGGATGGACAGGCTGCCCACTTCGAGGGGGAAGCTCTGGCCGAAGATGATCGGGAAGTCGAGCCAGCACAGCGCCAGCACCCGGCTGGCGTGGCCGTGACCGAAGCAGATCGCGCGCTCGACCCCGGACTCCCTGACCCGGGTTACGATGCGAGTCAGCCGGGCACGCACCTGGTCGGCGGACTCGCCGCCCGGGCAGCCGTTGAACCAGACCCGCCAGCCCGGCCAGCGCTCCCGGATCTGGTTGCTGGTGAGGCCCTCGAACTCGCCGTAGTGCCACTCGGCCAGGTCGTCGTCCACCTCGTAGTCGCCGAAGCCGGCGAGTTCGGCGGTGCGCCGGGCGCGCAGCCTGGGGCTGGACAGCACCAGCCCGAAGTCGTCCGGATCGAGCCGGGACCGCAGCGATTGTGCCTGCTCGACCCCGGCCGGGATGAGGTCGAGGTCGGTGACCGAGGTGTGCCGGCCGTTCTGGGACCATTCGGTCTGGCCGTGACGGACCAGGTAGAGCAGCGTCATGCTCCTCCTCAACTGCGGCGTTGACGGGTGGGGACCAGCACACCGCAGTCCCCGGGCCAGGTCAACAGGGCGAGACGGTGGCCGTCCGGATCATCCGGCGTCGGTCACCGCTGCCGGACGCACCGGGTGGGTCTCCCGGGCCCGCAGCCAGGGCGCGGCCGCAAGCAGCGTGATCGCGCCGGTCACCGCGAAGGCCAGCGTGTAGCTGCCGTAGTCCACCAGCACACCCGCGACCAGCGGACCCAGGATCGAGCCGAAGTCCTGCGCCATCTGGAAGGCGGCCAGCGCCGGGCCGCCGTTACGGCGGCGTCCGACCACATCGGCCAGCGAGGCCTGCTGGGCCGGGTTCAGGGTGCCGGCGCCCACCCCCGCCACCACTGACACCAGGACGAGCAGCGGCAGGTCCTGGGCCAGGCCGGTGATGAGCGTCGCCACCCCGGAGATCAGCAGACCCGCCAGGATGAACGGCTTGCGTCCCACCCGATCGGAGCGGCGGCCGGCCACCGTCAGGCCCACCGCGTTTCCGGCGGCAAACACCGCCAGCGCTGTGCCCGCAACCCAGGGGTGTTCCCCGATGGTGGCGGCGGCGAACAGCGGCAGGATCGCGTTACGGACCCCGAAGTTGGCCCAGCCGTTGGCGAAGCCGGAGCCGAAAGCGGCCCGGTAGGCGCTGTCGCCCCAGGCCTGACCGACCGTGAGCACCGGCAGCGCCGGTGCCCCCGGCGCGGGGCGCAGCGAGGCACGGCTCAGGAAGACCGCCACGATGCCGGCGGCGACGAGCAGCGCGACCGCGTAGACCAGGAAGGGCACCCGCAGCCCCAGCCCACCCAGCAGTCCGCCGATCACCGGGCCACCCACGCCGCCGAGCAGGAAGGCGGTCGCGTACGCCGAGGAGACCCGGCCCCGCATCGTCGGCGGCGCGAGCCGCACCAGCAGAGCGACCGCCGAGACGGTGAACATCGTCGAGCCGATGCCGCCCAGCCCGCGGAAGACCAGCAGCTGCCAGTAGTCCTGGGCGAAGGCGGTCGCCCCGGTGGAGAGCGCGACGATGACGACGCCGGCGAGGTAGATCGGACGCTCCCCCAGCCGGGCGATCAGCCGTCCCCCGACCGGGGCGAAGACCAGCCGGAAGAACGCGAAGGCGCTGACCACGACGCTGGAGGCGAAGGCGCCGACCCCGAAGCTCTGGGCGAAGGATGGCAGCACCGGCGTGATCAGCCCGAAGCCGACGGCGATGACGAAGGCGGCGGCGATCAGGACCCAGATCTCCCGTGGGATCGTGGGCCGACCGCCAGGGGCGGCCGCGACGGTGTCATCGGGCACGATCACCCAGTATGCCGCCCGCCTCGCGCGATCACCGCTGCTACGCGAGCGGTGCCGGGATCCTCGAATTCACGAGAGCGCGTCGGGGCAGGTATCGTGCCCACTCCCCCAACCCAACGCAAGGAGAGTGTGTGACGAGCGCGCCCGGAGACAGCGCATCCCCCACCCGACCCAGAGCCCGCCGGATGATCGGGCGGCTGACCGGCATCTGGCTCCTCGCGGGCGCACTCCTGCTCGGGGCCGCGCCCGCCGACGCCGCCACCCGGAGCCAGAAGATCACGCTCTCGGTGAACCGCACCACGGTGGTCTCCGGCGGCACGATCACCCTGACCGGAACCACCAAGCCGGTCGCGAGGAAGCGGACGGTCCAGATCCAGCAGCGCTACACCGACAGCCCGACCTGGCGGACAGTGAAGCGCGTCACAACCTCGTCGAAGGGCACGTTCTCCACGAAGCTGACCCTGACCAGTACCAGGCCGTCGTACTTCCGGGTCTACCTGCCCGCGCGGGCGGGCTACAAGAAGGCCTACAGCTCCCGAACCGCGAGGATCACCGTCCAGCCCAAGCCGCAGCCCGCCAGCCCCGGCTTGCAGGCGGTCAGTCTCGGCATCGAGAACATCGTCAACCCGCAGGACTGGGACGCACTGCGCCGCCAGCTGGACGCGTCCCGTTCCAACACTGTCCATCTGGCCGCGGGCCGCGTGGAGTGGACCGCCTTCGACTGGCCGGCCCATCCCGAGGTCGCTGCCGAGCCCGGCACCGACCACCTCGCCCGCGCCATCACGGAACTCGGCACCATGCCGGATGGCACGCCACGCCGGATCGACCTGCTGATCGACGCCCTCGTGCCGGCCTGGATCGAGCGCGACCCGTCGATCGCCGGACGGGGTACCGACGGTAAACCGGCGAGGTATCTGGCCTCGGCCACCGCGCTGCACGAGGGTCCGGTCGGTGACCGGTTCGTCGAGTTGGCCCGCGAGTTGGCGCTGCGGTACAAGCCGGACCAGATCACCTTCACCGAACTGATGTTCGACGACGAGACCTTCGGCTCCGACGATCTCGCCCTGTACCGCCGGATGACCGGGGAGGCGGACTGGCCGCGGACCGACAGCGGACGGGTCGACGAGGACTCCCCGAAGATCGGGGCCTGGCGGTCCCAGGTGCTGACCGGGCTGCTCAGCCGCGTCCGGCAGGCGCTGGACGAAGTGACCGGGCAGGTCGGGCATCGCGTCCAGCTCGCCCAGGATGTCCAGGTGAACTGGGATGAGCCGGGCGCCGGCCGACCCGACGCCGGGCACGACTACGCCGCCTTGTGGCAGGTCGTGGACCGGGTCGTGCCCTGGGTCTACTTCGACGGCGGCGGACGGGAACTGGCTGACGTCACCCGCCTCGTGGCGGGGCTGGCGGCGGCGGCCCCCGGCGCGGACCGCTACACGATCTCGATCGGGCTGTGGGGCCCGGAGGGGTCGCCGGTCATCACGCCATCGCTGATGGCCGAGTCCCTGCGCGCCGCCCGGCTTGCGAAGGCCACCTCGCTCAACGTGACCCCGGTCTCACTGATGACCGCCGAACACTGGTCCGCCCTGGGCGGGGTCTGGACGCCGGCACCCTGACGGAGTCATCGCTAGCGGGGTCTGTCTGAGTGAGCCCGGCACTCCCCTGCGCGTCCCGCTGGGCCTAGCATGCCGCCATGGCGCTGCCTTTACCGCTGCGTGCGCGGGCCCTGGGGTCGGTGTACTTCGCCGTGCTCGAGCAGCCGACCGCCCGCTCCGCCGGCTTTGAGCCCGGCCTGCTGCGCCCGGTTGCCCGGACCGGGACCACGGGACTGCTCGACGGGGCGACGGCCCAGGTCGAGGTGGTGACCGCCACGCGGCCGCCGTCCGACCCGCCCGGGGAACCGACCGGAGACTCGGTGAGGTCAGTCACGCCCTGACCACGGCCTGAGTACGGGTTCTGGTGCCCGCGCGTGCCGGGGAGCCACACCTGCC
>JAEZHJ010000143.1 GCA_023436925.1 Actinomycetes bacterium
TCGGCCTTCTTCGCGGCGGCCTTCTTGGCCGGAGCCTTCTTGGCCGGCTCCGCCTTCTTGGCGGCGCCCTTGGCCTTGGCCTTGCGGGAGTCCTCCACCGACTCGGTCACGATCTCGATGACCGCCATCGGGGCGTTGTCGCCCTTGCGCGGTCCGATCTTCGTGATCCGGGTGTAGCCGCCCTCACGCTCGGCGAGCTTCGGCGCGATCTCGGTGAACAGGGTGTGCACGACGCCCTTGTCAGTCACCGTGGCGAGCACCAGGCGCCGGTTGTGGAGGTCGCCGCGCTTGGCCTTGGAGATCAGCCGGTCCGCCAGCGGCTGCAGGCGCTTGGCCTTGGCCTCGGTGGTGGTGATCTTCCCGTGCTGGAACAGCTGGGTGGCCAGGTTGGCGAGGATGATCCGCTGGTGGGCGGGGCTGCCGCCGAAACGGGGGCCCTTCGTGGGCTTTGGCATTGTCGTGTTCTCCTGTGTGGCGTAGATCAGTACTGATCGTCGAAGTCGTCGCCCGCGTCATACCGGCCGAGGGCCGCCAGCGGATCGAAGCCGGGGGCGCTGTCCTTCAGCGAGAGGCCCATTTCGTGCAGCCGCAGCTTGACCTCCTCGATCGACTTCGAGCCGAAGTTGCGGATGTCCAGCAGGTCCTGCTCGGAGCGGGAGACCAGCTCGCTGACGGTGTGGATGCCCTCGCGCTTGAGGCAGTTGTACGAGCGCATCGTGAGCTTGAGCTCCTCGACCGGCAGGGCCAGGTCGGCAGCCATCTGCTCGTCCACCGGGGACGGGCCGATCTCGATGCCCTCGGCGTCGGCGTTGAGCTCCCGGGCCAGCCCGAACAGCTCGACCAGGGTCTTGCCCGCCGAGGCGACGGCGTCGCGGGGCAGGATGGACGGCTTGGTCTCGACGTCGACGATCAGCTTGTCGAAGTCAGTGCGCTGCTCGACGCGGGTCGCCTCGACCTTGTAGGTGACCTTGAGCACCGGGGAGTAGATCGAGTCGACCGGGATCCGGCCGATCTCGGCATCCGGGTTCTTGTTCTGGATCGCGGAGACGTAGCCACGGCCACGCTCGACGACCAGCTCCATCTCGAGCTTGCCCGAGTCGTTGAGGGTGGCGATGTGCAGGTCGGGGTTGTGGATCTCCACCCCGGCCGGCGGCGCGATGTCGGCGGCGGTGACCGCACCGGCACCGGACTTGCGCAGGTACATCACGACGGGCTCGTCCTCTTCGGAGGACAGCACCAGCTGCTTGAGGTTGAGCACGATCTCGGTGACGTCCTCCACGACGCCCTCCAGGGTGGAGAACTCGTGCTGGTTGCCCTCGATCTTGATGCTGGTGACGGCCGCTCCCGGGATGGACGAGAGCAGGGTGCGACGCAGCGAGTTGCCCAGGGTGTAGCCGAAGCCGGGCTCCAGCGGCTCGATGACGAACCGGGAACGGAACTCGTCGACTACCTCTTCGGACAGAATCGGACGCTGTGCGATGAGCATGTGATTCCTCTCCACCGCCCGCTATATGACGGTGACTAGTGGTGTGCCCGGGCGCTGCTGCGCCCGGGTCACGGCCAGGTCTGTACTACTTGGAGTAGAGCTCGACGATCAACTGCTCGTTGACGTCGATGACGATCTGCTCACGGGTCGGCAACTGGTGCACCAGGATGCGCATCTTGTTCGGACGCACGGTGAGCCAGCCCGGCACCACCCGCTCGTGGTGGGTCTCACGGGCCACCACCAGGGGGTACACGTTCAGCGAGGACGGCTTGACGTCGATCACGTCGTACGCGCTCACCCGGTAGCTGGGCACGTTCACCTTGTGGCCGTTGACCAGGAAGTGACCGTGGACCACCAGCTGGCGGGCCTGACGACGCGTGGCGGCGAAGCCGGCGCGGTAGATGACGTTGTCGAGCCGGGACTCGAGGATGATCAGCAGGTTGTCACCGGTCTTGCCGGCGAGCCGGTTGGCTTCCTCGTAGTAGCGGCGGAACTGCTTCTCGAGCACGCCGTAGGCGAAGCGGGCCTTCTGCTTCTCGCGGAGCTGGAGCAGGTACTCGCTCTCCTTGGTGCGGCCGCGGCCGTGCATGCCCGGAGGGTAGGCGCGGCGCTCGAAGGCCTTGTCGTTGCCCACCAGGTCGGTGCCGAGCCGGCGGGACTTCTTTGTGATCGGGCCGGTGTAACGGGCCATTGGTGCAAATCCTCTCTAGCTCGGTCTCAGACGCGGCGGCGCTTCGGCGGCCGGCAACCGTTGTGCGGGACGGGGGTGACATCGGAGATCGGGCCGATCTCGAGGCCGGTGGCGCCCAGCGAACGGATGGCGGTCTCCCGGCCGGAGCCGGGGCCCTTGACGAAGACGTCCACGCGCTTCATGCCGTGCTCGAGAGCCCGGCGCCCGGCGGCTTCGGCAGCCATGCCGGCGGCGAACGGGGTGGACTTGCGGGAGCCCTTGAAGCCGACGGTGCCGGCAGAGGCCCAGGCGATGACGGCGCCCGTGGGATCCGTGATCGTGATGATGGTGTTGTTGAACGTGCTCTTGATGTGCGCCTGACCGGCGACGACGTTCTTCTTCTCCTTGCGGCGGAGCTTGGTCTTGGCGGCAGCCTTCTGGCTTGCCGTACGGCCTGCAGTAGCCATGTGTCTCAGTTTCTCCTGTGTCTACCGGCCGCGGTCAGCGAGCCTTCTTCTTCCCGGCGACGGCCTTCTTCTTGCCCTTGCGGGTGCGGGCGTTCGTCCGGGTGCGCTGACCGCGGACGGGGAGGCCCATGCGATGACGACGGCCCTGGTAGGAGCCGATCTCGATCTTGCGACGGATGTCCGCGGCAACGCTGCGTCGCAGGTCACCCTCGGTCTCGTAGTTCGCCTCGATGTGGTCACGCAGGGCGACCAGCTGCTCGTCGGTGAGTTGGTGGACACGGATGTCGCCACTGATCCCAGTGGCCTTCAGGGTCTCCGCGGCACGGGTACGACCGATGCCGAAGATGTAGGTGAGGGCGATCTCCAGCCGCTTCTCGCGCGGCAGATCAACCCCGATGAGGCGTGCCATCAGGCGGTTTACCTTTCACTGTCGGGCCTTGCGACCCGCGGAGGTGTCTGGCGTGATGCGTCCCCTCGCCGCCTGGCGTGGGCCCCGGCCTCCGACCGGGGGTGGCACCGGGACGGATCCCGGCGGTGCTATCACGTTCATGGAGTGGGTCGTGCGACCCGATTCAGTTGTCTGGACCCGAAGGTCCGGTGTCCGCGTCCCGCGTTGTCCGGCGAGCCGGGCGGGCCAGGGTTGATGCCGTTGTGCGGCGGCGGTGTCGCCTCAGCCCTGGCGCTGCTTGTGGCGCGGGTTGTCGCAGATCACCATCACGCGACCGTGCCGGCGGATCACCTTGCACTTGTCGCAGATCTTCTTGACGCTCGGCTGAACCTTCATCGAGCAACTTTCTGACTCATCGCCGGGCACGGGGATGTCCCCGGACTCGACAGGTGGTGGTTGATATGCGGTCGCCTACCGGTGCCGGAAGACGATGCGGCCACGGCTCAGGTCATAGGGGGACAGCTCGACGACGACCCGGTCGGCGGGGATGATGCGGATGTAGTGCTGCCGCATCTTGCCGCTGATGGTCGCCAGAACCTTGTGCCCATTGGCAAGTTCCACCCGGAACATGGCATTGGGCAGGGCTTCGACGACGGTTCCCTCGAGTTCGAGGGCTCCTTCCTTCTTCGCCATTACTCCCTAACGTGAACTTTGTGTGGACGCACGACTGCCTGCGCAGGTCATGCAAGGGTCGAGTCTACGCCAAGCCCCCGCTGCACCAAAATCCCTTTTACCCCGGCCGGTGGCACTGCCATGGCCGCAGAGGTCCGCCAGACCGTTTGGTAGCCGGTCCGCGATCCCGAACGACCACGCTGATGCTGCGCCCCACGTCCGCCGTGGATCCCATGGAGTTGGCTGTGAGCACAGTAGCCCCCGGTTGCGGGTGCCGTGCGGGATTGGTGCAAAACTGCCCGGCCGGCAGTCGGGCTCCGTGGCGTGGCGGGAGTGCCACAGTGATGGTTGACCCACGGAGGGAGCAGTCGATGCAGGCAGTGATCTACTCCCGGTACGGCGGCCCGGAGGTGCTCGAACTGGCCGAGGTCGGCGAGCCTGAGCCGGGTGCCGGCCAGGTTCGGGTGCGGGTGCAGGCCGCCGGGGTGAACGCCTACGACGCGAAGCGCCGATCCGGCAGGTTCGCGCGCGGCACACAGCCCGCCTCACCACTGGTCCCTGGCCTGGAGGCCGCCGGCATCGTCGACCGGGTCGGGATCGGGGTGGTGGGAACCGGGATCGGCGACGAGGTCTTCGGCCTGGCGACCGGGGGCGCCGCCGCCGAACTGGCGGTGCTGACCGCCTGGGCGCCGCAGCCGGCGGGCTTCTCCGCCGTCCAGTCGGGCGGTCTCGCGGTGGTGGCCGAGACCGCGGTCCGGGCGCTCGACCTGCTGGGCGTCGGCCCGGGCGACCGGCTGCTCGTCCACGGCGGCTCAGGCGGGGTCGGGCAGGCGGCGGTGCAACTGGCCCGGCTCCGGGGCGCGATGGTCGCCGCCACCGCGAGCCCTGCAAATCATCCGCTGCTCGCCCGCTACGGCGCGCTGCCGACCACCTACGGCGACGGCATGGCCGACCGGGTGCGCGAACTGCTCGGCGAGCCGACGCTGGTCCTCGACATAGCCGGCAGCCAGCTCGACGAGCTGCTCACCCTCGTTCCCGCCCCCGACCGGGTCGTCACGATCGCCAACTACGCCGCCGGGGAGCGCGGCGTCCGGGTCACCAGCGAGGTAGGCGACGCAGCCGCCGCCCTCGCGCAGGTGGCGGCCCTGGCGGCGGCCGGACGATTCGCACTGCAGGTCTCGGAGACGTTCGGCTTCGACCGGGCCGCGGCCGCGCACCGGCTGGTCGAGACCCGCCGGGCGGCCGGGAAGATCGTCCTGGTGCCCTGACCGCGGTTGGCAGGCGTCGTAGACTGGACGGTCGCTACCTACCCAGAAGGACGAACGTGGATTCAGCAGGTGCTGCCACCACCTCCACCCTTGCCCAGGAACTCGCCATCGAGCAGGCCCACGTCGATCTGGTCTACCGCCACCTCGACCTGGCCACCCGGTCGGCCCGCAACACGGCCCGGCACGGCCAGCGCATCTACACCTCCGACCGCGACAGCTATGTCCGCGAGGAGGACGGCACCGCCCTGTTCGAGCGGGACGCCTTCGCCTTCCAGGCCGCGCGGCGGCTCGCCGTGCTGGACGCCGAGCACGAGGGCCTGGTCTTCGGCCGGCTGGACAACACCGAGGGCGAGACGAGCTACATCGGCCGGATCGGGGTCCGCGACGAGGACTACGAGCCGCTGGTGATCGACTGGCGCGCCCGCGCCGCCGAACCGTTCTACCGCGCCACCGCCGCCGAACCGATGGGCGTGGTGCGCCGCCGCGTGCTGCGCTGCCGCAACGACAAGGTCACCGGGATCGAGGACGACCTGCTGGACGCCTCGGCCCGGCGTGATCTCGTGATCGTCGGCGAGGGTGCCCTGATGGCCTCTCTGAAGCGGGCCCGCGGTCACCGGATGCGCGACATCGTCGCGACCATTCAGGCCGAGCAGGACGAGGCGATCCGCGCCGACCATGCCGGGGTGACGGTGATCGCCGGCGGGCCGGGGACCGGCAAGACCGTCGTCGCGCTGCATCGGGTGGCCTACCTGCTCTACTCCAACCGGCGCCGCTACGAGCGCGGCGGGATCCTCGTGGTGGGCCCGAGCGCGCTGTTCATGAACTACATCGAGCGGGTGCTGCCCTCCCTGGGCGAGGACTCGGTGACCCTGCGCGCCCTGGGCCAGGTGGCCGCCGATGTGCTCGGGTTCGGCAGCGATGTCCAGGACTCCCCCGCCGCAGCCGCGGTCAAGGGCAGCCTGCGGATGGTGCGCGTGCTGCGCCGGCTGGTCGACCTCCCGCTGGTCGAGGAGGGTGCGGGCGAGCCGCTGCTGCGGGTCACGGTCAAGGGCGAGGTGCTGAGTCTCGATGCTGCGGCGCTGCACCGGATCCGGCGGGACGTGTTGTCCCGCACCAAGGCCAACACCGGCCGCCCCATGGCGGTCAGCCAGGTGATGGCGGCGCTGTACGCCCAGCTTCCCGAGGAACTCGGCATGGACCAGGCGACGATGACCGACCTGGTCAGCTCGTCGGCCTCCTACCGGATGTTCCTGCAGGCCTGGTGGCCCGACCTGGACGCCACCACGGTGCTCCGCCGGCTGGCCGACCCCAGGGTGGTCTCGCGGGTCGCCGACGGGATCCTCGACGCCCCCGCTCAGGCGGCGCTGGCGGCGGGACTGGCCGGGGACCGCTGGACCGTGGCGGACGTCGCGCTGCTGGACGAGCTGGTCTCGATCCTGGGCCCGTCCGCGCCGGACGAGGCCGACGAGCCGCTGGTCTTCCTGCCCGACGGCTCGGGGGTGTCCGAGCTGGTCACCACCGCCGACCTGCTGGGCCCCGTCCGCCAGGTCGACCCCAACGACGACCCGCACGACACCTTCGCCCACGTCCTGGTCGACGAGTCCCAGGACCTCAGCCCGATGCAGTGGCGGATGCTGCGCCGGCGGGGCGCGCACGCGAGCTGGACCATCGTGGGCGACCCGGCGCAGAGCAGCTGGCCGGACCCCGACGAGTCGCAACAGGCGATGGACGAGCTGGCCGGCACCGCCCCGCGGCGGTTCTTCCGGCTCTCGACCAACTACCGCAGCCCGGCCGAGGTCTTCGACGTCGCCGCGCCCGTCGTGCAGCGGGCCTTTCCCCGCGCCGACCTGCCCCGGGCGATCCGGGAGACCGGGGTCAAGCCGATCCTGGCCGAGGTGACCCCCTCCGGCGTGCTCGACTGGCTGGACCGCCAGGTGGGGACCCTGGCCGGGCAGGTCGAGGGCACCATCGGCGTAATCGCCGCCCCCTCGCGGCTGCCCGGGCTGGTCGCCACGGCCGCCGAGTTGCCGCAGCTGGCCGCTGCCGGCGACCGGGTGTCGCTGGTCTCGCCGCTGTCGGCCAAGGGCCTGGAGTACGACGCGGTCGTGGTGCTCGGCCCCGACGAGATCGTGGCGGAGTCCCCCGGCGGGGAGCGCGTCCTCTATGTCGCACTGACCCGGCCCACCCAGCGGCTGGTGGTGGCCGATCTCGGCTCCGCGCGCTGGCGCGACGGCCTCGACCTGCCGTTCGAGCAGTAGCCGCCGGCCGCACGTCCGACCTGTCTCTTGGCGGTCGCACCGTCCGGGAGGTCGGTTAGGGTGTCCGGCGTGTCCGGAACCCCCCTCGCGTCGCCGACGATCGCTGACCTGCTGAGGTCGGGGGCCCACCCCACCATGTCCTTCGAGTTCTTCCCGCCGAAGGACGACGCCGGTCAGCAGCAACTCGAACGGGCGATCACCGAGCTCGAGCCGCTCGGACCCGACTTCGTCTCGATCACCTACGGCGCTACCGGCTCGACCCGCAGCCGCACCATCGACGCGACCCGGATGGTGACCGAGCGCACCTCGCTTCGCACCATGGGCCACCTGACCTGCGTCAGCCAGTCCACCGCCGAGGTGGAGGGGGCGATCCGCTCCTACGCCGAGGTCGGCGTCCGCCACATCCTGGCCGTCCGCGGTGACCCGCCGGGCGGGCCGACCGCGCCCTGGTCGCGGCACCCCGAGGGCCTGGCGAATGCCACCGAGCTGGTCCGGCTGGTGAAGGCGACCGGGGACTTCTGCGTCGGCGTCGCCGCCTTCCCCGACGCCCACCCAGAGCACTCCGACTTCGCCCTGGACGCCCGGATCCTGGCCGAGAAGGAGCAGGCGGGGGCCGACTTCGCGATCACCCAGCTCTTCTTCGACGCCGACGCCTACTTCCGGATGGTCGACCGGGTGCGCGCCCTCGGCTGCCAGCTGCCGATCCTGGCCGGCATCCAGCCGGTCACCAACGTCGCCCAGATCGAGCGCTTCGCCGCCTTCTCCGGCGCCGCGCTGCCCGAACCGGTCGTCTCGGCGCTGCACGCGGTGGCGGACGACCCGGCCGCGGTGCGGCAGGTCGGGCTGGAGATCGCCACCAGGCTGTGCGATCGGCTGCTGGCCGGCGGCGCACCGGGGCTGCACTTCTTCACCCTGAACCGGTCGAAGGCAACCGTCGAGATCCTCGCGAACCTGCGCGAGGGCGGGTCGGAGCGACCCTCCGCCCGGCCTTAGGCTTCGGAGCATGTTCGACCCCGCTGACCCGCTCTCCGACGACTTCCGCGCCGCCGTCGCGCAGGCGATCTCCGACTTCCTGGCCGGCCAGCGTGAGGTGCTGGCCGGGATCGGCGCCGGGGCCGCCCCGCTGGCCGACCTCGCCGAGAGCTTCACCGCCGGCGGCAAGCGGGTGCGTCCGGCCTTCTGCGCCTGGGGCTGGGTGGCGGTCGCCGGTATCCCCGACGACCCCGGCCCCCTGGTGCGGGCCGCCGCGAGCCTCGACCTGCTGCACGTCAGCGCCCTGGTGCACGACGACGTGATGGACGCGTCCGACACCCGCCGGGGGCTGCCAGCCGCCCACCGCCAGTTCGCCGCCGGTCATGCCGGACGCGGCCTGCGCGGCGACTCCGACGCCTTCGGCCGCGGCGGGGCCATCCTGCTGGGCGACCTGCTGCTGGTCTGGTCGCAGGAGATGTTCCGGCGCAGCGGGCTGCCGACCGCCTCGGTGGAGGCGGCCCGTCCGATCATGGAGGCAGTGCTCACCGAGGTCACCACCGGGCAGTTCCTCGACATCCAGGCGCAGTCACGCCCGGCCCGCGACGCCCGCACCGCGCCCGAGGAGGTGCTGCGTCAGGTCGACCAGGTGTTGGAGTTCAAGACCGCGCGCTACACCGTCGTCCGGCCCCTCCAGCTCGGCGCCGCACTCGCCGGCGGCGGCCCGGACCTGCTGGAGGCCCTGCAGCGCTATGGCTCGGCTGTGGGCCGGGCCTTCCAGTTGCGCGACGACGTGCTCGGGATCTTCGGCAATGAACAGGTGACCGGCAAGCCGGCCGGCGGGGACCTGCGAGAAGGCAAGCTCACCGCGCTGCTCGCCCACGCGCTGCGGCTGGCTTCGCCGGCCGAGGCCGAGGTGCTGGCCGAGCTCGCCGGCGCCCCGGCACTCGACGAGGACGACATCGCCCGGGCCCAGCGGATCATCGCCGACAGCGGCGCTCTGGCGGTGGTGGAGGACGCGATCACCGAGGCCACCGGACAGGCGATCGCGGGCCTCGCGCAGGCACCCGTCACCGAGCTGGCGCGGCAGGCCCTGGTCACCCTGGCCAGGACCGCGGCCGAGCGGGAGAGCTGATCGGCCAGGGACCGTCCCGGTGCGTCGGAGGACTGTCCCCGTGTGCGGGAGAACCGTCCCCGTGTGCCGTCAGGGCTGGTGGGCGCCGAAGACCACCTGCTGCATGTCCGGGTCCTCCTGCCAGGCGCGGGTCAGCCGCTGCTTGAGGGAGGCGGCGGCCTGCGCCGGGTCGGGAGCGTCGGTGATCGCCCGGGAGACCGCCACCCGGCGGGCGCCGGCGGCCAGCACGTCGTCGAGGTTGTCGGCGGTGATCCCGCCGATCGCGAACCAGGGGTCCGAGGCCGGCTCGGACGGCGGCGCCAGGCGCGCGGCGTAGCGCACCAGGTCGAGCCCGCCGGAGCCGAACAGGCCGCCCACCACGGGGCCCACGGTCAGGTAGTTGACCTGCGGGTCGCGCAGCGCCGCGTCCACCTGGCGTCCGGAGTGGCAGGAACGGCCGAGCATCGCCCACTGGTGGACGCTGCGGCGGGCCTCGGTCGCAGCCGGTCCGCGCTCGGAGAGCTGCAGCAGGTCGGCCTGCGCCTGCTCGGCGACCCCGACGGCGTCGAACAGGCCGAGCAGCGCCTTGCGTTGCTGCACCACCTCGCGGACCCGGGTGAACGCGTCCGCCAACTGCTGGTCGTCGGCCCGTGGGTCGCGCAACTGGACGATGTCGACCCCGGCGGCCAGGGTGGCCGCGACGAACTCGGGCAGGTCCCCCTGTTCGGTTCGCAGGTCGGTGATCAGCAGCAGGCGCGCGAGGCGCATCCGGGCGGCAATGCCGAGCAGTACGGTCACGCCACCACCCTAGGGCGGACGGGACCAACTGCCCACGGGCAGCCCTACGCCCCCGGCGAGTCAGCGGCACCAACTTGCCGGCGCCTCCTAGAATCAGTGCCGCAGGTCTGGACGGCCTTCTTCCCCGACGTGTCCGGAGCCGACGTGACGATCATGAGCAATGGCGACCCCTTGGTGGGCCATGTGCTGGACGGACGCTACGAGATCCTCCGCAAGCTGGCCCGGGGCGGCATGGCCACCGTCTACCTGGCCTCCGACCGCCGGCTGACCCGCACCGTCGCGATCAAGGTGATGCACGACAGCCTCGGCGGGGACACCGACTTCGTCTCCCGCTTCGACCGCGAGGCCCGCGCCGCCGCCCGGCTCTCCCACCCCAACGTGGTGGCCGTCTTCGACCAGGGCATGGACGCCGGGCGTCCCTACATCGTCATGGAGTACGTCGAGGGCTGCACCCTGCGGCACGTGATCACCCGCGAGGCCCCGATGGAGCCCGCCCGGGCGCTCGACCTGCTGCTGCCGGTGATCAACGCGGTGGCCGCTGCCCACGAGGCCGGGATCATCCACCGCGACATCAAGCCGGAGAACGTCCTGATCTCCGACCGCGGCCAGATCAAGGTCGCCGACTTCGGGCTGGCCCGCGCGGTCACCGCCCACACCGCCACCCAGACCGGGACGCTGATCGGCACCGTGTCCTACATCGCCCCCGAGTTGGTCACCACCGGCAAGGGCGACACCCGCGCCGACGTGTACGCCCTCGGCGTCGTGCTGTTCGAGATGCTGACCGGACGCAAGCCGCACACCGGCGAGACCCCGATCCAGGTCGCCTACAGCCACGTCCACAACGAGATCCCGGCACCGTCCTCGCAGATGACGCCGTCCTGGCGGGAGTCGCGAGGCGGCATCCCGCCCTACGTGGATGCCCTGGTCACCAGCGCCACCACCCGGGACCGCACCGCCCGGCCGGCCGACGCCACCGTCATGCTCGACCACGCCCGGCGGGCCCGGCGGGCGCTGGCCGACGGGGTGATGGACGACCCGGCGCTGTCCGCCGCGATGCGGGTGACCACCCTGGACGCCGCCGAGCAGCCGACCGAGCAGGTCCCCGCCGTGGTCGGCGCCGCGACCCGGTCGGCAGCGCCCCCCACCGGGACCATCCAGCGCACCGCGACCCTGCGGTTCACCCCGTCCACCCCGGTCAGCCCCGGCCACCCGCCGGTCGCCGACGGGATGCCCTACTACGACAACCGCCCCGACCTGCCCTCACCGTCGGCCCGGCAATTGCGCCAGCGCCAGGCGCAGCGCCGCCGCCGGGGCGCGCTCACCCTGGCGATCGTGCTGGTGGTCACCGCGGCGCTCGGCGTCGGCGGCTGGTGGATGTTCCAGGGCCGGTACACCGAGACACCGTCCTTCTCCGAGCTGACCCAGGACGCCGCCGTCGCGCTGGCGGCCGAGCACGGTCTGACGGTGGACTTCGACGAGGACTACTCCGAGACCGTCGGGGTCGGCCAGGTGATCCGGACCAACCCGGTTGCCGGCGCGCCGATCCTGCGCGGCGGGACGGTGATCGCCTACCTCTCGAAGGGTCCCGAGCGCTACGAGATGCCGGACGTGGTCGGGATGACCCCCGAGGAGGCCCAGGCCGCCCTCGAGGAGAACCACCTGGCCCTGGGTGAGGTCACCACCAGCTACCACGACACCGCGAAGTCCGGCACGGTCTTCCACAGCTCGGTCGAGCCGGGTGAGCGGGTGAAGCCGCAGACCAAGGTCGACCTGAGCGTCTCCCGGGGGCCCGCCCCGGTGGAGGTCATCAGCTTCAAGGGCAAGCCCTTCGACCAGGCCAAGGCCCACTACGAGGAGGCCGGTCTCACCGTCGAGATCGCCGGCGAGAAGAACCACAAGACGATCCCCGCCGGTTCGGTGATCTCCTCCAAGCCGGCCAAGGGCGAGGTGCCGCGCGGCGGCACGATCAGCTTCACCGTCTCCAAGGGACCGGTGATGGTGAAGGTGCCCTACGTGAAGTACATGAGCGTGGACGAGGCCAGCAAGGTGCTCAAGAAGGCCGGCTTCAAGGTCAAGGTGTCCCAGATCGCCAACTTCCTCGGCCTGGTCGCCTACACCGACCCCGGCAGCGGCAAGGAGGCCCCCGAGGGCTCCACCGTGACGATCTACATCACCTGACCCGGCGCCGGAACACGCTGGCGACGCCGGGCGTACGGGCCGCTCAGTTCCCGGGCGTCCAGGGGCTGCCGTCGCGCAGGTCGACCAGCGCGGACGGGCCCATCCCACCCAGCCGGTCATAGGCCAGCTTCCAGCCCCGCGGGCCGAGCAGGCCCTCGTGGATCAGGAAGCCCTGCGGGGCACCGACCGCCCGGACGAAGTCGATCGTCTCCTTCATCGCCGCCCACGGGCCGTAGGCAGGGATCGCCAGCACGTCGATGCCGGACGGGATCGTCGCCAGGCTGTCCCCGGGATGGAACAGGGTCGGCTCACCCGGCGCGCTGAGCACCAGCCCGACATTGCCGATCCGGGGGATGTCGGCGTGGATCACCGCGTGCCACCCGCCGACCGCCTCGACCCGGACGCCGCCGCCCAGGTCGACGGAGCTGTCGGCCGCGAGCGGGGTCGCGCCGGGCAGGTCGACGACGTCCAGCACCTGCGGCTCGACGTGGACCTGCGCCCCGGGGTTGGCCGCCAGCAGCGCCGGCACCGCGGCCGGGTCGACGTGGTCGGGGTGCTGGTGGGTGACCAGGACGGCATCGAGGTCGGTCAGCCCGTGCCAGGCGTCGGAGAAGTTGCCCGGATCGAACAGGATCCGGCGGTCGGCGACCTCGACCAGCACCGCGGAATGCCCCAGGTGGGTGATCTGCATGGCCCCCAGCCTAGGCCAGCACCGCCCGGCGGGCACTGCCGGATCGGGCCGCCGTTCCGCGCACCGGGCGGCGGCTCAGCCCAGCGGCGCGAGGTCGCCGGAGTCGTCGCCGCTCAGCTGCAGGATGACGTACTCCATCGCCAGGTGGTAGCCGTGGGTGCCGAAACCGAACAGGCCTCCGGCCGCGAGTCCGCTGACGTAGGAATGCCGCCGGAACTCCTCGCGGGCGTGGACGTTGGAGATGTGCACCTCGACGAAGGGCACCGCGGCGGCCGCCAGGGCGTCCCGCAGCGCGATCGAGGTGTGGGTCAGTGCCCCCGGGTTGATGATGACGAACCGGGTGCCGTCGGTCCGGGCCTCGTGCAGCCGGTCGATGATGGCGCCCTCGTGGTTGCTCTGGAAGGTGTCCACGCTCAGCCCGGCGGCCGCGCCCTGGGCGATCAGGGCCGCCTCGACCTCGGGCAGGGTCGTGCTGCCGTAGACCTCCGGCTCGCGGGTGCCGAGGGTGTTCAGGTTGGGGCCGTTGATGACCAGGACGTCCATGGGGCTACTCTCCCGCGTCGGGTGAGTCACGGTCCAGCACCGGCGCGCCGTCGCCCTCCAGGGCGGCCACCACCGCCTCGACCACCTCGGTGACCGAACGACCCGCGACCGGGACCCGGACGCTGGCCAGCCGGTCGTAATGCACGGCGCGCTCGGCGAAGATCTCGGCCAGGTCGGGGCGGGCCAGCATCGGCCGTGCCGCGTCCCCGCCCACCCGGCCGAGCGCGTCGGCCAGGCTGATGTCGAGCAGGACGACGTCGTGGCCGGCCAGCGCCTCGCGGACGGCGGCGGTGGTGACCGCTCCCCCGCCCAGCGCGAGGACGGCGTCCGCGCCGGCCAACTGCTCGCGGACGACTCTGGCTTCGATCTCGCGGAAGCCCTCCTCGCCCCAGCCGCGGAAGATGTCGGCGATCGGCAGCCCGAC
The DNA here is from genome assembly GCA_023436925.1 of Actinomycetes bacterium. Lineage (GTDB taxonomy): Bacteria > Actinomycetota > Actinomycetes > Propionibacteriales > Propionibacteriaceae > Propionicimonas. The sequence goes on from JAEZHJ010000143.1 coordinate 13,927, forward strand.
GCTGCGTTCGATCACGTCGTCGGCGTCGACGAACCGGCGGCCGAGCCGGGTCGCCAACTCCTGGCCGATGGTGCTCTTGCCGGCGCCCATGAAGCCGATCAGAACGATCATCGGGCACCTCCGCCACTGGTCGGCTGCCCCGCCAGGGCGGCCAGGCCCGCGGCCCGCATCGCCGCCAGCGGGGCTGCGACGCCGGTGAACAGCTCGAACTGCCGGGCAGCCTGGTGCAGCAGCAGCTCCAGGCCGCCGACCACCGTCATCCCGGCGCGCTCGGCCGCCCGGGCCAGCGGGGTGGGCCAGTCGGCATAGACGACGTCGAACAGCAGGCCGTCGCGGCTCGTGGTCAGCCCGTCGGCGACCCCGGCGACCGGGGGCAGGGCCGAGACGACGACCGGTTCGTCACCCGCGCCCCACTGCGGCAGCGGACGCAGCTCGATCCCGGTCGTCAGGCCGATCGCCGCCGCCCAGTCGGCGACCTCCGCGCCCCGGGCCGGGGTGCGCAGGTAGAGCCGGGCCCGGCGGACGCCCAGGTCGGCCAGCGCCAGCAGCGTGGACCGCGCGGTGGCGCCACCGCCGAGCACCGCGGCGGTGTCCCAGCCTGGTCGCCAGTGCGGCCGCAGCGCGTCCACCAGCCCGCCGATGTCGGTGTTGTGCGCCGTCCAGGAACCGTCCGGCTCCCGGACCAGGGTGTTGCCGGCGCCCGCCCGCTGCGCCGGTGCGGTCACCCGGTCGGCGACGGCGAGGCAGGCCCGCTTGAGCGGCATGGTCAGTGACAGGCCGCGCCACTGCGCGTCCAGACCGGTCACGAAGCCGGGTAACTCGGCCTCCTCGACCCGGTGGCGGTCGTAGCTCCAGTCGGCCAGTCCGGCGGCGGCGTACCCGGCGTTGTGCAGGACCGGTGAGAGCGAGTGCGCCACCGGCGAGCCGAGCACCGCCGCCCTCACGGCGTCCCCAGCAGCTCGCCGACGATCCGGCCGGCAGTGACGCAGTCGTCGAGGCTGACGTCGAGGTGGGTGACGGCCCGGACCGTGCGGGGACCGACCGCCGAGAGCAGCACGCCGCGGTCCCGCGCGGCCGCCACGACCGCCGTCGCCGGCGTGGTGGCGGTGTCGAGCACGACGATGTTGGTCTGCACCGCGGCCGGGTCGACCGCACCCGGGACCGTCTCGGCCACCGCGGCGGCGAACCCGGCGGCCGCTTCGTGGTCGGCAGCGAGCCGGTCGAGGTGGTGGTCCAGGGCGTAGTCGGCGGCGACCGCGAGGATCCCGGCCTGCCGCATCCCGCCGCCGAGTCGCTTGCGCTGGATGCGGGCCCTGGTGATCAGCTCGGCCGGCCCGACCAGCATGGAGCCGACCGGCGCGCCCAGCCCCTTGGAGAAGCAGACGCTCACGGTGTCGAACAGCGAGCCGTACTCGGCCAGCGGCACCCCGGTGGCCACGTGGGCGTTCCACAACCGGGCGCCGTCCAGGTGGAGGGCGATCCCCGCGCCGCGGCACAGCGTCGAGATCGCGGCCAGCTCCGCCAGCGGCTGGACGGTGCCGCCACCGAAGTTGTGGGTGTTCTCCAGCGCCACCGCGGCGGTGGAGACCAGGTACGGCCCGGCGTCCGGGGTGACCAGGTCGGCGATGGTGGCCGCGGAGGCGACCCCGTCCGCGGAGTCCCAGGTGCGCATGGTGACCCCGTGCAGGGCGGCGTGGGCGCCCATCTCGGCTCGGGCGATGTGCGCGCGGACGTCGCAGACCACCTCCTGGCCCGGCTCGACCAGCGCCCAGATCCCGAGCAGGTTGGCCATCGACCCCGACGGGGTGAACAGGCCGGCCTCGTGGCCCAGCAGCGCGGCGACGCGCTCCTGCAGGGCGTTCAGCGCCGGGTCCTCGCCGTAGACGTCGTCGCCGACGTCGGCCTGCGCCATCGCCGCCCGCATCCCCGGCGTCGGGCGGGTGAGGGTGTCACTGCGCAGGTCGATCACGGTCGGCGTCCTCCCGGGTTGGTGGTTCAGAAGTCCTCGACGTGGAATTCCTGGACCGGGTTGTGGCGCAGGATCCGGCCGCTGGTGAGCCGTTCGGCGACGACGAAGGCCAGCTCCAGGGCCTGGTTGCGGTTCATCCGGGGATCGCAGGCGGTCTCGTAGCGGTTGGCGAGGTCGGCCTCGACCAGCTCGTCGACGCCTCCGACACACTCGGTGACGTCGTCCCCGGTGAGTTCGATGTGCACCCCGCCGGGCCACGTCCCGAGCGCCTCGTGGACGTCGAAGAAGCCGTGCACCTCGTCGACGACCTGGCTGAAGGCGCGGGTCTTGTAGCCCAGCGAGGTCTCGAAGGTGTTGCCGTGCATCGGGTCGCAGACCCAGGCGACCTTGCGTCCGGTCGCCTCGACGGCCTCGACGATGGGCGGCAGAACCTCGCGGATCCGGCCCGCTCCCATCCTGGTGATCACGGTCAGCCGGCCCGCCTCGTGGTGCGGGTCGAGCCGCTCGCACAGCGCCACCACCTCGTCGGCGGTGGCGGCAGGGCCGATCTTCAGCCCCAGCGGGTTGCGGACGTGGCGGAAGAACTCGACGTGGGCGCCGTCCAGCTGCCGGGTCCGCTCGCCGATCCAGACCATGTGGGCGCTGGTGTCGTACGGGGTGCCGGTGCGGGAGTCGATCCGGGTCAGCGCGTGCTCGTAGTCGAGCAGCAGGGCCTCGTGGGAGGAGTAGAAGTCGACCGTGCGCAACGAGTCGTTGTCCACGCCGCAGGCGACCATGAAGGCCAGCGCCCGCTCGATCTCGGACGTCATCTGCTCGTAGCGCTCCTCCACGTTGGAGTTGCGCACGAAGTCGCGGTTCCAGGTGTGCACCGCCCGCAGGTCCGCGAAGCCGCCGGTGACGAAGGCGCGCAGCAGGTTCAGGGTCGCGGCGGAGTGGTTGTAGACCTCCATCAGCCGGTGCGGGTCGGGCCGGCGGGCCTCCGCGGTGAACTCCAGCCCGTTCACGGCGTCGCCACGGTAGGCCGGCAGGGTCACCCCGTCGCGGGTCTCGGTGTCCTTGGAGCGCGGCTTGGCGTACTGGCCGGCCATCCGTCCGAGCTTGAGGACGGGCATCTGCGCGGCGTAGGTGAGCACCACCGCCATGGACAGCAGGACCCGCAGCTTGCCGCGGATGTCGCCCGCGGTGACCGACCCGAAGGTCTCGGCGCAGTCCCCGCCCTGCAGCAGGAAGGAACGGCCGGCAGCGACGTCGCTGATCCGGCGGCGCAGCTCGTCGCACTCCCCGGCGAAGACCAGCGGCGGACGCGTCCGCAGCTCGGCCAGCACCGCCTCAAGAGCGCCCGGCTCGGGGTAGAGCGGTTGCTGGGCCACCGGGCGTCGACGCAGTTCGGTCAGCGAGGGGATCGAGTCAACCACGCGGGTCAGGATACGCGGCAGCGGGCTGCGGACCGGCGTCTGCTCACGGGTTCGCTGCGGGCGGAACCGGCCCGGTGGCCCCCGGGCGGGGCAGGACGTGTCGTTCGGCCTCCTCGGCCGAGATGGCGCCGTGCTTCACCGAGCTGGCGTAGACGTCCACGTACTGCTGGCCGGAGAGCCGCTGGATCGCTGCCATCACCTCGTCGGTGACCCGGCGGATGGTGGCGGGGTCCTCGGCCAGGCCGGCGGACGCGCTGAAGTCCAGCGGCTCACCGACGGCGATCCGCGGCCGGCTCACCCACGGGATCCCGAGCCGGCGGACCGTCTGGGTGTTGGAGACCGCGATCGGGACGACCGGGACGCCGGCGGCCAGTGCCATCCGCGCGACCCCCGTCTTGCCGCGGTACAGCCTTCCGTCGGGCGAGCGAGTGCCCTCGGGGAAGATGCCGACCAGGCCGCCCGAGGCGAGCACGTCCAAAACCGGGCGCAGCCCCTCCAGCGAGGTCCGCCCGCCGGAGCGGTCCAGCGGCACCTGCCCGACGGCCTTGAGGAACCAGGCGACGACCTTCGAGCCCAGGCCGCGATTGCCCTTGAACAACTCGGCCTTCGCCGGGAAGACGAGCCTGCGCTCGATCATCGCCGGGACGACGTAGGTCTCCGAGGTGGCCGGGTGGTTGATCGCCAGCAGCGCCCCGCCGGTCGCCGGGATGTTGTCCCCGCCCTCAATCGTGGCTCGCATCAGGTACTTGACCACCGGCCGGAACAGCGCGGTCTTGAAGAACTGGTAGAGCATCTCTGCCTTCCGCTTGGCAACCCGCCGAACACAATAGTGACGCCGCGCTGGTTAGCATGACCTCATGACGGTCGCCGAGTTCGCGCAGCCCTTCAACGCCGGCCGCGGACGGATCTCGGTGCTCTTCCTGCACGGGTTCAACAGCTCACCGCACGCGCTGCGGGAATGGGCGAAACTGGCCGCGGACGCCGGTTACCGGGTGTCCCTGCCGCGGCTTCCGGGCCACGGCACGACCTGGCGGGAACTGCAGGCCACCCGATGGCGGGACTGGTACGACGCCGCCGAGCGGGAACTGCTCACCCTCGCCGCCGAGACCGACCAGGTCTTCGTCGCCGGGCACTCGATGGGCGGTTCCCTGGCGCTGCGGCTGGCCGCCCACCACCAGGACAAGGTCGCCGGACTGGTGCTGGTCAACCCAGGCCTGCTGTCCTACCCGCTGTACCGGCTGGTGCCGTTCGCCTCGCTGGTCCTGGGGCGGGTCCCCTCCCGCGCCCATGACGTGGCGCAGCCCGGCACGCTGCGCCACGGGTATGACCAGACCCCGTTGCGGCCGGCGGCGTCGCTGTTCCAGCTGTTCGCCGACGTCCGGGCGAGCCTCGATCTGGTCATCTGCCCGACCCTGGTCTTCAGGTCCGGTGCCGACCATGTGCTCCCCGGCTCCTCCGCCGACTACCTCGCAACCCACCTGTCCAGCGACGAGGTGACGGTGCGGGAACTGGCCCGCAGCTACCACGTGGCGACCCTGGACTACGACCGGGAGCAGATCTTCACCGAGTCGCTGGACTTCATCGCGGCGCATTCCCGCTGAGCTGCTGCAGGTCGGCCAGGTACCACGCCGTCAACCGCTGCGTCTGGTCGGGTTCGGCCGCTCCCCGGTAGTAGGTGGCGAGCAGGGCCATCGTCGCGGGCCGGCCCAGCCGTTCGACCGCGCTGGCGACGGCCTGGCGGGCCAGCGCGTAGGCGGCCGAGACCTGGCGCGGTGAGCCGCGGAACTCTGCGTCCTCGGGCAGGCCCGCCGGGGTGCCGTTCTCTGCCAGGTGGTGGGCGACCCACTCGTCGGCGGCCGCCAGGCAGTCGGCGTCGGGTTCGCAGGCCACCCATTCGGCCAGCCCTTCCTCGACCCACTGCGGGGCGCGGCCGCCGGCGCAACTGGAGCCGGTGGCGATGTGCACGCCCTCGTGCAGCAGCAGGGTGTCGAGGTAGGCGGGGTCCTCGTCGCCGACGGCAGGGTTGACCGTGATCCGTGCCCCGGCGGGTGGGCAGTGGCTGATCGCGGCGGCGTCGGCGCTGTCCGCGCCAGCGAGTTGGGCGTAGGCCTGCGCGGTGGCGGGCAACTCGACGAGCAGTTGTCCGTCCCAGTCGTCGTCGAGGGGCTCGAGTCCGGCGGAGGCGAGCCGTTGCGTGGTCCGGTCGAGGCGGTCGACCCACTCCTGCCGGGCGTCGTCGGGCAGCTCGGACGGGGCCAGCAGGGTTCCGGAGCGGGCCGGTACGGCGACCAGCGTGGGCCCGGGGGTGGGGTCAGCGGTGGGGTTCGCAGCCGGGGCGGTGCAGGATGCGCAGGCTGCCAGCAGGACGCCGGCGGTCAGCGCCCCGGCCCGGAGGCGCGTGACCCGGACGGCAGGATTCGACGGCGGCGCGGTCAGCCGATGACCCGCCGGGCGCCGGACCACGGGGCGGGGTAGGACGCCAGCGACTGGATGACCAGGTCGTTGCGCGGGTTCCGGGCGTGGACGATCTTGCCGTTGCCGATGTACATCCCGACGTGGTGGATCGGGTTGTACCAGAAGATGAGGTCGCCGGGCTTGAGCTCGGAGCGGGACACCGGCCGGCCGATCCGCGACTGGGCGCGGGACGAGTGCGGCAGCGAGATCCCGATCTGCCGGTAGGCGGCCAGCATCAGGCCGGAGCAGTCGAAGTTGGTCGGACCGGACGCGCCACGGACGTACTGCCCCCCCGGCACCCGGGAGACCGCGTAAGCGATCACCTTCTTGATCTTGGCGCTCGCCTCGCCGTCGCTGAGTTCGCTCAGGTCGAAGGACGCACGGGCGCCGTCGCGGGCCGCCAACTGGCGACGCTCGGCCTCAGTCATCCGGTTGACCAGGGCCTCGGCCTCGTCGATGCGGCGCTCGATCTCGGCGTCCAGCTTCTTCAGCCGCTCCTCCTCGTCGGCCAGGGCGGCGACCTCGGCCTCGGCGGCCCGCTTGAGTTCGACCAGGTTGGCCTGCTGGGCCTGGTGCTCCTGCAGGGTGTAGTTCAGGTTGGCGTCCACGTTGTTGGCCGTCGACAGCCGCCCCAGGAAGGCATCCGGATCGGTCTGGGTGAACAGCTCGACGGTGGTGTCGAGCCCGCGGCCCTGGAACTGGCGCAGGGCGATCACCCGGGCCTGTCCGGCCAGCTCGTCGACCTTGGCCTGCTGGGCCGCGATGTCGGCGCGCAGCGCCTTCAGGCGACGCTTGCCTTCGGCCAGCTTCAGTTCGGCCTGCTCGTAGTCCTCCTCGATGGCTGCCGCCTCGGTCTCCAGCTGGACGACCTGTGCCTTGGCATCCTTGATGGTCTTGGGCGGCGTGGTGGGGTCGGCCTGGGCGGGGACCGCAAGACCGGTCGCCAGCACCCCGGCGGCCAGGACCGCAAGTGCGGACCTGAGCCAGACAGGCAACGCCATGAACAAACCCTCCCGTGGCCGGTGAACACCGGCTGAAGCAAATCTGAGAAAACCCTAAGGGAAGGTAGCGGTCGAAGCAAACCCCTCGCCGGATTCGTCGGGGATCCAGGCCGGCGTGGGCGGGGAGGTCGGACGGACCAGGCGCAGCGGCGGCAGCAGCCCGGAGCGGGCCATCGCCTCGAGGGCGCCGACCTCGTCGGTGTCGAGCTCGACATCGGCACTGACCGGCCCGAGCAGGACCGAGATCACGCAGTCGGAGCAGGCGGGGCCGCGGGCCCGGCAGCTGGCGCAGTCGACATGCAGGGTGTCCATGACGCTCAGCCTGCCGGGCGGCACTGACAGTTTCGGCACGGCGGGCGAGCCCTCCCCCTGCGAGGACCGCTGGATTAGGTTGTCCGCCATGCCCACCCGCCACCGCGCGGTCGCCGCCATCGGCTGGCTGGCCGCCGCCGTCCTGGCCGGGTGCGCGTCCGTCCCCGGGCCGGTCTGGCAGGAGGTGTCCCTGCCGGAGGGGGTCCGTCCGGCGTCGCTGGCGGCGCTGGGTGATGACCTGCTCGTGGGCGGCCAGCGCCCCTCCGGCGCGGGGCCCTACATGGGCAGGCTGGACGCGAGCGGGCGGCTCCGTCCGGTCGAGCTGGTGGCGAGCGGCGGCTACGCTGCCGCCGCCGCCCTCGTCCTCCTCAGCCCGGACGGTGCGAACCTGCGGGCCCTGGGGGTCGCCCGCGGCGGCGCCCACGGCAACCAGCGGTGGACCTTCTGGCAGGGACCGGTCGAGGGCCCGGTGCGTGACGTCGAGCAGCCGTTCAGCACCTTCGGCGGGCACGAGGCCGGGCCGCTGCTGGGCATCGTCGGTGACCCGGGACACCCGATCGTGGTCGGCAGCCGCGCCGGCATCGCGGGCTTCGACGCGGCCCTGTGGACGCTGACCGGCTCCCGATGGAGCCGGGAGCCGGCGCTCGACCCGGTCCTGCGCAGCAACCCGGACCGGGCGCTGACCTTCCGGGCGGCCGGTTCCCGCGGCGACCTGGTCCTGATCGCCGGTGCCGAGACCGGGCTGGCCGGCGAGGTGCTGCAACAGCCGATGCTGTGGTCGGGCCGGCTCGCGGGGACGTGGCAGGCGCTCCCGCTGGAACTGCCCGAACAGCTCGCCACGGCGACCGGGCTCGCCCAGGCGACGGCGGTGACCTGTGGCAGCGCCGACTGCTGGGCGGCGGGCCGGGTCCGCGGCAGCCCGGTGGTGTGGCAGGTCGACCCGGCCGCAGGCCGCTCCCGCGGCAGCGTCCTGCCCGGCGGCGGGGGGAAGGCCACCGACCCGCTCGTCCTGGTCGCGCTGGCCGGGGACACACCGGTGGTGGTCGCCGACACCGAACCGCCGATCGCCGCCTGGCTGTGCGACGGGCAGTGGCGCACCTCCCCCGCCCCGCCGGGCCGCACCACCGCCCTGGCCGCGGTCGGCGACCGGCTCTACGCCCTGACGACCTCGCAGGTCGGCGCCTCCCTGTGGTGGGTGCCCGCCCGCGCCGAGTGTTGATCGGGCGTTGTCAGAGGACCTGCCTAATGTCACCAGTGTGATTCCGGCTCCTGCCCAACCCAGCTTCGACGACCTCTCCCCCGCCCTGTCCCAGGTCACGTTCTGCGTCGTGGACCTGGAAACCACCGGCAGCGGACCCGAGGCGACGATCACCGAGTTCGGGGCGGTCAAGGTGTGCGGCGGCCAGGTGCTCGGCGAGTTCCAGACGCTGGTGAACCCGGAGACGAAGATCCCCGCGCTGATCGCCGTCCTGACCGGGATCACCGACTCGATGGTGGCCGGCGCCCCCCGCCTGGGCGAGGTGATGCCGAGCTGGCTGGAGTTCTCCCGCGACTGCGTGCTGGTGGCGCACAACGCCGCCTTCGACATCGGCTTCCTGAAGCGGGCCTGCCAGGCCCACGGCTACCCGTGGCCGTCCCCGGAGGTGGTCGACACGGTCGGGCTGGCGCGCAGCGTCCTGCTGCGCGACGAGGTGCCCAATGTCCGGCTGTCCACCCTCGCCCGGCTGGTGCAGTCCTCCCACGAGGCCAACCACCGGGCGCTGTCGGACGCCCGGGTCACCGTCGACGTCCTGCACTACCTGCTGGAACGGGTCGGCAACCTGGGCGTGACCACGCTGGCCGACCTGCTGGAGTGCACCCGGCGGGTCTCCCCCGAACGGCGCGCCAAGCGCACCCTGGCCAGCGGCGTGCCCGCGGCACCGGGGATCTACCAGTTCGTCGCCGACCTGCCCGACGCCGCCGGCGTGGTGCGGCGGCAGGTGCTCTACGTCGGAAAGAGCCGCAACCTGCGCAACCGGGTGCGCAGCTACTTCACCGCCGCCGAGACCAGGCCGCGGATCGACGAGATGGTGCGGATCGCCACCGGGGTGGAGACCACGGTGTGCCGTACCGACCTGGAGGCTGAGGTCCTGGAGCTCCGCCTGATCGCCGCCCACTCCCCTCGGTACAACCGGCGCTCCAAATTCCCCGAGCGCCAGCACTGGGTCAAGGTCACCCGAGAACCCTTCCCACGGCTGTCGATAGTCCGCAAGGTCGCCGGCGACGGCGCCACCTACTTCGGGCCCTTCCACCGGCGCAGCACCGCCGAGGAGACCGTCGCGGTGCTACACGACGCCTACCCGATCCGGCAGTGCACCGCCCGGCTGTCACCGCGCACGCCCAGCCCGGCCTGCATGCTGGGCGAACTGGGACGCTGCAGCGCGCCCTGCCAGCTCGCCATCAGCCAGCCGGACTACGCCGCGCTGACCGACCAGGTCCGTTCGGCGCTGAACCTCGACGTCCGGCCCGTCCTGGCCGCCGTCCGGCCGCGGCTGCAGGCGCTGGTCCAGCAACTGCGCTACGAGGAGGCCAACGTGCTCACCGCACGGCTGCGCGGCTTCCTGGCCGCGACCGTCCGCCACCACCGGCTGGCGAGCCTGGCCGGCTGCTCCCAGATCGTCGCCGCCCGCCGGGTGGGCGCCAACTGGGAGATCCATGTGGTGCGCTACGGCCGGCTGGCCGCGGCGGCGGTGGCGCACCCCGGCGAGGTCCCCCAGCAGGTGGCCAGGGATGCGGTGGCGACCGCCGAGACCGTCCTCCCCGGGATCGGCCCGGCCGGCTCGGCGCTGGTCGAGGAGACCGAGCGGGTGGCCGCCTGGCTGGAACAACCCGGCGTCCGGCTGATCGAGATCGAGGGCACCTGGAGCTGGCCGGTGCACTGCGGCCTGGCTGAGGGCCAACTCGGCGAACTGGCCCTGGGTGAACTCCGCGCCGGCTGAACCGTCCGGCCGCGCCGCATAGGATGCCGCCATGATCACCGCGCTCGTGTTCGTCAAGGCCGAAACCGCCCGCATCCCCGAGGTGGCCCAGCAGATCGCCGACATCCCGGCGGTGTCCGAGGTCTACTCGGTGACCGGCACCATCGACCTGATCGCACTGGTCCGGGTCCGGACGATGGACGATGTGGCCGCCACGATCGCCGACCAGCTCAACAAGGTGCCCGGGGTGCTCGAGACCGAGACCCACGTCGCCTTCCGGACCTACTCCACCATCGACCTGGAGGCGGCCTTCTCCCTCGGCGACAGCTGAGCCCGCCGGACAGGCCACGGGCCCGGCCGAAGCCTCGGCCGGACCCACAGCACAGTTGTTACTCGGTGACGGTGACCGAGTTGATCACGACCGGCTCCACCGGGCGGTCCATCCGTCCGGTCGGCACGGCGGCGATCTCGTCGACCACACGCTGGGAGGCCTCGTCCAGCACCTCGCCGAAGATCGTGTGACGCCGGTTCAGGTGCGGTGTCGGCACGACGGTGATGAAGAACTGCGAACCGTTGGTCCCCGGGCCCGCATTCGCCATCGCGAGCAGGTAGGGACGGTTGAACACCAGTTCGGGGTGGATCTCGTCGCCGAACTTGTAGCCGGGGCCGCCGGTGCCGTTACCGAGCGGGTCGCCGCCCTGGATCATGAAGCCGTCGATGACCCGGTGGAAGACGAGTCCGTCGTAGAAGTTGCCGGTGGTCGGCTCGCCCGTGCTCGGGTCGATGTACTCCTTGGTTCCGGTCGCCAGGCCGACGAAGTTCGCCACGGTCTTGGGGGCATGGTCGGGGAACAGGGTAATCACGATGTCGCCGTGATTGGTATGCAGGGTTGCGGTCTGGGCCACGGGGGCGTCCTTTCGTCGGTGTCGTCCCTATCCTCCCAGATTCCCTACCCCCGCTCGGTGTCCGCCGAGTACGGTTGGGACTGCGTGGACGCACGTCACCGAGTCGGAAAACCGGAGGAAGCATGGCCCGCAGCAAGTTCGTGAACACCGTTGAGGACACCACCCAGGTCGCTGCCCGGAAGGCCTCCGACGCGATAGTTGAGGCCGCGGAACGACTCGCCCCACTGATCGACCAGGCCGGGGACTACCTGGGCCCGCTCACCGAGGAGGCCCGGCGGCTGTCGGCCGAGCTGGCCACGGACGCCTACTCCCGGGTCAAGCCCGTCCTGCGCGACGCCCAGATCCGCGGCGCCCGGATGGCCTCCGGAGCGCTCGGCAAGGTCCAGCCGGTGATCGATGACGCGCTGCACTCGGTCCCGCCCGCGGTCGACCACGCCGTGGGTACCGTCCGCCCCGTGGTGGACGACGTGCTGGGCCGGATCCCGCCGATCGTGGAGGGCGCGCGCTCCAAGGTGCAGGACGACGTCCTGCCGCGGGTGGCGGGCGCACTGCGCGACGCCGCCGCCCAGCCGCTGGCCGCCGAGGCTGCCGCCAAGCTCGCCCTGGCGACCGCCGTGGTCTCCAAGGAGATGCGCAAGGCCGAGAAGGCCTCCCGCCGCAAGGCCCGCCGCTGGCCGGGTGTGCTGGGCAAGCTGCTGCTCGCCGGCGCGCTGGCCGCCGGGGTGACGGTGGCGATCCGCAAGCTGCTCGCCCCGCCGTCGGAGGGCTGGCACGCGCACTCCCCCGCCGACGCCTACGTCGCCGACCCGATCGGCGAGCCCAGCCCGGCCGAGGCTGCTGCCGACCGCGTCGAGCAGGCCGCCGAGGCCGTCTCGGAGGCGACCCGGATGGGCGCCGAGCGGGTCAGCGAGGCCGCCGGCGCCACCGCGGAGTGGGTGGAGGACCGGGCCGAGGACGTGGCCGAGGCCGTCGAGGACGCGGCGGCACGGGCCGACGACGCCGCCGCGGAAGCAGCCGAGGAGTTGGCCGAGGAGACCGATGAGGTCACCGGCGACGCGGGAGACGATGCCGCCCCTTTCGCGGGTAGCCCCTTCGGAGAGGAGTCCTTCGTGGGCTCCGAACCGCCGGAGGGGTTCGTGGTGAAGGCCAACACCCGCACCCGCAAGTACCGGGCTCCCGGTACCGCCGGGTACGACAAGGCGGTCGCCGACGTCTGGTTCACCAGCGCCGAGGCCGCCCGGTCGGCAGGTTTCGTCCAGGCCCAGCGCTGAGGCAGCGGGCCGTCCGCCACAGCTGGTCGCACATCTCGCGGCCGTCGGTTGTCACAAACCGGCGGCCGCGAGGGCTTTCTCGGGTAGCCGACCCGGGAGGCACACATGACACTCGCTCACGACACCGGCGCCTGGGTGCTCGCCGCACCGTTCCGCGCCCACCTGCGCCAGGTCCAGGCCGCCAGCGGCCTGCCGTGGCCGGTGCTCGCACTGGCCGCCGGGGTCTCCCCGGCGCTGGTGCGCCACCTCGTCTTCGGCCGGCAGGGACGGCTGCCGCACCGGATCTCTCCGGAGTCCGCCCGCCTCCTGCTCGGGCTGGACGAGCAGCGGCTGATCGACCTCGCCGCCCAGCCGGTCGCCGCCGGGGCCACCGCCGAACGGGTGCGGCGACTGCTGGCGTCGGGCCGGGACCCGGCCGACCTGGCGGCCTGGTGCCGGATCAGCCGCAGTGACCTGGCGGCGCTGCCGCGGGCGGTGCGCTGCAGCCGGCTGCTGGCCCTGCTGGTACAGGCGGCCTGCCCGCCGGAACTCGCCGGCGACCAGGACGGCTCCGACGAGGCGGCCGCGTGAGGCGATCAGCGATTCGCCGCCGCCGGCGACGAGCGCTGCCCTAGGCTGCCGGCCATGCCAGGCATCGGCATCGGGCTGGGGTTGCTGGCGGCCCTGGCCATGGCCTCGCTCACCGCGACGATCCTGCGGCGCCTGCCGCCCCCGGTCGGGGAGCCTGACGCGCCGCCGTACGCGAGCCTCATCTCGGCCCGGCTGTTCGCCATCGTCGCGGTGTGCTGCACGGCCGCCTTGGTGATCGCCGTCCTGCTCTCGCCGTGGCAGACCTGGCCGGTCTGGTTCGCGCTGGGCACGGTCGGCATCCTGCTCGCGGTGATCGACGCGCACACCGGCCTGCTGCCGCTGCGGCTGACCTGGGTCTTCGCCGGGTTGGTGGCGACCGGCGTGGTCACGGTCGCCGCGCTTCGGGCCGACGCCGCCGTGGTCGGAGTCGCCGTGCTGTGCGGGCTCGGCTCCTTCCTTCTGTTCTGGTTGCTGTGGGGCATCGGCCAGGGCCTCGGCTTCGGCGACGTCCGGGTCGCCGGGATCATCGGGTTCGCCGCCGGGGCGGTCGCACTGGAACTGGCGGTCTGGTCACTGCTGCTCGGCGGGCTGGCCGGGGTTGCGTGGGGCCTGGTCGCACGGTGGCGCCGGGGGGCCGACGGGCCGTTCCCCTACGGGCCGTCGCTGATGATGGGGCCGTTCCTCGCGCTGCTGGTCAAGGCAGGACTGGCCGCAGTCGGGGTGGTCTGAGCCGCGCGGGTCAGCCGGCGGCGGACCGGCTGGTCTCCACCCAGCGGGCGAGCCGGTCGGTGGCGGCGCCGTTGTCGACCACCTCGGCGGCCCGGGCCAGGTGTCCGGCGAGCTGCTCGGCCACCGGGATCCCCGCCTGCGGGCCGGCGTGCGCCAGCATCGCCGCAGCCGCGTTCAGCAGCACGATGTCGCGGATCGGGCCGGGCTGCCCGGCCAGGACGTCGCGCACCACCTGCGCGTTGTGCGCCGGATCGCCGCCGACCAGGTCCTCCGGCTTCGAACGCGCCAGCCCGAGTTCGGCCGGGTCGAGGTCGGTCCGGGTCACCTCCCCGTCCCCGATCAGCCAGATCTGCGACCGGGTCGTGGTGGTCAGCTCGTCCAGGCCGTCACCGCCGTGGAAGGCGAGTCCGCGGTGGCCACGCGCGGCGATCACGCCCGCCACCCGCGGCGCCAGGTCGGGATTGGCCACCCCGACGGCCTGCGCCCGCGGCCGGGCCGGGTTGGCCAGCGGACCGAGGAAGTTGAAGGTGGTCTGGACGCCGAGCTCGCGTCGGGCGGCGCCGGCGTGCCGCAGCGACGGGTGGTAGAGCGGCGCGAACAGGAAGACGATTCCCACCTCGGCCAGCACGCCGGGCTGCGCGGCGGGCGGTACGTCGAGGACGACGCCGAGTTCCTCCAGGCAGTCGGCGGTGCCGCAGGCCGAGGACGCGGCGCGGTTACCGTGCTTGACCACCGGCACCCCGGCGGCCGCGGTGACGATCGCCGCCATGGTGGAGATGTTGACGGTGTTGGCCCGGTCACCACCGGAGCCGACGACGTCCACCGCCTCCCCGGGCAGGTCGACCACGGTGGCCCGGTCGAGCATCGCCTGCGCGAGGCCGGAGAGCTCCGCCACGGTCTCGCCCTTGGCGCGCAGCGCCACTGCGAAGCCGGCGATCTGGACCGGTGTGGCCTCCCCGGCCAGGATCTGGTCCATCGCCCAGCGGGCGGTGTCCGCGTCGAGGTCGGTCCCGGCGATCAGGCCGGTGAGCACATTCGGCCAGGTGTGCGCCACTACTGGGCCTTCGCGGCCAATCGGGAGCGCAGCAACTCGGCGGCCGCGGCCGGGAGCCGGACCGGGTCGATCGGGTAGGAGCTGACCGCCTCGGCCTTGGACCAGGTCGCCAGCCAGGCGTCGGCCACCCGGGCCACCAGCAGCAGCACCGGCGGGCAGTTGGCGATCTCGTCCTTGAGCTGGTGGGCCAGCCCCATCCCGCCGGCGGGCACCGCCTCGCCGTCCAGGATCACCAGGTCGATGTCTCCGGCGTCCATCGCCCACAGCACGGCCGGCTGGGTGGCGACCTCACGGATCTCGATCTCGGGCAGATCGGAGGCCAGCTTCGTCCCCAGCGCCAGCCGGACCTGTTCACGGACCGTCCGGTCGTCCGAGTAGAGCAGGACGTTCACTGGCTTGGTCTGGTCACTCATCGGTATTCCTCGTCTGCGGTGGCGCTCTGTGGCTGCTCGTCATGGTAACCGGTTCCGTCGGCCGTCACCGACCGGGCCGCCCGCTGCGCAGCCACCCGCTCCTCCCGGTCCAACTGCCGGTCGATCCGGGCCGCCTCGCGACGCGACTCCTTCAGCCACTGGGCGAACAGCACCGCCATGATGACGCCCATCGTCAGGTCCCCGGTGGCCCACATGATCGCCCCGGCGATGTACTGGTCATCGATCGGGCTGGGCGGCCAGGCGCGCTCGAAGGCCACGTACCAGTCCTCCGCGATCAGCCGGGACGAGCCCATGATCGTCACGCCCAGGAACGCGGTGAACGGCATGGTGAGGAAGAACAGCAGGATCCGGATCGGGTAGGCGGGCCGGTTCGGCATCGGGTCGTTGCCCACCAGCGGCCAGAAGAACATGCACCCGATCGTGATCATGACGACGTGCAGCAGGTCGTGGCCCAGGTCGTTGTCCAGCGTGAACGGATACAGGTCGGTCATGTACAGCACGAACGGCATGGCGATCATCAGTCCGGTGGCCAGCGGCGGGAAGAAGAGCACGCGGGCCGGCAGGGAGTGGAGGACGCGGGTCACCCGGCGCCGGCCGTCCTTGCCCAGGTTCCGCAGCAGCAGGGTGATCGGCGCCCCGACCGCGAGGAAGACCGGGGTGATCATCATCAGGATCATGTGCTGCACCATGTGGACGCTGAACAGCACAGTGTCATAGGCGCCCAGCGCGCTCATCCCCGCGATGGTGGCGGTCCCGATGCCGCCGACGCACCAGGCGAGGGTCCGCGATAGCGGCCAGTCGATCCTGCGCCGCCGCAGCCGCACCACGCCCCACAGGTACAGGCCGAGACCGAGCGAGGCGGGGACCACGAACAGCCAGTCCCATTTCCATTCGGTGAGGAATGTGAGCCAGGTCAGCGGCGGCGGCTGGTTCTGCGGATCGGCATGTAACAGAACCCACCCCACGTTGCCCATGGCGCCCATTATTGCCGCGTATGACGAGGCTTGCTTATGTCCGGGTGATGCAGGAAGACAGAGCCACGGGCCATACTGGGCCAATGGCAACGGCACCCACGAGCGGAGCATCCGTCCTGGCGTCCCCTGGCGCTGTTCACCCGATTGCGTCATCGCGACTGTCCGGCATCAAGGGCCGGCCGGACGCGCTCGCGGTCGGGGTCATCGTCTGGCTCGCCAGCGAGCTGATGTTCTTCGCGGCGCTGTTCGCCGCCTACTTCTCGCTCCGCGAGATCACCAACGCCGCGGCGGCCGAAGCCGGCACCACGCCGATGTGGCAGTGGGGTGCCTCGCACCTTGACAACGACTGGTTCGGGATCACCTTCCCGTGGTTCGCCACGATCAACACAGTGATCCTGATCCTCAGTTCGGTGACCTGCCAGCTCGGCGTGCACCAGGCCGAGGTTGGCCGGGTCTCGCGGACCGGCTCGCTGCTGAACGTCGGCAGCTGGGGCCTGCGCGAGTGGTACACCCTCACCTTCGTGATGGGGGCCATCTTCATCGGCGGCCAGGCCTTCGAATATGCGACATTGGTGGGCGAGGGATTCACCCTCAGCACAAATGCGTACACGTCCGCTTTCTTCCTGGCGACCGGATTTCACGGCCTCCACGTGATCGGCGGCCTGGTGGCATTTCTGCTTATGCTCGGCCGGACTGTTCTGGCCCGCCGCTTCACTCATGAACAAGCTGTGCATGCCATCGTGACCTCCTACTACTGGCACTTCGTAGATGCGGTGTGGGTCGTCCTGTTCGGTGTGATCTACCTGCTGCGCTGAGGCGCCCGACGAACCCCTGGGAGGAAGCGGATCCGATGGCATCCACATCGAGGAGGCACCACAAGGGGGCCCGCCTGTTGCTCGTGGCGTGCGCCCTGATCGTGACCGGCGGCCTGTACGCGCTGGTCTCGCCGGCCACATCTGTTGCGGCGCCGACACCTGAGGAGACGGTGGCGCGCGGCCAGGAGCTCTTCGCGGTCTCCTGCGCCTCCTGCCACGGGATGAACGGGGAGGGGCTGGCCAACCAGGGCATCCCGTCGCTGGTCGGCGTCGGGGCGGCGGCGGTCGACTTCCAGATGCGGACCGGCCGGATGCCGATGGCCAACAAGAACGTCCAGGCGCCGCCGAAGGAGAACACCTTCACCCCCGAGGAGATCGCCTCGATCGCGCTCTACGTCGCGACCCTGGGCGACGGCCCGGCGATCCCGGAGGAGAGCCAGTACAACCCGAGCGGGCTGAGCCCCGAGGAGATCGCCGTCGGTGGCGACCTGTTCCGCACCAACTGCTCGGCCTGCCACAACTTCCAGGGCTCTGGCGGCGCCCTGCCGAACGGCAAGGTCGCACCGCCCCTGCTGCAGGCGGAACCGATCGACATCTACGAGGCGATGCGCACCGGCCCCGGCGAGATGCCGGTCTTCGCTGACGGCGCCATCCCCGACAAGGATGTCCGCGCCATGATCGCCTACCTCGACCAGGTGCACGCCGAACCGTCGGCCGGACTCAGCCTGGGTGGTCTCGGCCCGGTCTCGGAGGGCTTCTGGGCCTGGTTCGCCGGGATCGGCGGCCTGGTGCTGTTCGCCATGTGGATCACCCGGAAGGCGGCCCGCCGATGAGCCTCGACACCAGGAAGGGCTCCGAGCTCGAGCAGGGCTTCCCTGACCCGGGGCTGGTGGAGGAACCGCGCTACACCGACGTCAACGAGCAGGCCGCGCAGCGCGCCTACCACCAGGTCGTCGCCCTGCTGGCGGCCGTCCCGGTGCTCGCGATCGCCTTCGTGGTGATCTACTTCGCGGTGCCGTCCGACCTCGTCCTCGACGTGATGGGCACCAGCATGAAGGGCCAGCACGTGCTGCTGGGCACCACGGTCGGCCTGGCCGTCCTGGCCATCGGCGTCGCCCTGGTGCATTGGGCGCGACTGCTGATGGGCGACGAGGAAGTGGTCGAGGAGCGCCACGGCGCCGCCTCCCCGCCGGCGGCGAAGGCCGAGGCGGCCGAGCAGTGGGCGGTCGGGGCCGAACAGGCCGGGCTGAGCCGGCGCGGCCTGATCGGCTGGGGCCTGGCCGGGGGTCTCGGTGCGCTGGCGATCCCCGCCGTCGTCCTGCTGGCCGACATGGGCCCGTGGCCGACCGCCGCGGTGCGCCGCGAGACGCTCGAGAAGACCATCTGGGCCGAAGGTGTGCCGATCGTCAACGACGTCACCAAGCAGAAGCTGCGGGCCAGCGACATCGTGGTCGGCCAGCTGATCAATGCCCAGCCCGAGAACCTGTTCGACCTGCACGGCGTCGAGTTCCAGCGGGCCAAGGCCAAGGCGTCCCTGATCGTGGTGCGGATGGACCCGGCAGCGATCCGGATCCCCACCTCCCGCCAGGACTGGCACGTGGACGGCATCCTCGCCTACTCCAAGATCTGCACCCACGTCGGCTGCCCGATCAGCCTGTGGGAGCAGAAGACGCACCACCTGCTCTGCCCCTGCCACCAGTCGACCTTCGATCTGGGTAACTCCGGTGTGGTGGTCTTCGGCCCGGCGGCCCGGTCGTTGCCCCAGCTGCCGATCACCACCGACGCCGAGGGCTACCTGATCGCGCGCAGCGACTTCACCGTGCCGGTCGGGCCCAGCTACTTCGAGCGCAACTCCGAGAACGACTTCAAGGAGGGTGACGACTGATGGCCAAGCCCACGACGGTCGACCCCACGGTCCCGCCCGCCCACACTCCCGAGCGCGCCGCCGAGTCGGGTGCCGCCAAGGCGATCGGCGGCGCTGTCGGCTGGGTGGACGACCGCGTCCCGCTGTCCTCCTTCGGTCGCAAGGCACTGCGCAAGGCGTTCCCCGACCACTGGTCCTTCCTGCTGGGCGAGATCGCCCTCTACACCTTCATCATCCTGCTGCTGACCGGCGTCTTCCTGACGATCTGGTTCCGGCCCTCGATGGCCGAGGTCGAGTACGCCGGCTCGTACGAGCTGATGCGGGGCATCCCGATGTCGGAGGCCTTCGCCTCAACCCTGGCGATCAGCTTCGACGTCCGCGGCGGCCTGCTGATCCGGCAGGCCCACCACTGGGCGGCGATGCTCTTCGTCGCCTCGATGGCGGCCCACATGCTGCGCGTCTTCTTCACCGGCGCCTTCCGCAAGCCGCGCGAGCTGAACTGGCTGATCGGCGTCGGGTTGCTGCAGCTGGGGCTGATCGAGGGCTTCGCCGGCTACTCGCTGCCGGACGACCTGCTCTCCGGCACCGGCCTGCGCTTCGTGGACGGCCTCGTCCGGGCGATCCCGGTGATCGGCACCTGGGCGGAGTTCTTCATCTTCGCCGGGGAGTTCCCCGGTGAGCTGGTGATCCCGCGGCTCTACATGGTCCACATCCTGCTGGTGCCCGGCATCCTGCTGGCGCTGATCTCGGCCCACATGGCGCTGCTGGTGTACCACAAGCACACCCACTTCGCCGGCCCGGGCCGCAAGCAGACGAACGTGGTCGGCCAGGCGCTGTTCCCGGTGTACGCCGCCAAGGCGGGCGGGTTCTTCTTCATCGTCTTCGGCGTCACGATCCTGATGGGCGCCCTGATGCAGATCAACCCGGTCTGGCTGTACGGGCCGTACAACCCGGCCCAGGTGACCGCCGGCTCGCAGCCGGACTGGTACATGGGCTTCGTCGAGGGTGCGATCCGGATCATCCCGAACTGGGAGTCGCACATCCTGGGCACGACCTGGTCGTGGAACATCGCCCTGCCCGGCCTCGGCCTGATGGGCCTGTTCGCAGTCCTGCCGATGGTCTACCCGTTCGTGGAGCGGTGGATCACCGGCGACAACTCAGAGCACCACATCCTGGACCGCCCGCGGGACGTCCCCAACCGCACGGCGTTCGGCGTTGCGGCGATGACCTGCTACGGCCTGTTCTGGATGTCGGGTGGCAATGACATCCTGGCCACCCAGTTCGGGCTCTCGCTGAACGACATCACGGTGTTCATGCGGGTGGCGGTCTTCGTCGGGCCGGTGATCGCCTTCATCGTGACCAAGCGGATCTGCCTGTCGCTGCAGCGCCGCGACCGGGAACGGCTGCTGCACGGCAGCTCCACCGGCGTGCTGGTCCGCGACCCGTCCGGTGGCTACACCGAGGCCCACCAGCCGATCACTGCGGAGGAGGCCTTCACCCTGGACCAGCGCGAGCTGCCCGACGAACTGGAGACCTCTCCGCTGACCGACGACCGCGGCGTCCGGCTGCGCGGCAAGCGGATCGGGAAGCTCCGGGCCCGGCTGTCCAGGTGGTACGCCCAGGGCACGATCCCCAAGCCGCCGGCCGACGAGATCGTGGCCGCCCCGACCCACGGGGAGAGGCCGGAGATCCCGCAGAGCCCGGTGACCAGCGAGCTGGAACCGGCCGACGAGGCCGGCACCCGGGCCTGACCCGACCGACGACCCGCCACCCCCTTGGGCAGTGGCGGGTCGTCTGCTGTCCGGAGCCGCGATCCGCGGCCCGGCCGGTGGGCAGTGGGTCGGCAGCGGGCGCAGCGCCCGGGTAGCCTTGGCCGGTGCGTTTCCTGACTCCGAAGCCCGGCTACGACCTGACCTACGACGACGTCTTCATGGCGCCGCGCCGCTCGTCGGTGACCTCGCGCCTTGACGTCGACCTGACCTCCACCGACGGCCTCGAACTCCCGCTGCCGATCGTGGTGGCCAACATGACCGCCATCTCCGGCCGCCGGATGGCCGAGACGGTGGCCCGACGCGGCGCCGTGGCGATCATCCCGCAGGACCTGCCGCCGCAGATCGTGGCGAACACGATCGCCCGGGTGAAGAACGCGCACCAGGTCTTCGACACCCCGGTGACGGTCACTCCCGACACCACGATCGGCGAGGCGCTGCACCTGCTTCCCAAGCGCGCCCACGGGGCCGTGGTCGCAGTCGAGGACGGGGTGCCGGTCGGGACGCTGACCGCCGCCGACGCCGAGGGCCTGGACCGGTTCGCCCAGGTGCACGAGGCGATGAGCACCCAGCTCACCCTGGTCAGTCCCCAGACCAGTCCCACCGACGTCTTCGAGCTGCTCACCGGCCGGCGCGAGAAGCTGGCGATCGCGGTCGACGAGGCCGGCCGGCTGGTCGGGGTGATGACGGTGAAGGGCGCGCTGCGCACCGCGATCTACTCCCCCGCCCTGGACGCCGAGGGCAAGCTGCGGATCGGGGTCGCGGTCGGGATCTCCGGCGATGTCGAGGCACGCGCCGAGACCCTGCTCGCCGCCGGTGCCGACGTGCTGGTGATGGACACCGCGCACGGCCACCAGGAGCGGATGATCTCCGCCGTGGCGCGCTGCCGCGCGATCGTCGACGCCGCGGGATCGAAGGTGCCGATCGTGGCCGGCAATGTGGTGACCGCCGACGGGGTGAGTGACCTGATCGAGGCCGGCGCGGACGTGATCAAGGTCGGCGTCGGCCCGGGCGCGATGTGCACCACCCGGATGCAGACCGGAGTGGGCCGGCCCCAGTTCTCGGCGGTGCTCGACTGCGCCGCGGAGGCGAGGCAGGCCGGCAAGGCGATCTGGGCCGACGGCGGGGTACGGCACCCGCGCGACGTCGCGCTGGCCCTGGCGGCCGGCTCGGGCGCGGTGATGATCGGGTCCTGGTTCGCGGGCACCCACGAGTCGACCGGAGACCTGCTGATCGGGGCTGACGGACGTCCCTACAAGGAGAGCTTCGGGATGGCCTCGGCCCGTGCCGTCAAGGCCCGGACCCGCACCCAGTCCGCCTTCGACCGCGCCCGGGCGGCGCTGTTCGAGGAGGGCATCTCCTCATCGAAGATGTACCTCGACCCGGAGCGTCCCGGCGTGGAGGACCTGCTGGATTTCATCACCTCCGGGGTGCGGAGCTCCTTCACCTACGCCGGAGCCCGCGACCTGACCGAGTTCGCCAACCTCGCGGTGGTCGGCGTCCAGTCCCGCTCCGGCTTCGACGAGGGCAGGCCGCTCCCCTCCAGCTGGTGACGGGCGGATCCCCGGCCCGCTCTCACCCGGGGTAGGCCGCCACCAGTTCCCGCCCGAGGCGGGCGAGTTCGGTCCGGACGGAGTCGGGAGAGCGCACGATCGCATCCCGACCCCAGCCGGCCAGCCAGCGCGCCACGTCGAGCGCAGTGGGAGCCGCCACGCGCACCAGCGACCGGTCGCCGGCCTGCGAGAGTACCTCGCAGTGCCGCCCGAACTGGTCGCGCAGCACGAAGACCTTGTCGCTCGGCACCTCGACGACGGCCACCGTCTGCGAGCGCAGCCCCTCCATCGTGGCGGCGACTTCGGCCCACGCCGTGGCGAGATCGAAGTCGGCGGGCAGTTCGAACGTCTCCTCGAGCAGCGCCATCGAGGAGATCCGGTCCACCCGGAAGGTCCGCTGCCCCATCGGCGTGCCGGCGATCAGGTACCACAGGTTGCCCTTGGCGACGACGCCCCACGGATCGACCTCACGTTCGGCGGGCTCGCCGGTGCGGCCGCGGTAGCCGATCCGGGCGCGACGTCGCGCGACGATCGCCGTCTGCAGTTCGTCGACCCGGGAGGGGGTCGACGCCGGCACGGCACCCCACCGGGCCGGATCGACCACGGTCGCACTCGCGGCGGCCTGGGCGCCCTCCCGGAAGGTCGGGGGAAGAGCCCGGGCCAGCTTGCGCAGCGCCGACTTCACCTGGTCGGAGGCCGCCGCCGAGGGCCCGACCAGGCGGAACAGCGCTTGTGCCTCGGCGGCGGTGAGCCCGCTCAGATCCGTGCGGGCCCCACCCAGCAGCGACCAGCCGCCGCCCCGTCCCCGCTGCGGGTACACCGGAATGCCGGCCGCCGAGAGCGCCTCAAGGTCACGTCGGGCGGTCCCGACCGACACCTCGAGCTCTGCGGCGAGTTCGGCAGCGGTCACGCGCGCCCGGCCCTGCAGGTACAGCAGGGCGGTGATCAGCCGGTCGGCTCGCATGGCTCAAGACTGCCGCAGAAAGTGATCAATTGGTGCGCACTTTCAGCGGTTGGCTGGAGGAACCGACGAAGGGAGAACGAGATGTGGCACGGAATGGCTACCCAGAACATGTTCGCCGACGATCCGAGGGCCGCGGCGGCCTGGTACGCGCAGGTGTTCGGTATCGAGCCGTACTTCCAGAAGGAGTACGCCGGCGCGGTCGCCTACGTCGAGTTCCGGGTCGGGGACGACGAGGACGAGTTCGGCATCCTCGACCGCCGCTACGTGCCGGGAGCCGCGGACGGGGGCCTGGCCGGAGGGCTGGTCTACTGGGCAGTCGACGACGTCGAGGCCGAGTTCGCCCGGCTGCTCGGGCTGGGAGCCACCGAGCACCTGCCGGTCACCGAGCAGGGGGAAGGGTTCGTCACCGCGTCGGTGCACGACCCCTTCGGCAACGTGCTCGGGGTGATGCTCAACCAGCACTTCCTGGACATCGCGGCGAGCCGCCGGTAGCTGACCAGGGTGGCCGGACGCATCCCCGGCCACCCCGCGGGGCGAAACCCTTGCGGAGCTGCCAGCAGACGTGCCACGATCCCAGCGTTTGGCGCACCGACCCGCACCCCGCAGATTCGGCAGCCGGGCACGGGGGGGCAGGCATGGGCCACCGAGGGCGCCGCACCATCGCGGCCGGGCTGACACTACTGCTGTGGGCGTCGGCGCTGCCCGCGCAGGCGGCCGATCCACCGTTGATTCCCGACCCAGGGCTGCGGGCCTGCCTCACCGCGGCGGTCGGGGGCGAACCCACGGCGGAGAACCTGGCGGCGCTCACCACTGTCTACTGCGCGGCCACACACGAGGTCACCGACCTGACCGGGATCGAGGCCCTCACCAGCCTGAAGAACGTGTATTTCGCCAGCGACGTGGCGCTGGACCTCAGTCGGCTCCCGGCTCTGCCCGCCCTGTGGGGAGTTTCCCTCGACCTGCCCGCGACGGTGGACCTCACGCCCCTGGCCTCGCTGCCGCAGTTGTTGGGGCTCTACTTGACCGTCAGTGCCGAGCATGATCTCTCCCCCCTCGCCGGGCTCCCGCTGACCAGCTTGTTCCTCGGCACCGGCGACACGACGCTGCCGGCCCTCCCGGCGCTGGGCGGACCGCTGGAACACCTCTCGGTCGTCGGTCGCGCACTTACCAGCGTGGACGGACTTGAGCGCGTCGCCGCCCAGACCGCGTCCTTCGACGTTCCTGTCCTCACCGACTCGTCAGCCTTCGCCGATATGGCGATCGGCAGCCTGCGCCTCACCACTCCCCAGTCCGGGATCAGTGACTCCCTCGCCCAGACGCGTGGGCTGAGCGCCCTCACGCTGTTCCACTCCGAGGTCACAGATCTCACGCCGTTGGGGGGGGCACCCGAACTGGCGACGCTTCGCATCACAGACCCCCGCAACCTGACCGACCTCGGACCGGCAGGGGGCTTGCGGGGGCTCGAGGTGCTGTCAGCGCCGGGCTCACAGGTAACGTCCGTGGCCGCCTTACAGGGTGCTGACAGACTCAGTGAACTGGACCTCAGCGGTGCCCGAATCGGCGACATCTCCGCACTGGCCGACCTGCCCGACGGTGCGTCGGTGAACCTGACCGGCAACCGGATCCACGACTTCTCTCCCCTGGCGGGCTGGCGAGGCACCTTGAAGGCCCTCGAGCAGAAGGTCACCCTTCCAGCGGTGATCGAGGACACCCCCTTCCCGATCCGGCTGCTCGACGAGTCAGGCAAGCCGCTGCTGGGCCTGGACGAGGACGAGTATCGCGACGGACAGCTGCGCTACCTGTACTCGTCCACCCGAGCCAGCCTGTACCTGATGAACGCCTTCGACTCCGCGACGATCACCGTCAGCCTCTACCAGGAGGTGAAGCCCGGCCGCACGTTCCGCAATGTCAGCAGGCTCGTCTTCTCGACCAGCCGACCGAAGGTCGGCAAGCGGGTCTCTGTCAGCCTCGCACCCTGGACACCGCAGCCGACCAGCGTCACATACCGCTGGCTGCGCGACGGCCAGGAGATCCCGGGAGCTACGGGCAGCAGCTATGTCCCCACCGCCGCGGACCGCGGCAGCCTGCTCTGGGTGGTGGCACGCGGCCGCCGCGAGGGCTACCACCCCGAGTACACCCGCCCGAGCCTGTCCGACTATCCCGTCGCGAAAGGCTCGTTCTCGTCCGTATCGACCCCGTCCATCAAGGGCCGCCGCGCCGTCGGGAGCAAGCTCACCGCCACCGTCACCTGGCAACCCAACCCGACCAAGCTCAGCTACCAGTGGTACCGCAACGGCAGGAAGATCAGCGGCGCCACCAAGGCGAGCTACACCCTCAAGGCCTCCGACCATCGCGACCGGTTCACCGTCAAGGTCACCGCCCGCCGTGCCGGCTACCACACCCTCACCAAGAGCAGCGCCAGCACCGGACGAGTCGCCAAGGGCACCCTGACCACGGCGAAGGTGTCGATCAACGGCGACCCGACCGTCGGAACCCGACTCACCGCCCACCGCGGCACCTGGGGACCGGGAACCGTCAGCTACAGGTACCGCTGGTACCGCGACGGCGAGAAGATCAGGGGCGCCACCGCCAGGACCTACACCGCCACCAAGGCCGACCGCGGCCACCGGCTCACCGTCAAGGTCACCGGCCGCAAGACCGGTTACACCAGCCGAACCGTCACCTCGGCCGCGGTCAGCATCACCTGAGCAGAAGGCACGACGGGCCCCCACCGTGCGGTGGGGGCCCGTCGTGCCTAGAGCTCAGTGCTGGTAGTCGCCGCGGTAGTACTGGTAGCACCACCCGGTGATCGCCCAGACGCCCAGCACGGCGCCGAGCAGCGTCAGCCACCAGCCGAAGACCGGGCCCAGCGCGGCGATGGTGACGACCATGGCCGACCAGAACGGCCAGATGCTGGCCGGCGGGAAGAAGCCCAGTTCGCCAGCGCCCTCGACGATCTCGGCGTCCTTGCGGTCCTCCAGGCGCGGGTCCATCTTGCGCGACTGGATGAACAGGTACGCCGACAGCATCGCGGTGAAGCCGAAGGTCAGCGTCAGCGCCGCCGTCCCGATCACTTCGTGCGAGGTGAACCAGTAGATCGGCGCGACGATCCCCATGAAGATCGTCAGGTAGACGAAGATCTGGCTTTCCTGCTTCACTGGCCGACCTCCTTGTCCGTGCCGGGCTGGTCATGGGCGTCCTCGACCAGCGCCTCCTGCACCGGGTTGGACGGTGCCGCCTCGCTCAGGCCGGGGTGGTGCAGGTCGAAGGTCGGCGACTCCGAGCGGATCCGCGGCAGGCTGGTGAAGTTAAACCGCGGCGGCGGCGAGGAGGTCGCCCACTCCAGGCTGCGTCCCCAGCCCCACGGGTCGTCGGTGTTGACCAGCGGCGACTTCCGCGAGACCCACACGTTCCACAGGAAGGGCAGCATCGCGATGCCGAGCAGGAAGGCGCCCACCGTCGAGATCTGGTTCAGCAGCGTGAATCCGTCGCCGGGCAGGTAGTCGGCGATTCGCCGGGTCATGCCCTCCACGCCGAGCCAGTGCTGCACCAGGAAGGTGGTGTGGAAGCCGACGAAGGTGAGCCAGAAGTGGAGCTTGCCGAGCCGCTCGTTGAGCATCCGTCCGGTCAGCTTCGGCCACCAGAAGTAGAAGCCGGCGAACATCGCGAAGACCACCGTGCCGAACACGACGTAGTGGAAGTGGGCTACCACGAAGTAGGAGTCGGAGACCTGGAAGTCCAGCGGCGGCGCGGCCAGGATGATGCCGGTCAGGCCGCCGAACAGGAAGGTGGTCAGGAAGCCGATCGCCCACAGCATCGGGGTATCGAAGGTCAGTGACCCGCCCCACATGGTGCCGATCCAGTTGAAGAACTTCACCCCGGTCGGTACCGCGATCAGGAAGGTCATGAACGAGAAGAACGGCAGGTTCACCGCGCCGGTGACGAACATGTGGTGGGCCCACACCGAGATCGACAGGGCACCGATCGCCAGGGTGGCCGCGATCAGCGAGACGTAGCCGAACACCGGCTTGCGGCTGAACACCGGAAGCACCTCGGTGATGATGCCGAAGAAGGGCAAGGCGATGATGTAGACCTCGGGGTGCCCGAAGAACCAGAAGAGGTGCTGCCACAGGATCGCCCCACCCGTGGCGGGGTCGAGGATGTGGGTCCCCAGGGACCGCTGCGCCTCGAGCACCAGCAGGCCGGCGGCGAGCACCGGGAAGCAGATCAGCACCATGATCGAGGTGACCAGGATGTTCCAGGTGAACACCGGCATCCGGAACATAGTCATGCCCGGGGCGCGCATGGTCAGGATCGTGGTGATGAAGTTCACGGCGCCGAGGATGGTGGACAGGCCCATCACGTACAGGCCCATGACCCACAGGTCGCCGCCGACGCCGGGGCTGTTCACCGCGTCCGAAAGCGGGGCGTAGGCGAACCAGCCGAAGCTGGCGGCCCCGTCCGGGGTCAGGAAGCCGGCGCACGCGGTCAGCGAGCCGAACAGGTAGGCCCAGTAGCTGAAGGCGTTCATCCGCGGGAAGGCCACATCGGGAGCACCGATCTGGAGCGGCATGATCGCGTTCGCGAAGGCGGCGAACATCGGCGTCGCGAACATGAGCAGCATGATCGTGCCGTGCATCGTGAACAGCTGGTTGAAGGTCTCGTAATGCACGAACTGCAGGCCGGGGAAGGCGAGTTCGGCCCGCATCACCAGCGCCAGCAGGCCGCCGAAGGCGAAGAAGGCCAAGGCGGTGACGAAGTACATGTTGCCGATCAGCTTGTGATCGGTGGTCGTCAGCAGCTTCATCGCGAACGCACCCCAGTTGCGCCGCTCGGCGACGGTGGGGACGTCCTGGACGGAGACGCGAGTTGCGACGCTCATATCAGCCGTGCTCCCTCGTGGCCGGCACCGTCGGGACGGTGTTGGGGTAGGCGGGCGCCAGGATCTCGCCGACCTGGCCGGCCGCCTTCAACTCGTTCAGGTGCGCCAGGTACTCCTCTTCACTGACGACGTGGACGTTGAACAGCATCGCCGCGTGGTAGGTCCCGCAGAGCTCCGCGCAGCGTCCGGTGAACTGCCCCAGCTTGGTGGGGGTCACCTCGAAGGAGTTGGGGTGGCCCGGGATGACGTCCAGCTTGAAGTAGAAGTCCGGGATCCAGAAGGAGTGGATCACGTCGGCCGATTCCAGGTTGAACTGCACCGACTTGTTGACCGGAAGGTACAGGTCGGGCAGCTGGTCCATCGTCCCGATGGTGTGGACGACCTCGCCGACGGCCGGGTTCTGGTCCTCCAGGTAGTTGAAGGTCCACGACCACTTCTGGCCGATCACACTGACGGTGTGGTCGGGCTGCTCGGACTTGGCCAGCACGCCGTTCTGGGCCTGGACGGTGTAGAAGAACAGCACGCCGATGATCAGGAACGGCACCAGGGTGTACAGCAGTTCCATCGGCAGGTTGTAGCGCGACTGGCGCGGGATGTGGTCGGCAGCGGCGTCCCGGCGGCGCTTGTAGCGAACCGCCGCCCAGCCGATCAGGCCCCACACGAACACCCCGACGACGATCGAGGCGATCCACGCGCCGATCCACAGGTCGCCGATGAACAACGCCCGGTCGCTGGCCGCTTCGGGCAGCCCGGCCCGACCCCACTGGGCGAGGGTGTCGGAGCTGCACCCGGTGAGGGTGGTGCCTGCCAGCGCGACTAAACCGAGCGCACGCCAACGCCTGCCTGAGCGGTCTTGCAACAGCCCCACGTGGATGCCTTTCGCGTCGTGAACCCTGTCCGGTTACGGCACGATACCGACCCGCAATACCCGCCGCGCCTGTGGTCGGGCACGATAGGCAAAACTGATCAGGCGGCGGATTTGGTCAGTGGAAGCTGTCCCCGCAGGCGCAGGATCCGCTGGCGTTGGGGTTGTCGATGGTGAACCCCTGCTGCTCGATGGTGTCGACGAAATCGATGGTCGCACCCATCAGGTACGGGGCGCTCATCCGGTCGGTCACCACGTTGACGCCGTAGAAGTCCTTGACGACGTCACCGTCGAGTTCGCGGTCGTCCAGGGCCAGCTGGTAACGCAGGCCGGAGCAGCCGCCGGGGGCCACGGAGATCCGCAGCGCGAGGTCCTCGACACCCTCCATCTCGAGCAGCTGCTTCACCTTGGCCGCGGCGACCTCGGTCAGCGCGATGCCATCGGCCACGATTTGCTGGTCAACAGTCATGTTGGGTTCCCTTCCCGGCTGAACTAACCGGTCCAACCCATTGGCGGGGTGGCGTATTCCGGCGCCAATCAGTCTATGCGAGGCTCTGACAAGGCTGTCCAGCTCCTGCCGACCCGGGCTGCGGTGGCGGTGAGGACCTGCGGCAGCGGTCCGATCCCTGTCGGGTAGGCGGCTTCGATGCCGAAGGTGCGCATCTCGCGACGGCTGACCGAGGACTCCACGGCGAAGGCCAGGCAGGCTCGCTCGGCGGCGACGGCGAGGTCGGCGACATAGCGGACCACCTCCCCGCCCCAGTTGCCGATGTGGAACGAGGTGCACCCGGTGATCACGACGTCGGCCAGGTCCACGGTGCGGTCCAGCCCGGCGACCTCGGCGCACAGCGCGGCCCCGCGGACCACCCTGCCCCCGAGGGCGCGGACGGCGGTAGCCACGCCGCCGGCGGCTCCCGTCCCCGGCCCGTCGGCCAGTCCGAGTCGGCCCAGCCACTGGGTCATCGACGCCTCTGCCGCCAGCAGCTCCGCGGGGTCGAGCCGGGCCGCGAAGCCGCGGTGAGCGACCGCACCCTGCAGCCCGAGCAGGCCCAGGCCGGTCTGGTCGGCGGCAGCGACCGCTACCACGTCCACCCCCTGCAGCCGCGCGAGCACCGGGTCGAGCGAGATTCCGGACGCCCCGGCCAACCCGGGCAGGCCATCGACCAGGCCCGTTCCCTCGGCGCCCAGGCCGGCCAGCAGTCCGGCACCGCCGTCCAGCGCGGTCTGGCCGGTCAGGTCGACCACCAGCCGGCGCGGCGTCGCGGTCTCGCGCAGCCGGCGGTCCAGCCACCGGCCCAGCCCGGCCGAACTGGCCGCCGGATCCCAGCCGTCCGGGCTCGCCGGGGCGAGGGTGCCGACCGCGAGGGTGTCGTCGCCCGCCACTGCCCAGTGGTCGCCGTCGACGACGAGGTCGCCGCCGAGCAGGCGGGCCAGTGCCCCGCCCAGCGGCTGGCCGGCGTCGGCCACCGGGACCAC
>JAEZHJ010000148.1 GCA_023436925.1 Actinomycetes bacterium
CCACCTGCTCGACAGCACGGCCGATCGGGGAGTAGTAGGGGTTGGCGAGATCGCCGATCACCAGGCCGATGGTCCGGCTGGTCCACCCGGGACGGATGCTCGCCGCCGCCAGGTTCCGCCGGTAGCCCAGCTTCGCGATCGCCTTGCCGATCCGCTCCGCCAACTCGGGGTTGATGTTCGTCTCGCCGTTCACGTAGCGCGAGACTGTCTTGAGGGCGACCCCAGCTTCCCGGGCCACGTCCTTCATCGTCGGGCCGCTGTTCACCGTGCCTCCCAGCAACATTTGTCCGTCATCATAGGCATTGCCCTCCGCCGCCCTGTCGGCTCCCGATCGGTGGTTACCTGCACCAGGTCACTCAGCGCTCGAGGTCCTGCCAGCGGCCGGCCCGGCCGATGACGACCAGGCTGCCGACGGCGTCGGCCCGGACCGGGCGGCCGTTCCAGCGGTACTCGCCGTCCGGCACAAGATCGTGGAAGGTGAAGCGGCGCTCTCCGGTCCCCGGCAGTCGCACCCGCAGCGACTCCCCCGTCCGGGCCACGCCGACCTCGCCGACCCGGTAGCTGAAGTCGCCGTCGACCATCGGGCGCACATCGGCACCGGCCACGTCGGCCAGCAGCCCGTAGACGCCCTCGCGCAGCATGATGTTCAGCACACCCGGGTACTCGTGGTAGCCGAAGGCCCTGATCTGCTCGCCCCGGGCGTCGTACCGCTCGCCCATCCAGATGTCGGCCAGCAGGTCGGCCTGGACCGCGCGGTACAGCTCGAGGAACTTGGCCTTGTGGCCGCGCAATCGGCGGGCCCGCAGTTCCGCCCACCACAGCCGCGCCATCGTGCAGTCGGAGTCGCCGGTGTTGCCCAGGTAGCAGCGGTCGGCGTCGTAGCGCCGGGCACTCACCCAGGTTCCCTTGCCGCCGGGGTGCATCGACTCCGCGAGCCGGGCGAGGATGAGCTCGGCCCGGGCGTCGTCGGCGACCCCTGCCAGCACCGCGAGGGAGTCGTCGGAATCGATCAGGTCGGGCATCGGCTCGCGCCCGGGGACGTCCAGCGCCGTCGCATAGTGGTCGCCGCGCCAGAGCTGGTCGAGGGCGGCGGCGATCCGGTCGGCCACGGCGCGGTAGCGCTGAGCTGTCGAGACGTCGCCGACAATCTCCAGGGCATCGGCCAGCCTGCCGAGCACGTGGACGGCCATCGCGTTGGTGTCGAGGGTGAGCCCCTCCTTGCGGAAGACGTCGACCCACAGCGGACCGACGGAGGCCAGCAGACCGTAGTCCTCGTCGAGGCCCGTCAGCACCCAGTCGAGACAGCGAACCAGGTCGGGAGCGATCTCGGCGAGGTACTCGTGGTCGCCGGTGGCGCTGACGTGATCGAGCACGGCCATCGGCCAGAACAGGTTCGGCCCCGACTGCGCCGCCCCGGAGATCGCGACATAGCACGGCTCCTCGACGTCGAAGTGGTGGGGAATCTGGCCCTCGGGGGTGAGCGCCGCTCGGGACCGTTCGATCACCGCCCGCGCCTGGGCCTGCAGGTAGGGGTCCCCGGAGTAGCTGAGGCAGTTCACGGCCTCCCAGCTGTCCGGGTCGAAGAACGTGTGGAGGGTGCCGTAGACCCGGTGCGGCAGTGGCAGGGTCGGGTAGGCCGAACCCGGGACGTCGATGCTCCCGAGGACCCCCACGACGGTGCCCCACAGCCCGGTCAGGTGGGTGTCGGCGGCGCTCTGGTCGCCGATCGACACCCCGTAGCCCGCGAACGGCGGGTAGCCGGTGGCCTGGGCCTGGACGACGACGAGGTGGCGGTCGCGCCCGGTGCCGAGGTCGACCTCGAGCCGGGTACCGCGCTCGATCCCCTGGTGGCTGATCCGTGCCGACACCGTCTCGGCGCTGCGCAGGTCGACCCCGACGCTGCGTCCGGCCCGCGCGACGGTGAAGAACCGCTCCAGGCGATCGTCCACCTGGCGCAGGTCCAGCTGGTGGGCATAACTCGGCAGCACCCCCGAGGCGAACAGTCCGCAGGAGTAGGCCTCCACGAAGTCGATCGTGATGGTGGCGCCGGCCTCGACCTCGAGTTCGAGCCGGTCACCGCCGCCGAGGGTCGTCACCCGGGTTCCGGCGGCCCAGCTCAGCGTGGTGCCGCCCGGGCCGTCGACGGCCACCAGGGCGTCGGCGTTCGCCATGTCACTGCCTTTCTCCGGACGCGCGGACGCGCCCACCGGTAGCCGGGCCGGACGGCCCGGGGGTCAGCCCTTCAACGCGCCCTGGGTGGCGCCGGCCATGAAGTAGCGCAGCAGGAAGGCCATCGTGATGATCAGCGGGGCGGAGGAGACCAGGTAGGCCGACATCATCAGCGGGACATTCTGCTGGAAGTACGGGTTCGCACCGTAGAAGGTCGCTGCCACTGTGGCCACCCGCTCGGTCTCCTTGCTGAGCAGCACCAGCGGCAGCATGAAGGCGTTCCAGACCCCGGAGAAGTTCATCACGGCGACCGTGATCAGCGAGGGCCCGGCCAGCGGTGCCACGATCTGGGCGAGGATCCGCAGTTCGGAGGCCCCGTCGATCCGGGCCGATTCGATCATCTCGTTCGGGATCGAGGTCAGGAAGCTGCGCAGCAGCATCAGCGACATCGCCATCCCGCCGGCGGTGTAGATCAGGATCATGCCCCAGCGGTCATTCAGCAGGCCGAGGTTCTTGATCAGGATGAACTGCGGGACGAAGGTCAGGATCGCCGGCATCGAGATCATGGTCACGGCCCAGGCGTAGAAGAACTGCTTGCCGGGGAAACGGTGCCAGCAGAAGACGTAGGCCGCCGGGGTGACGAAGACCACGACCAGGACGGTGGTGATCGCACAGATCACGGTGGAGTTCCACATCGCCCTGGCGACTTCGGGGAAGACCGTGGCCCAGTTCTCGAAGTGCAGCCCGTTCATCGGCGGCGCCAGCGGGGCGAGCAGGGTCTCGCCGTGGGTCTTCAGCGAGGTGCTGACCAGGAAGTACAGCGGGAACAGCGACAGCAGGACGAGGAACGCGACGACAGCGACCCGCCACCAGTTGCCCTTGCGATCCCAGGCCAGCGGCGCCGGGGGCTGCTCCTTGGGGCCCTTGCGCTTAAGCATCCTTCGACCTCCCGAGCTTTCCGATGAGCAGGCCGACACCGACGATCGACAGCGAAATGATCATGATCGAGACGCCGATCGCGTTCGCCATCCCGAACTGGCCGAACTCGAAGCCGGTCTTGTAGAGCAGTACGCCGGGCACCATGGTGGCGTCGTGCGGACCGCCGCCGGTCAGGATGTAGACCGAGTCGTAGGCCTGGATCCCGGCCACGATCAGCAGGAACATCACGATCCTCACCTGGCCGACCAGGTGCGGCGCCTCGACCTTGAGGAAGGTCATCCAGCGGCCGGCGCCGTCCAGTTGGGCAGCCTCGTACTGTTCCCGCGGGATGGTGCCGAAGGAGCCGAGGAAGAGCAGGGAGTACAGCCCGTTCAGCCAGGGCAGGCCGACCACCATCAGCGCGTAGAGCGCGACATTGGGATCCTGCAGCCAGTTCAGGGCCAGGTCGCCCAGACCGACCGAGCGCAGGAAGTAGTTGATGGCGCCGGTGGTGGGGTCGAGCATCGAGCGCCAGACCAGGAAGACCACCGCGGTCGGCACCACGGTGGGCACCATGACGAGGATCCGGTAGGCGTACTTGAGCTTCTCGCTGGTGAAGTGGTGGACCAGCCAGGCCGTGACCAGCGGAACGACGGTCTGCATCACCATGCCGAAGAAGGTCAGCAGCAGGACGTGGCCCACCGACTTCCAGAACAGCGGGTCGGCGGCGATGGCGAAGTAGTTGTCGAGGCCGACGAAGACGTTGATCTTGCCGCCGTTGTAGCGGAAGAAGGAGCGGATCAGGCCTTCGAGGAAGGGGTAGACGCCGAACACCGCGAGAAGCCCGAAGGGGACCAGGATCATGGTGTAGGCGAAGATCAGGCTTTTCAGATCTCGCCGCCAGCGCGGGGGCCGGCCGGCCGTGCGGCCGTCCCCCTGTGCGCCAGGTCCCCGTGTGGCTGAGCCCGGCTGACCGGCAACCCGCTGTGGGCTGGACACTGTCGCATTCATGCGCTGGCGACTTTCGTGCTACTTGGTGACGTTGGCGTCGATCAGGGCCTGATCGACCGTGGCGGCCTCGACCTCGAGCAGGCGCTCGAGAGCGGCGAGGTTGGACGCGCTGCGCTGGGCCAGGAAGGTGTCCAGGTCCATGTCGCCGACCCAGTACGCGTAGAACTGCTTGTTCCACTCGTCCATGTCCTGCGCGTCATAGGTGGGGGGCATCCCGAAGCCGTACACCGACAGGGTCGGGATCAGCTCGACCTCTTCGTCCACCAGGCCGCTCTCCGGCGGGTAGGTGACCCCGGTCACGGCGGAGGCCTGGCCGATCAGCCAGGTGCCCTCGTCGTCGGCACCGTTGGCGAACATCACGTTCTGGCCCTCGGCGGTGGTCAGGAAGCGGGCGAAGTCGATGGCCAGGGCCTGGTTCTCGGTCTCGGCGTTGATCGCCCAGCCGTTGCGGACCATGGCCAGCGGGTTGGTCGGGCCCATCGTCAGGGCGGGGAACTCCGCCTCGGTGACCGCAGCGAACGGACGCGACACCAGGGTGATGTCGAAGCCGGCCTCCTTGGCCTCGGCGATCTTGCCGGGGATCTCGCCGTCGGTGCCGACGAGGTTGCCCAGCTTGCCGGCGGCGAGGTCGATGTTCTGCACCCCGTCGTAGGTCTTCGGGTCGGCCACGCAGTCGCGGTACTGCATCACGGTGGCGAGGGCGTCCTTGTAGATCTGCGACTTGGCCGGGTCAGTCAGGCCGTTCATGAAGGCGATGTACTTCTCGTCGGCGGTGTAGGTCTCACCGGTGACCGAGTCGGCCTTGGTGTGGTCGTAGGACCAGCCCTCGGCGTGCTTGAGGTTGATCTGCTCGGTCAGCGGGCGCCAGGCCGCGTCCAGCAGCAGGACGAACCGCCACCAGAAGGAGGAGTTCTGGTCGGTCGGGAAGGCGTGCGGATCGATGCCCTGGGCCTGGAGCGCCTTGCAGGCGGCCATCTCTTCGGTCAGGGTTGCCGGCGGGGTCTGGATCCCGGCGGCTTCGAAGATGTCCGGACGGTTGATCGTCTTGACGTGGATGAAGGCGTTCGGCAGGCCGTAGGCCTTGCCGTCGTTGGCCCGCAGCGCGTCGAAGGAGGTGCCGGAGAACCCGCCCTTCCACTCGGCGTCGACAGCGTCGTCCAGCGGGAGCAGGTAGCCCCGGCCGGCGTAGTCGGTGATCTGTGGCGGCTCGAGCAGCATCACGTCGGGGGCGCTGCCACCGAGGAACTGGGTCTGCAGGGCATCCCAGGCACCGGCCAGCGGCACGCTCTCCATCTCGATCGTGACGCCCTCGTGCTTGGCCTCGTAGGCAGCCGCGACGTCAGCCATGGCCGGGTCGTACATCTCGGGGTACGGGTTCCACACCCGCAGGGTGCCGGTCAGTTCGGTAGCCGCGGAGGCCGCACCGCCCGGCTCGCTGGCGGCGGGCGCGCCACTGCAGGCGGCGACCGATCCGGCGAGCAGACAGGCGAGGCCCGTTGCGACGAGCCTGCGTCCAACAGTTCCCATCTGAAACTCCTTTGTGTCAGGAAATCGCACGGCCACCCAGGCCGGACGAGACAGAGCGAAGCTAGCACGTCGAGAATAACGTTGTCTAGACAGTGCCGGCCAAGCCTTGGGCCTCTCGCCCCCGCCCTGGGTCACCAGAGATGTGCGTCGATTCCGCTTGCCGAGGCCGGATCCCGGCGACAAGAAGGCATCTGCAAGGGGTGCGACCGCCGAGCGCGACAGGATGGGGCCGGCGAGATTGCCGGAGCAAGTAGACAACGTTATTCTCTGGTGATCGGAACGGAGCCCCGTTCCGCGGGCACGGCACCGACGCCGGCCCGGGCACTGGAGGACGCGTGGACACCATCGACCTGGCCACTGCCGACTGGACCCTGTCCGGCTGGCGCCAGAACGAATGGGCGCTCGACGCCACCACGGAATCCACCACTCGACGGTCCCCCGACATCGGCCCCGTGACCTGCCGGGTACCCGGCTCGGTGCGGGGTGCCCTGGTCGCGGCGGGGATCGTCCCCGACCCGCTCACCGCCGCCGACTCCCGAGCTTCGGAGTTCATCGAGAACCGCCACTGGTTCCTGCGCACCCGACTCCCCTCCGAACTTCCCCCGGGTGAGGTCAGCCTCGAACTGGGCGGTCTGGACGGCCCGGGGCAGGTGCTGCTGGGCGGCCGGGTGGTGGCGGAGGTCGACAACTCCCACCTCTCGCTGGCGATCCCGCTCGGGCAGGCGGCCCAGGTCGCCGGGGCGGAGCTCACGATCGCCTTCCTGACTCCTCCCGACGGCCTGGGCCAGATCGGCCGGACCGACGAGATCCGCTTCTTCAAGCCCCGGTTCTACTACGGGTGGGACTGGGTGCCACGGATCGTGCAGTTCGGCGTGCTGAGGTATGCCCGGCTGACGGTTTCCACCGGGCCGCGGCTCGACTCGCTGACGGTGCGAACCGCCGTGCGGCCGCAGAACAGCGATGTCCTCGTGGGCTGGACGCCGATCGAGACCGGGCACCACACCGTGCGGGTCACCGTCCGCCTGCATGGAATAACGGTGTCACGCGCCACCTTCCCCGCCAAATCCGGCGTCGGCCGGGTCGTGGTGCCGGAGCCGGAGCTCTGGGAGGTGGCCTCGCGCACCGATTCCCCGACCTGCTACCGGGTCTGCGTCGACCTGCTGGACTCCGCCGGTGCGCGCATCGACAGCACGGTGCGACAGGTCGGCTTCCGTCGCATGGAGTGGCTGCCCAACCCCGGCGCCCCGGCCGCGGCGGAACCGTGGCTGGCCCGCCTGAACGGCGTCCCGCTGTTCCTGCAGGGCGTGAACTGGGTGCCGGTGCGCCCCGACTTCGCCGACGTCGGCGTCGCCGAGCTGCGTCGGCGGCTGGAGACCTACCGTGACCTCGGCGTCACCATCCTGCGGGTCTGGGGCGGCGCCACCATCGAGGACGACGCCTTCTACGACCTGTGCGACGAACTGGGCCTGCTGGTCTGGCAGGAACTGCCGCTGTCCTCGTCCGGCCTGAACAACACCCCGCCCGACGACCCTCGGTTCGTCGCGGAACTGGCGCGGGTCGCCGGCCAGTGGGTGCGCCGGCTCTGCTCCCACCCCAGCGTCGTGATCTGGTCCGGCGGCAACGAACTCGCAGCCGGCGACGAGCCACCTGGCACACCGCTCGACTTCGACCACCCCGCCCTGGCCGCCGCCCTGGCCGCGATCCGCGCGGTCGACCCCGAGGTGCGGGTGATCCCCACCTCCCCTTCCGGCCCGCGCTACGTCGCCGACCCGGCCGAGTTCGGGCTCGGCCTGCACCACGACGTCCACGGTCCCTGGGCCCACACCGGACCGGTCACGGACTGGGAGTCCTACTGGGCCGCCGACGACGCGCTGTTCCGCTCCGAGGTCGGGATCGCGGGAGCCAGTCCGCTCGACCTGCTGCAGCGCCACGGGCTGGCCGACGACCCCGCCGGTGAGGCGGGCTGGCGGCACTCCAGCGTCTGGTGGGTGCAGGACGGCATGCCGGAGGCCGCCGAGCTTCCCGAGTGGGTCGAGGCGAGCCAGCGGCGCCAGGCCGACCTGCTCGGGATCGCCGCCGCCGAGTCCAAGGCCCGGTTCCCCGCCTGTGGCGGGTTCATCGTCTGGCTCGGCCACGACACCTTCCCGTGCGCGGTGAGC
The DNA here is from genome assembly GCA_023436925.1 of Actinomycetes bacterium. Lineage (GTDB taxonomy): Bacteria > Actinomycetota > Actinomycetes > Propionibacteriales > Propionibacteriaceae > Propionicimonas. The sequence continues at coordinate 7,785 of JAEZHJ010000148.1, forward strand.
CTGGCCCTGCTCGACGCGGACGGCCGGCCCAAGCCGGCGGCCTTCGCCCTGGCCCGGGTCTTCTCCACCGACCCGGCGGACCTCCGCACCGGCCACTGACCCGACGAGGACGAGGAGCCCATGGCCCACCACCCGACCGACCGCGACCGGGACTCGATCGCCTTTCCGCCCGCCATGGTCAGGGCGTTCAGCGGCCGGGGTGCGGTCTCGCTGCGGGACCGCAGCGTGACCGGGATCCAGTGGCTCCAGTTCCCCCCGGTCGAGTTGCCCCAGTTCCGGTTCGACCTGCGGTTCACCGACCTCACCACCGACTGCGACATCACCGACGACGCCGACGAGCTCTGGGACCTCCAGGCGCGGACCGTCGCCGCCTACCACCCGCTGGCGCTGAACTGGGGTGACGAAGCCAGGCGGCTGCCCGCGGAGGAGATGCGCCCGGTCCGGTCCCTGGTGCCACAGGCCTCCCGCTGGGCGCCGAACCTGCTGGTCAGGAACGGCACCTTCCACAAGCGCCTGGTCGATCCGGACGGCGTGCTGCGGCTGACCTCCTTCGCGCTGACCAGCGAGGTGCAGTGCGATCCGGAGCACGACCTCGTCCGGCTCCGGCTCACTGTCCGGAACCGGACCGACGCGCCGCTGCGGCTGGCGGTCACCCCGAACCTCAGGGTGGCCGACCCGGTCGTCGTCAGCTACCCGGTCGTGGACCGCGCCTCCCACCCGAGGTGGAACGAACTCGGCTTCGACGCCACCGCCGAGGACTTCCCCGCCTGGGGACGCCGGCAGGCCTTCACCGTCACCGCGAGGTGCGACCTTCCGGAGGACGGGCAGCAGTGGCTGCTCGAGTTGCCGCCACGGGCGACGGGATCACACGAGGTGGTCCTCGCCATCGCCGCGCCTGCCTCGACGACCGGCAGCCCAGAGCTGGCCGCGCGGGACGCCGGCACCGCCGGGCCGGAGTCGTGGGACAGGGCCCGCCGGATCTACCTCGCGCGGCGCCGCGCGGTCTTCGACAGCCTCCCGACGCTCACCGCAGGCGACCAGCGACTGACCGCCTTCTACGAGGCGTGCATCGCCACCGTCGTGGAGTCGACCTGGCAGCGGGAGAACTTCATCCTCGATCCGTTCTACTCCGCCGGGACCTGGCTCTTCGCCCTCGCCTGGGACATCTCCTTCGCGGCGCGCGCGCTGAGCCTGGTCGATCCGGACGCCGTGCGGCGCACCCTGCTCGCGCTGGTCGACCGGGGCCTGGGCGAGCACAGCTACATCGGCTGGGACGGCAGCCTGGGCCACCACTACTCCTATTCGCTGATCGCCGGGGTCCAGGCCATCCGCGACTACCTCGAGGTGACCGGCGACGCGTCCGTGCTCGACGCGCCCCTCCCGGCCAGCGGGGTTCCGCTGGGGCGCCGGCTCGCCGACGACCTCGCGGCCGCCCACGCCGCCCGGTTGCGCTCCGACGGGCTGCTCGACTACGGCCCGACCACCCACCACTTCCTGGAGAACCGGACCGACGACTACCAGGGCGCCACCGCCGCGATCACCGTCCAGACCGCCGATGCCGCCGCCTGGCTCGCCGGACAGGGCTGGCCCTGTCTCAGCCCCGCCCAGATCGCCGCCCTGCGCCAGGCGGGCGAGGGGCTGTGGGATGCCGACGCCCAGTGGTACGCGACGGCACCCGAGGCGGGCCGACACGAACTGGTGTGGAGCTACCAGGTCCTCGAACTGCTCAGCAGCGAGTCCCTGGCCGACGAGCGGAAGGCCGCCCTCGCCTCCCACCTCGTGCCCGGCCGGTTCCTCGCCAGGCACGGTCTCTACTCGATCGCCCGCACCGACGAACTGCACTGGGACCACGACGACGCCGACTGGGGCGGCGGCGGCCAGTACACCGGGATGCCGCTGCGCATCGCCGAAGCGCTGTGGCGGGCCGGCCTGCCCGGGGACGCCTGGCGCGTGCTCTCCCGCTGCCTGGGCTGGACCGAGGCGTTCGGCAGCATCCCGCAGGAGATCATGGGTGACTCGCTGACGACTCTCGACATCGAGCAGGCGGCGGAGATCGCCGTCGGGGCCGGGATCCAGGCCGTCATCTTCGGGCTCTTCGGCATCCGGCCACGCCCGGACGGCCGACTGGTCGTGGCGCCGGCGCGTCCGGCGACCGCCGCCCCGCTCGGCCTGCACGGCTACCGCCACCGCGGCCGGCTGCTCGACGTCGAACTCGGCGCCGACACCTGGCGGGCCGTCTGGGACGGCGTCGACCACAGCCTGACCTACGGTGAGGTGCTCAACCTCCCCGCTCCGTCCTGATCGCTTCCGACCACCGACAACGAAGGCTCCCGGCACATGACAGCTCAGCCACCGCCGCTCCGGCTCACCACCGGGCCCGGGCCCGAATACGTCCCGGCGGGCGAACCCCGCCGCGGGCTGTTCGCCGCCGACCCGGTGCGCTACACGATCAGTGCACCGGGGCTGCAGCGGGCGGTGCTGACGGCGTGCAGCCGCACCGTGCGGCCGGGGGATGAGCTCGTGTGGGCGGTGTTCCCCGAGAGCGATCCGCAGGCGCGCACCGACCCCGCCGTCGACGTCGAGCGGCTCTTCCTCGCCACCGGGGTCGGCCTCGACCTCGTCCTGGACGACGGCAGCCGGCTCTCCGACACCCCGGCCAGCGACCAGCACGGGGTCGGGATCGGCCCGGCGGAGCAGGCGGCCTCGAAGACCGCCGTGATCGACCAGTGGAACCTGCGCCGGGTGCGGCTGGACGCCGTCGCGGGCCGCACCGTGACCGCCGTCGAGGTGGTGACCCAGGCAGCGGCCGGGACCGGCTGGATCGAGCTGGTCGGCATCGGCGACCCGGCCGAGGGTCCGCTCGGGTTGATCACCGCCGGGGACGGCAGCCTCG
>JAEZHJ010000142.1 GCA_023436925.1 Actinomycetes bacterium
CGCCTACGCCGTGCCTGAGGCGTGGGTGAAGCCGGTGGCGGTGCTCGCCGTCGCGGCGCTGACCCTGGTCAACACCCGCGGCGTGACCCGGACGGCTGCGGTCACCCGGGTGCTGGTCACTGTCGCGCTGCTCGCCTTGGCAGTGGTGGTCGCCATCGGCGGCACGGCGACCCCGGCCGGCGTGGCCTGGCGCGCATCGGAGTGGACCGTCGCAGGGGTGCTGCAGGCAGCCGCCTTCCTCTTCTTCGCCTTCGCCGGCTACGCCCGGATCGCCACGATGGGGGAGGAGGTCAGCGACCCGGAGCGGACCATCCCGCGGGCGATCACCATCGCGCTCATCCTTGTGCTGGTCATCTACGCCGTCGTCGGCTTCGTCGCGCTGCGCGTCCTCGGCCCGGACGGGCTGGCCGGATCTGCCGCACCCCTGGCCGAGGTGGCGGCGACCGCCGGCGAACCCTGGGTCGGCGTGGTCGCGGTCGGCGCCGCGGCCGCCGCGCTGGGGGCGCTGCTCGCCCTGGTGGCCGGGATCGGGCGTACCGCTGTGGCGATGGCCCGCACCGGCGACCTGCCGCGCTGGCTGGCCGCCCTCCACCCCCGGTTCGAGGTTCCGCAGCGGGCGGAACTCGTCCTCGGCGCGGTGGTCTGCGTCCTCGTCCTGGCCACCGACCTACGGGGTGCGATCGGATTCTCCTCCTTCGGAGTGCTGCTGTACTACTTCGTCGCCAATGCCGCCGCCTTCCGGGCGCCGGGCCCCGGCCGGCTGGCACGCGTCCTCCCGGCGGTCGGCGCGCTGGGCTGCCTGGCCCTGGCGGCCGCACTGCCGCTCGCCTCGGTGGTGGGCGGGTTGGTCGTCCTGGCCGCCGGCCTGCTCTATCGGCTGGTGCGGGTGCGACTTGTCCGATGACGGCTTCGCCGGGCCGTCCGTGTCGCGAGGAAAGGGCCAAGTCGCACCCCGGTCCCGATCTGGCTAGGTTGGGCGCCATGACCGGCACCGTCGCTGCACCCCTGCCCGCTGCCCAGATCATCGACCGCGTCGTCGCCGCGGTCGGCGTCCCGCCCCGGCCCACCGGAGTCGACGGCATCGTCGCGGGAGATCCCGCGACCGCCGTCACCGGTATCGCCGTCACCGTCGCCGCCACCCTGGACGTGCTCCAGCGGGCAGTCGCGGTGGGCGCCAATCTGGTTGTCACCCATGAACCGCTGTACTACGACCACACCAACGCTGCGGTCGAGGCGCTCGAGGCCGAGCGGGATCCGGTCTACCTCGCCAAGCGGGACCTGATCGCGCGGCACGGCCTGGTGGTGTGGCGGTTCCACGACCAGTGGCACGAACGACGCCCCGACGGGGTCGCCGAGGGCACCCGCCGCGTCCTGGGCTGGCCTGACGCCGACGGGGACGGGCTGTACCCCGTCCCCGCCACCACGCTGGCACAGCTGGCCGCCGACATCGCCGGGGCGCTGCGCGCCGAGGCCGCCCGGTTCGTCGGCGACCCCGACCAGCCGGTGCGCCGGGTGGGGCTGAACCTCGGCTTCTGCGGCTTCGAGGCCAACCGGCGGGCGCTGGCCCAGCCGGGTCTGGACGTCCTGGTCGTCGGCGAGGGCCACGAGTGGGAGCTCGGCGAGTACGTCGCCGACTCGGTCACGCTGGCCGCCGACGGCCACGGCCCCGCCAAGGGTCTCGTCGTCGTCGGTCACTACCCCTCCGAGGAGTCCGGCCAGGTCCTGCTCTCGGAGTGGCTGACCGAGCTCCTGCCCGGCGTCCCGGTCACCCTGGTCCGGGCCGGGGACCCCTACCTGCGCGCCTGACCGGCTGCAACGATCCGGCCGGACCGGGCGTGCAGGGGACGTGAAACCGTACCTGCGCGCCGGGGTCGCCGGCCTGAGCCTGTTCGCCCTCCTCGCCCTCGCCGGGTGCGCCGGCGGTGCTCCCACCGCGGGCCTGGTCCGCGCCGAGGGGGTGACGGCCCGGGTGGTGCCGGTGGCGGACGCCGCCGCCCTGCCCAACGTGGTGGACGCGACCCGCCGGGTGGGTGCCGCCACGCTCGGCCTGGCGGATCGGGACGGCAACACCGTCGTCTCGCCGTCCAGCCTGATGATGGCGCTGGCGATGCTCACCGAGGGCGCTCGCGGCGACACTCTCGTGGCGCTGGAGGAGCTCTTCGGAGCCGCCGGCGAGGACCGGCGCGACGCGATTGCGGCGCTGCGCGGCGCCCTGCTCGAACTGGACGGGGACCCGGCGACCGCCACAGCGGCCGAGCCCCCCGAGCGCCCGCTGGTCCACCTCGCGAACCAGGTCGTGGTCGACGACGGCTTCGATGCCTCCGAGGAATACCTGCGCGCCCTGGCCGACGTCTTCGACGCCGGAGTGCAGCACGCCGACCTGGGCTCCCAGGCCGGCGAGAAGGTGCTGAGCGACTGGGTTCGCCACCACAGCGGCGGCCTGATCCCGAAGACCGCGATCCAGCCGAACCCCGACCTGCGCCTGGTGCTGCAGGACGCGATCCTGCTCGCCGCCGCCTGGCACATCCCGTTCGACCCGGCCGGGACGTCACCGCGCCCGTTCACCCTGGCCGACGGCAGCGGCGTCGAGGCCGAGTCGATGTTCGCGATGATGCGCCTGGCCTACGCCGAGGTGGAGGGCTGGCGCGCCGTCCGGCTGCCCTACGTCGAGGCGCTGCACTCCGACGTGCTGCTGCCGCCTGAGGGTACCGACCCGGCCGACGCCAGCCCGGAGCTCCTGGCGAAGGCCTCGCTGGCGCTGGACGGGGCCGAGCCGGCCCTGGTCCACCTGACCCTGCCCACCCTCGACCTCGGGCCGGACACCGTCGACCTGATGGGCATCCTGCCCGCGATCGGCGCCCCGGTGCTGTGCGAGGACGGCCCCGATCTGTCCGGGATCGGTCCGGGCGAGCTGTGCGTCCTGCAGGCGGCCCAGCAGGCGGTGCTGAGGGTCGATGAGGCGGGCACCGTGGCCGCGGCGGTCACCGAGGTCGGGGTGGGGGAGACCTCCGCTCCCGTCGTGCAGCAGGAGCTGGCCTTCGACCGGCCCTACCTGTTCACCGTCTCGCACACCTCGACCGCCTGGCCGCTGTTCCTGGCGGCGGTGCGCGACCCGCGGCACTGACCGGTCAGCCGCCGAGCCGGGCCAGCCGGGTGACGGCTTCCCGAAGCACCTCGGGCCGCTTCACGAAGGTGAACCGGACCGACGACGCCAGCCTCTGGTGGGTGGGCGAACCCGGACGGCAGAAGGCCGACAGCGGGATCGCGACGACCCCGGCCAGCTCCGGCAGCCGGCGGCACAGCTCGGCCCCGTCGGGGAAGCCGAGCGGGGCACCGTCCGCGACCACGAAGTAGGTGCCGTCGGGCACGGTGACGCCGAAGCCGGCCGCCGCCAGCCCGTCGCACAGCAGGTCGCGGCGCTCGGCCAGGGAGGTGGCCAGGGCGCGGGGTGCCCGGTCATCGGCCAGGGCCTCGGCGATGGCGGGCTGGAACGGGGCGCCGGAGGCGTAGGTGAGGAACTGCTTCACCGTCCGGACGGCCGTCACCAGCGGCGCCGGGCCGTGCAGCCAGCCCACCTTCCAGCCGGTGAAGGAGAAGGTCTTGCCCGCCGAGGACACGGTCAGGGTGCGCTCGGCCATCCCCGGCAGGGTCGCCAGCGGGCGGTGGACGGCGTCGCCGTAAGTGAGGTGCTCGTACACCTCATCGGTGACCACCACGGCGTCGGCGGCAACCGCCACCTCGGCGATCACGGCCAGCTCGTCGGGGGTGAGGACGGTGCCGGTCGGGTTGTGCGGGGAGTTGACCAGCAGCAGCCGGGTCCGCGGTGACACAGCGGCCCGCAGCGCGTCCGCATCGAGCCGGAAGCCGTCCAGGCCGGGGACCAGCCCCACCCCGACCTGCCGCGCGCCGGCGAGCGCGATCACCCCGGCGTAGGAGTCGTAGAACGGCTCCAGGGTCACCACCTCGTCACCGGGCCCGACCAGCGCCAGGATCGCCGCCGCCAGCGCCTCGGTCGCGCCGGTGGTGACCAGCACGTCGTCGGGAGCCACGTCCAGGCCGTAGTGCCGCCGCTGGTGGTCGGCGACCGCGCGACGCAATTCGGCGATCCCCTGCCCCGGCGGGTACTGGTTGTGGCCGGACTGGATCGCCCGGATCGCGGCCTCGGCGACAGCCGGCGGGCCGTCCACATCCGGAAACCCCTGGCCCAGGTTGATCGCCCCGGTGCGCGCGGCCAGCGCCGACATCTCGGCGAACACGGTCGCCGCCACCTGGCGGCCACCGTCCGGGCTGACACGAAGCAGCCCGGCCCCGGCGGCGACGGACAGCCAGCCGCCGTGCCCGGCCAGGTCGGCAGCGCTCATGCCGCCGGTGCGGGCACCCGGCGGGAGCTCACCACAGCCGCGATCGCCGTCACCAGCGCAGCCAGCCACGCCAGCACCAACAGCCCGAAGGCGACGTAGAAGATGGCTTCGGAGACCTCGTAGGACAGCCCGGTCCAGCGGGACAGGGCCGAGCGCAGGTGGCCGGCGTCCCCGGAATCCGGGATCGTCAGGCCGGCGACCAGAAGGGCGACCCACTGCAGCCAGGTGCAGACCGCGTAGGGCAGCCGGACGGTGCGTGGACGGCCGGCCGCGGCGTCGAAGAGCGTCAGCAGGGGCGGGATGAGCAGCAGCAGGATCGTCGGCAGCAGGTACACGACGAGTCCGATCACCGCCATCCAGCCCAGTTCGGCCCCCACCAGCCCGCGTCCGACCACGACGAAGGCGGGCAGCAGGACCGCCAGCACCCACTGCGCCACGAAGGTGGCGCGGCCCCAGCCCTCGGCTCGCATACCGCGGACGGTAGCGGGGCGGCCCCCGTCGCCCATCCCGACACTCCGGCTCCGGTAGGGTCCGAATCATGCGTACCGACCAGGCCGCCCTGACCGGAATCATCGACCCGGCCGCTCCCGATCCGTTCGGCTGGCTGGAGGAGGTGGAGGGCGAGGAAGCCCTGGCATGGGTGCGTGCCCGCAACGACGAGGCGATGGCCGCGATCGGGGGCGATCCGGGCTTCGCCGCCCGTCAGGCAGCGATCCGCGAGGTGCTCGACTCCGAGGACCGGATCCCCGAGGTGACCCGGATCGGCGAGTGGTACTACAACTTCTGGCGCGACGCCGGGCACGAGCGCGGCCTGTGGCGGCGCACCACCCTGGAGTCCTACCGCACCGCCCAGCCCGACTGGGAGACGGTCCTCGACCTCGACGCGCTCACCGTCGCCGAGTCGACGAACTGGGTGTGGCACGGCGCGACGGTGCTCCGCCCCGCACCTGGACAGCCCTGGCGCCGGGCCCTGGTGAGCCTGTCCGAGGGCGGCTCGGACGCCGACGTGACCCGCGAGTTCGACCTGGTCGAGAAGCGGTTCGTCCCGGCCGAGGAGGGCGGCTTCTGGCGTCCGGCGGCCAAGGGCGAGCTGGCCTGGGCCGATGCCGACACGGTCTTCGTTGCCACCGACTTCGGGCCCGGCTCGACGACTGCCTCCGGCTACCCGCGCACCGTCCGGCTGTGGCGGCGCGGAACTCCGCTGGAGGAGTCGGAGCCGATCTTCGAGGGCGACCAGTCCGATGTCGCGGTGGGCGGCTTCCGGCTGCAGGTCCCCGGCTTCGAGCGCGACCTGATCTACCGCTCACCCACCTTCTTCACCTCCGAGCTGTACCTCATCACCGGCCTGGGCACGCCCGGGCAGCGGCTGGTGCTGATCGATGTGCCGGACTCGGCCGAGGCCGGGTTCTACCGCGAGTGGCTGCACGTCGAACTCCGCGAGGACTGGACGGTCGCGGGCACCACCTGGCCGGCGGGGTCGCTGCTGGTCATCCGGGCCGACGACTTCCTGGCCGGGTCGCGCGACTTCACCGCCCTGTTCACCCCGACCCCCACCACCTCGCTGGTCGGGCTGGCGTGGACCCGACACCACGGCGTGCTCAACGTGCTGGACGACGTGAAGAACCGGTTGACCGTGGTCACCCCGCCGGCGGCCGACGGCGACTGGCGACACTCGTCCTTCGCCGGCCCGGACGGGCAGGTGCTGTCCATCGAGGTGAGCGCCGTCGACCCGGCCGAGTCCGACGACCTGTGGCTGGTCACCACCGGCTACCTGACGCCGTCCACCCTCTCGCTGGCGCGCGCCACCGGCCCGGACGAACCGCCCACCCCGGCAGAGCCGCTGAAGTCGGCGCCGGCCTTCTTCGACGCGTCCGGGCTGCTGGCCGAGCAGCGCTTCGCCACCTCCGCCGACGGCACGAGGGTGCCCTACTTCGTGGTGGGGCGCGCCGACCAGTTGCACCCGGGTCCGGACGCCGAGCCGGCCCCGGCGCTGCTCTACGGCTACGGCGGCTTCGAGGTGTCCCTGACCCCCGGGTACTCCGGCGCGGTCGGACGGGCGTGGCTGGCCGAGGGCGGGGTCTACGCGGTGGCGAACATCCGCGGCGGCGGCGAGTACGGCCCCGGCTGGCACCAGGCCGCGCTGTTGGCCAACCGGCACCGCGCCTACGAGGACTTCGCGGCGGTGGCCCGTGACCTGGTCGCGGGCGGGATCACCAGCCACGCCCGGCTCGGCGCCCAGGGCGGCTCGAACGGCGGCCTGTTGGCAGGCAACATGCTCACCCAGTACCCCGACCTGTTCGGGGCCGTCGTGGTGCAGGTGCCGCTGCTCGACATGCGGCGCTACAGCCACCTGCTGGCCGGGGCGTCGTGGATGGCCGAGTACGGCGACCCGGACGACCCGGAGCAGTGGGAGTTCATCAGGACGTTCTCCCCGTACCACCTGTTCGACCCGGCCCGGGCGTACCCGCCGGTGCTGTTCACCACCTCCACCCGCGACGACCGGGTGCACCCCGGCCACGCCCGGAAGCTGGCCGCGCTGATGCTCTCGGCCGGCCGGGACGTCAGCTACTACGAGAACATCGAGGGCGGCCACGGCGGGGCGTCCACCAACGCCCAGGCCGCCCGGATGGCGGCGCTGGCCTGGACCTTCCTGCACCAGCGACTGGGCTGACGCCGGGGAAGGTCTCCGGGTGCCGGGCGGAATATCGGCTTGCCGGGATGGATTGGTAGGAGGGTGAGCAGCAGTAGGGGAACGACGGTCGGGTTCCGTTCCGAGCGTGGGGCGGTGCTCCTCGCCCTGATGCTGGCGACCGGCCTGATCGCGATCGACGCCACCATCCTGGCCACCGCGGTGCCCTCGGTGGTCGCCGAACTCGGAGCCTTCGAGCAGTTCCCGTGGCTGTTCTCCACCTACCTGCTCGCCCAGGCGGTGTCCGTGCCGATCTACGCCAAGCTCGGCGACACCGTCGGCCGCAAGCCGATCATCCTGGTCGGGGTGGGGCTGTTCCTGGCCGGCTCGGTGCTGTGCGGCCTGGCCTGGGACATGACCGCGCTGATCATCTTCCGGATCGTCCAGGGACTGGGTGCCGGCGCCGTCGCCCCGATGTCGATGACCATCGTGGGCGATATCTACTCGGTGGAGGAGCGCGCCCAGGTGCAGGGCTACATCGCAGGCGTCTGGGCGGCGTCCTCGGTGATCGGGCCGGCGCTGGGCGGGCTGTTCTCGCAGTTCGCGTCCTGGCGCTGGATCTTCTTCGTCAACATCCCGCTCTGCCTGGTCGCCGGCTGGGCGCTGCTGCGCTCCTACCACGAGGTGGTGGAGTCGCGTCGCCACCGGATCGACTATCCGGGCGCGGTGGTGCTGACGATAGGGCTGACCGCCCTCATCCTCGCGTTGCTGCAGGGCGGTAACGCCTGGCCGTGGGTGTCCTGGCCCAGCCTGGCGGCGATCGGGATCGGGGTGCTGGCGCTGGCGGTGTTCCCGGCGGTGGAGCGTCGCGCCGCCGAGCCGATCCTCGACCTGACGATCCTGGCCCGGCCGCTGATCCGCACCAGCACCCTGATCTCGGTCGGCGTGGGCGCGCTGCTGATCGGGGTGACCAGCTTCGTCCCCACCTACCTGGAGAACTCGATCAAGGTGGTCCCGCTGGTCTCCGGCGCCGCGGTGGCCGCGCTCACCCTGGGCTGGCCGCTGGCGGCGTCCAACGCCGGACGGCTCTACCTGCGGTGGGGGTACCGGACGACGGTCACCGCCGGTTCGCTGGTGGCCCTGGCCGGTGCCATCGCGCTGGCCGCAACCGGCCCGTGGCCGCACCCGATCAGCACAGCGATCGCGTGCTTCATCATCGGTTTCGGGCTGGGCTGGACGGCGGCGCCCTCGCTGATCGCGGCGCAGGCCTCGGTGGACTGGAACGAGCGGTCGGTGGTGACCGGCGTGGTCATCTTCGCCCGGACGGCCGGGAGCGCGGTGGGGGTCGCCCTGTTCGGTGCGATCGCCAACAACCTGATCGCCGCCGGGGCCGGGCCGCACGACTACCCGACCATCGTCGGCGCCTCGACCTGGGTCTTCGTCGCCGTCGCCGCGACGGCGGTGCTGATGGTGTTCGCCGGACGGGCGCTGCCGCGCGGTTCGGTGGACGATCCCGCCTATTCGCCGCAGCCGGCGCAGGCGCCGGCGTCCTGAATCCGACCGTGGTGAATTAGCGCCCGGCCCGGGTGAGGCAACGTGGATCGCCGGCTGATATCGATGCCAGTCGCAGCCGGAGGGTTCCTGAGGTTTGGCTGGCCTATCTCTCAGATTTGCAGCGGCTGATGATATTGCCTATCGTCGCTTGTCGGCTGGTACTCCCCGAGGCTGTCGAACCGAGGAGGTGGAGTGAGCGCCGTTGTCTGGATCGTCACCGTGCTGCTTGCTGCGATCTTCCTGTTCTCCGGTGCGGCGAAACTGAGCCAGAAGCCCGAGCTTCTCGAGGCCAGCGGGAACACCTTCGTCTCGGGCCTCAGCGACCGGGCCATCCGGTTGATCGGCATCATCGAGGTCGTGGGTGCGCTGGGACTGATCCTGCCCGGCCTCACCAAGATCGCCACCGGGCTCGTCCCGGTCGCGGCGCTCGGTCTGGCGCTGGTCATGGTGCTCGCGATGGTGCTCCACGTCCGGCGCAACGAGTACGGCCGGCTCGGCACCAACCTGGTGCTGCTCGCGCTGGCCATGTTCGTCGCCTTCGGCCGCCTCGGTCCCGCGCCGTTCGGCGCCTGAGCGCGCGGCCTCCATTCCGTTCTGGCCCCCGTCCAAAATCGGCCGGGAGGGTGCGGCGGGTTTTCGATAAGGTTTCGATCCCTTCGGTGACGTTTCAAGCGTTGCCAGCACCAGAATGGGCTGCCTAGCCTGAGCCGCGTCGACGCCGGCATGCGCGCAAAGGAGCAGGCAGATGAGGCAGTCCTGGCGTAGTTTCCTCAGCACCATCACGGCGATCTCACTCGCCGTCGGCGGTGGGCTGGTGTCGCTCACTCTCGCAGCGGTCCCCGCCCGGGCAGCCGAGGTGCTCGTCTTGAGCAGCGACTTCGAGTCCGGACCGGAGCCCTGGACAGCTCGCGGCGACGCCCAGCTGTCGCTGTCCGAGGACGCCCGCTCCGGGGAACACGCGCTGCTCGTGACGAACCGCTCGCAGGGCTGGCACGGGCCGCAACTGGACGTGTCCACCCGGTTCACGCAGGGCCGGTATCACGTCACCGGGTGGGTGAAGCTGCCGGCCGGCGCCGCTGACACCCAGGTGAACTTCGGGGTGAACCAGCCCAAGGTCGACCCCGATGAGGACTGGAACGAGTACCCCTGGGTCGGCGATCGCGTCGACGTCACGGCCGCCGAATGGGTCAAGCTCGATGGCTACTACACCGTTGATACCGGCCACCCGCCGACCGTCCTCTACCTGGAGTCGGCCAGCCCGACCACCGAGTTCCTGGTCGATGACATCGAGATCACGGCCGTCGAGGCCGAACCGGACGTCGTCACCGTGCTGGCCAGCGACTTCGAGGGCGAGACCACCGATCCCTGGCAGCCGCGCGGGACGGCCACGCTCGACCTGGTGGCCGACGCCCACAGCGGCGCCCAGGCCCTCCAGGTGAGTGGCCGCGCTGATACCTGGAACGGTGCCGCCGTACCCGCGGCCGAGGTGTTCACCGCCGGAAACGTTCAGTACACGATCTCGGCCTGGGTCAAGCTCGCCTCCGGTGAGGCGGACGCCCTGGTCAACTTCGGGGTGAACCAGCCCAACACGACCGGCCAGGACGGCTGGAACCAGTACCCCTGGGTGACCGACCGTCCGTCGGTGACCGACAAGGAGTGGGTGCACCTGACCGGCAGCTTCACCCCCGACGCCGGCAACCCGCCGGTCGAGCTGTACGTCGAGGCCTCCACCACCGCGACCCTGCTGGTCGACGACGTGCTCATCACTGTGCAGCGCGACACCGGCTCGGGCCCGCAGCCCGGCACCACGATCATCGACACCGACTTCGACGACGGCACCCTGCAGGGCTGGGAGCCGCGGATCCCGGACGAGACCCAGCCCACCCTCGCGGTCGTCGACGGCGGGGCGGACGGTAGCGCCGGCGCGGCGCAGGTCTCCGATCGCGACAACGACGGCGACGGCCTGCAGTACGACGTCTCCGGTGTCGCCGGGCTCGGCGGCACCACCCTCGAGTTCGAAGCCTGGGTCAGGTTCGCCCCCGGCGAGGACCCGGGCGAGGCGACCTTGTCGGCGCGCACCGTCCGCGACGGCTCGCAGACCTTCAGCAACCTGACCTCGCTGACCGGGTTGCGCAACGACGACTGGACGCGGGTCGGCGGCCAGTTCACCATGCCGGCCTTCGACACCGAGGCGGAGCTCTACTTCGAGACCCTCTACCAGAGCGGCAACACCTCCACCTTCCTGGTCGACCAGGTCCGGGTGTGGGTGCCGGAGCCGCCGGTGGTCCAGACCGACCTCGAGCCGCTGAAGAACACCGTCGACTTCCCGGTCGGCGTGGCCATCGACAGCCGGGAGGCCACCGGCAACCCGGCCATCCTGGTCAACCACCACTTCAACCAGATCACCGCCGAGAACCACATGAAGGTCGAGGCCTGGTACGACGAGGAGCGCAACTTCCGGCCGCATCCCGAGGCGCTCACGCTGCTGGACTTCGCCCAGCAGAACAACCTGCGGCTCTACGGCCACGTGCTGCTGTGGCACTCCCAGACCCCGGACTGGTTCTTCACCGACGACACCGGACGACAACTTGGGGACAGCGACGCCGACCGGGCCCTGCTGCGGGACCGGCTGGCCACCCACATCGACAACGTCGCCAAGGCGATCTCCGACCGGTACGGCCCGTTCGGCTCGCCGACCAATCCGCTGGTGGCCTGGGACGTCGTCAACGAGGTCGTCGCCGACGGTGCCCAGGACGACGGCCTGCGCCGCAGCGCCTGGTACGCCGTCTTCGGCGAGGACTACATCCCGCTCGCCTTCGAGTTGGCCGAGCAGGCGTTCAACGACACCTACGCCGTCGCCGACAGCGAGATCGCCCGGCCGGTGAAGCTGTTCATCAACGACTACAACACCGAGGTCGGCCTCAAGCAGGACCAGTACTTCGGTCTCGTCCAGCGCCTGCTGGCCGCCGATGTCCCGCTGGACGGCGTCGGGCACCAGTTCCACGTCAGCCTGACCACGCCGATCAGCTCGCTGGAAGCGGCTCTGGACCGGTTCGCCCCGCTGGGCCTGCTGCAGGCGGTCACCGAGCTGGACGTGACCATCGGGACGCCGGTGACCGCGGCGAACCTGGTCCGGCAGGGCCACTACTACCGCGACGCCTTCCGGGTCTTCCGCCAGTACCAGGCCGAGAGCGAGAACCTGTTCTCGGTGACGGTGTGGGGACTCACCGACAACCGGTCCTGGCGTTCCGCACAGGCGCCGCTGTTGTTCGACGCGGGCCTGCAGGCCAAGCCCGCCTACTTCGGGGCGGTCGACTCCGACGAACTTCCGCCGCTGCAGGCGGCGGCCAACGCCTTCGGGGGTGACGTCCCGCTCGCGGGCGTCGCCGACTCGGTGGCCTGGCGCAACCTGCCGGCGCAACGGCTCACCGGCGAGGCGGGCAGCTTCATCCCGCGCTGGACCGCCGACCACCTCACCCTGCTGGTGACGGTGGCCGACGACTCCTCCGACGCCGTCGAGGTGCAGTACGGCGATGACACCATCCGGGTCACCCGCGACGGAGCAGCAGAGGTCCCGGTCGCGGTGGTGGACGACCCGGCCGGGTGGCGGGCGGCCATCCAGCTGCCGCACAGCGGCGTCGTCGCCGGTGACTCCGCACAGTTGGACGTCAGAGTGCTGGCCGGTGAGACCGTGGTCGGAGCCTGGAACTCGCCGGGCGCGACCGGGGTGCTCACCTTCCTGGAGGACCTGTCAACCGTGGACGTGGCCGCAGCACCGGCGGCGCCCGAGATCGACGGCACCATCGACGCGGCCTGGCAGTCGGCGACGACCGTCCACACCGGCAGGACCGTCGAGGGCAGCGCCGACGGCGCCACCGCCGACGTCCGTACGCTGTGGGCCGAGGACACCCTGTACGTACTGTTCGAGGTCACCGATCCGGTGGTCGACGTGTCGGGCAGCGACCCGTGGGTGCAGGACTCGGTGGAGCTGTTCGTCGACGCGGGCAACGCCAAGAACGGCGGCTACCGGGACGCCGACGCGCAGCTTCGGATCAGTGCCACCAACGTCGTCTCGTTCGGCACCGGCGACCAGGCGGCCCAGGAGGCCCGGCTGACCAGCGAGACCGCCCAGACCGAGGACGGTTACATCGTCGAACTCGCGGTGACACTGCTCGGCCAGGGCGGTGCCGACACCTTCCAGGGCCTCGACTTCCAGGTCAACGACGGCCGCGGCGGCAGCCGCTACTCCGTGCACACCTGGGCCGAGCCGACCGGCACCGGCTACCAGTCGACCGCCCGCTGGGGCGTCGGCCACCTGCTGCCGGCGGTGTCGTCCGAGCCGGTGCCGCCGGCCCAGGCCGACCTGGTGGACGACACGCGCGGACCCGTCCGGGCACCGGAGGCGGCGCGGCAGGGGGAGACCATCACGGTGAAGGTGGGGGCCGGCCGGGCCGGGGAGACGGTCCATGTCTGGCTGTTCTCCGACCCGGTGCTGCTGGGTTCCCCGACGGTCTCGGCCTCGGGTCGGGTCACGGTCCAGCTCCCGGCCGACACGGCGGTCGGCCGCCACAAGGTGGCGGTGACCAGCGACGATGATCAGTTGATCGGCTGGGACGACCTCGCGGTCGGTGCTCCGGGCGACGCGGCGGTGAATGTCGTGCCGCCCTCGATCCGGGGGACCGCGGTGGTCGGCGCGAAGCTGAAGGCCGACCGCGGAACCTGGTCGGTGGCCCGCAAGGTGAAGCTGACGTACTCCTACCAGTGGAACCTCGACGGCCAGCCGATCCGCAAGGCCACCTCGGCCAGCTACCGGGTGCAGCCCGGCGACGTCGGCAAGGAACTGACCGTGACGGTCACGGTGCGGGCGAAGCGGCTCCAGCCGGTCTCGGCCACCTCGGCCCCGGTCACGGTGACGGGCAAGCCAGACAAACCCGGCAAGCCGGGTAAGCCGACCGAGCCGGGCAAGCCCACCGACCCCGGCAAGCCGGGCAAGCCGAAGGGCTGAGCCGGGGAACGCAGCGTCCGGTCAGGCGCCGGCGTCCGGGTGCGCCGCCTCCCGCAGCACGACCGGGACGCCCGCCTCGACCGTGCGCGAGACCGTGCACAGCCGGGAGTGGGACTGCTCCAGCGCGGCCGGCAGCCGCAGCCGGGCGGCGTCGCCGTCCGGCCCCGCCGGGAAGGTGATCGTGAAGGCGACCTCCAGGTCGGACAGGATGTTGCCGCCCGAGGCGTCGCGCCCCTTCTGGCCGCCGGCCCGGGCGACGAACTGCTCCGGCTCGGCCCGCCGTGAGGTGATCGAGTCGACATCGATCGCCGAGCAGCCGGCCAGCGCGGCGAGCAGCAGCTCCACCGGGCTGAAGGCGTCCGGGTCGCTGCCGGACATGATGAGCTCGGCGCCCCGGGCGTTGCGGGCGCGGAACACGCCGGCAGCATCGCGGGTGACGACGACCTCGGTGCGGGCGGGCTGGGCGGCAGTCATGGAACTCCTCGCGTGGTGAGACCCGCCCAGCCTAGCGAGCGGGGATTGGTGGCTGCCGACGCGGGGTGGGACGATGGCCGGGATGCGGCTCGACCACCTGATCCCCGACAGCGGCGCCACCGACCCTGATGCGCTCTATGAGTCCTTCGTCGGCTGGGCCGGTTCCGACGGGCTGACGCTGTACCCGCACCAGGACGAGGCGATCATCGACATCCTCACCGGTGCGAACACGATCATCACCACCCCGACCGGCTCCGGGAAGACGCTGATCGCCACCGCCGCGCACTTCGCCTGCCTGGCCGGCGGCGGGCGCAGTTACTACACCGCCCCGATCAAGGCGCTGGTCAACGAGAAGTTCTTCGCCCTGTGCGACATCTTCGGCGCCGACAAGGTCGGCATGGTGACCGGGGACGCGGCGGTGAACCCGGACGCCCCGATCGTCTGCTGCACCGCCGAGATCCTCGCCAACCTGGCCCTGCGGGAGGGTCGGAGGGCTGCGGTCGACCAGGTGGTGATGGACGAGTTCCACTTCATCGCCGACCGCGACCGTGGCTGGGCCTGGCAGGTGGCGCTGGTCGAGCTGCCGCAGGCGCAGTTCGTGATCATGTCGGCCACCCTGGGCGACGTCACCGACCTGGCGCGCTCGCTGGGCAGGCGGACCGGCCGGCCCACGACGGTGATCGGCGGCGCGATCCGTCCGGTGCCCCTGGAGTACTCCTGGTCCACCCGCCCGGTCCAGGAGACCATCGAGTTGCTGCTGCGGGACGCCCGGGCGCCGATCTACCTGGTCCATCCCACCCAGGCCGCCGCCGTCGAGCGCGCCCAGGCGATGCTCAGCTCCGGCCTGGCCGACCGGTCGCACCGCCGCGAACTCGTCGAGGCGATGCAGGGCTTCCGGTTCGCCGGCGGCTTCGGGCAGACGCTGGCCAAGCTGCTCAACTCGGGCATCGCCGTCCATCACGCCGGGATGCTGCCGCGCTACCGCCGGCTGGTCGAGACCCTGGCCCAGCGCGGCCTGCTGAGCGTGATCTGCGGCACCGACACCCTCGGGGTGGGCATCAACGTGCCGATCCGCACGGTGGTCTTCGCCAGCCTGTCCAAGTTCGACGGACGGCGGCAGCGGATCCTGCGGGCCCGCGAGTTCCACCAGATCGCCGGCCGGGCCGGCCGCCCCGGCTTCGACACCATCGGCTACGTGGTCGGCCAGGCGCCCGACCACGTGGTGGAGAACGAGAAGGCGCTCGCCAAGGCCGGCAACGACCCGAAGAAGCGGCGCCAGGTGCAGCGCAAGAAAGCCCCCGAGGGATTCATCAATTACACCGAGGAGACGTTCGCCCGGCTGGCCGACGCGGAGCCAGAGCCGCTGGTCGCCCGGATGCGGATCACCCACGCCCTGCTGCTCAACCTGCTGCAGCGCGACCAGGACACCGCCCAGGCGGTGCGGGAACTGATCGACTCCTGCACCCCCGACCCGGCCGGGCGGCGCCGGCTCTACCGGCGGGCGCTGCAGCTGGGCCGGTCACTGCTCTCGGCCGGGGTGGTCACCCGGCTGTCCGAGCCCACCCCGGGCGGGCGACGGTATGCGCTGCACGTCGACCTGCAGCACGACTTCGCCCTCAACCAGCCGCTCAGCGCCTTCGCGCTGGCCGCCCTCGACCTGCTGGATCCCGAGTCGCCGAGCTACGCCCTCGACGTGATCAGCGTGATCGAGTCCACCCTGGAGGACCCGCGGGCGATCCTGCAGCAGCAGGTGACCCGCGCCAAGGGAGAGCTGCTCGCCGAACTGAAGGCGGACGGCGTCGAGTACGAGGAACGCCGCGAGTTGCTGGACGAGGTGACCTGGCCACGGCCGCTGGCGGACCTGCTCGAGCACGCCCACCAGGTGATGGTGGCCACCCATCCGTGGCTCGCCGAGACGCCGGTCTCGCCGAAGTCGGTCGTCCGCGACATGGCCGAGCGGTCGATGACCTTCGGCGAGTATGTCGCGTTCTACAAGGTGCAGCGCAGCGAGGGGCTGGTGCTGCGCTACCTGTCGGACGCCTATCGGGCGCTGCGCCAGACCGTGCCGGAGTCGGCCCGCACCGAGGACCTGGAGGACCTGATCCAGTGGCTGGGCGAGGTCACCCGGCTCACCGACTCCTCGCTGCTGGACGAGTGGTCCCGACTCAGTCAGCTCGGTGGTGCCGGCGCTCCCGACGAGCCGCCACCGCCGACCCGGGCGGTCACCGGCAACCCGCGGGCCTTCCGGGTGCTGGTCCGCAATGCGATGTTCCGGCGGGTCGAGCTGGCCGCCGCCGACGACATCGACGGTCTGCTCGCCCTGGATGCCGCCGACCCGGACCGCACCATGAGCTACGGCGACTGGGACCGGGCGCTGGACGCCTACTACGACGAGCACGACCGGATCGGGCTCGGGGCTGATGCCCGCGGGCCGGCGCTGCTGGTGATCCAGGAGGCGGGCCGCCGGTGGAGCGTCCGGCAGATCCTCGACGACCCGGCCGGGAACCACGACTGGTCGATCACCGCGGTGATCGACCTGGACGCCTGCGACGCCGCGGGAGACTTGGTGGTGCACGTCACGGGCTTCGAACGGCTCGACTGACGACCACAGGCGTCATCGGTCTCGGATCCTGGCGTTTTTTCTTCAGCTGACTGGATTCGCAGCAGATCGTCCTGTAAGGTTTCACTTGAGAGTGACGCAAGGTCGTTGTTGTCTCCTGGGGGTGGGTAGACGGCTTTCAGCCCTTCGACCGGCGTCACTCTCTTTTCATGCCCGCAGGTCTGCGGACGGCGCCGTGCGTGATGACCCGGGTCCGCACGGTCTCCTACGATCAGTGTCATGAGCGAGCACGGTCTGGCACAGGCGACCGAGAAGATGGCCCAGGCGGGGGTCGACCCGGTGGCGATCACGGTCTTCACCCACTACTACCGGCAGGCGGCCGAGGGGGTCACCGGGCTCATCCGGGAAGACACCATCGCCCCGTTGACCGAGCCCGATCGGCTCGACCAGGTCGACGTCGACGACGCGAGCGCCCGCGAGGCGCTCGCCCAGACCGCGGTCATCAAGCTCAACGGCGGCCTGGGCACCTCGATGGGCCTCGACCGGGCCAAGTCCCTGCTCTCGGTGCGGGACGGCCGGAATTTCCTCGATCTGATCGTCGCCCAGGTGCAGCACGCCCGCCGCGAGCACGGTGTCCGGCTGCCGCTGTTGTTCATGAACAGCTTCCGCACCCGGCAGGACACCCTGGAGCACCTCGCCCGCTACCCCGACCTGGCGGTGGACGGGCTGCCGCTGGACTTCCTGCAGAACGCCGAGCCGAAGATCCGCGTCGACGACCTGACGCCGGTGGAGTGGCCGGACGATCCGAGCCTCGAGTGGTGCCCGCCCGGCCACGGCGACCTGTACCCGGCGCTGTGGGGGTCGGGGGTGCTGGACGCCCTGATCGAGGCCGGCTTCCGCTATGTCAGCGTCGCCAACGGTGACAACCTCGGCGCCGCGCCGGACGCCCGGCTGGCGGGCTGGTTCGCGTCCACCGGAGCGCCCTATGCCGCCGAGGTGTGCCCTCGGACGGTGAACGACCGCAAGGGCGGTCATCTCGCGATCCGGCGCAGCGACGGCCAGCTCATCCTGCGCGACACAGCCCAGACTGCGCCGGAGGAGATGGAATTCTTCACCGACGAGTTCCGGCACCCCTTCTTCCACGCCAACAACCTGTGGCTCGACCTGGTCCAGGTCCGGCAGGCGCTGGTGGAACGCGATGGCGTGCTGGGCCTGCCATTGATCCGCAATGAGAAGACCGTCGACCCGACCGACCCGTCCTCGCCGAAGGTGATCCAGTTCGAGACCGCCATGGGCGCGGCGATCGAGGTCTTCCCCGGCGCCCGGGCGATCGCGGTCGGCCGCGACCGGTTCCTGCCGGTGAAGACCACCAACGAGTTGTTGCTGCTGCGTTCCGACGTCTTCGAACTGGGAGCTGACGGACGACCGACCGCAGTGGCCGAGATCCCGGGGGTCGACCTCGACGACCGCTACTACAAGCTGGTCGACGACTTCGATGAGCGGGTGCTGGTGGTGCCCTCGCTGCGCCGCGCCGAGTCGCTGGTGGTGCGTGGGGACTGGGTCTTCGACGTCCCCTCCGAGGTCGTCGGCGAGGTGCGCCTGGCCGACGAGGGTGGCCGGCGGCACTACCGGTGAGCGGCCCGGCACGCTGGCACGCCGCGCTGGCCTGGGCGCTGGTCGGCCAACAAGTCGAGCTTGCCGAGCCGGGAAGCCCGGATCCCGAGCAGCTGGTGAGGGATCTGGCCGCCCGCGGCTGGCCGGCCGAGCGGATCCGGGAGCACGCGGTGGAGGTCGTCCACGCCGAGCAGCCGTGGCCGCACCAGATCCCGCCGGAGTTGCGCGCCGGGACGGGGGCGGCGCAACTGTTCGCCGCCCTCGGCCGGACGCGGGCCCTGCTCGGCCTGGTCGCGCTGGAGACCCGGGCGCCGAGCGCACGCACCAGGCTGGACGCCGACGAGCTACGGCTGATGCGGGAGGTGCCGCCGCACCACGGGGTCTGAGTCGCCGGTCAGCGGGTCTGTTGAGCCTTGAGCAGGTCGCGGATCTCGATCAGCAGGTCCTCGGTGGTCGGGGCGGCGACCTCGACCGGCTCGTCGGCCGGCTTGCGCAGCTTCTTCATCGCCTCGATCGGCTTGAGGATGCCGAAGTAGATGATCGCCGCGATGATCACGAAGGTCACCACCGCGTTGATGAACGGGCCGACCAGGATCGGGCCGATCTTCACCGTGCTGAAGTCCGGGTTGCCGCCGATCAGGCCGATGATGTCGAGGATCACCTGGGTGAAGGTGGTGACAACCGCGCCGAAGGCGGTGCCGATGATGACGGCGACGGCGAGGTCGATCAGGTTGCCGCGCATCAGGAAGTCCTTGAAGCCCGTCATGGGGGTCTCCTTCCGGGGGGATTGGAAGTGGCCCAGTCTAGGTATCGCGGCTCACCGCAGTGCAAAGGCCAAGGGTCCGGCCGCCGTGGCCGCCACCACCCGGGTCGCCTCGTCCGGGGTCAGGTCGACCAGCACCACCGGGTCGTCCCCGGCGACCAGGCCGCCGGCTTCCGCGAGCGTGATCGTGACCACCCGGACGGCGCGGGCCAGCACCTCGACGGCCCCCGTGCCACCGACGCCCAGCAGGTCGATGGTGTCGCCGGCGCGGAGCAGGGCCACCGGGGCGGTTGCGGCCAGAGTGACCGGCAGCGCCACCCGGCCGGGCGCGACCAGGGTGGTGGTGGCGGTGAGGGAGGACACCGTGAGCACCGCGCGGGCGGGCTGGTGGGCGACCACCGTCCGCCCGAGCGCCTCCTCGGGGTCGGTGAGGAAGCCTTCCGGCGCGGCGTGCCGGGGCAGGGTGAGTTCGGTCAGGTCAGCGGGGGCAAGCGTCGCTCCCGCGGGGACCGGCCGGGCGGCGGCCAGCACCGTGATCCCCGGCTCCGGCTCGGTGAGCACGGCGAGGGTGCAGTAGACGGCGACCATCGCGAACCCGGCGGCGAGCAGTCGGCGGTGCCAGCGCAGGGCACGGCGGAGCGGGGCAACGACTTCCTTGATCACGCCGGAAGTCTTGGGCGGGCCGACCCGGACGGGTCAGTTGTGCACAGGCTCAGGCGGCGGTGGTGGCGGTTGTGGAAACCTTCTTCTCCGCGGGCTTGTCCGCCTTGGGGCTGGTCTCCTTGGCGGTCTCGGTCTTCGCACTGCTCGACTCACCCGGCAGGGCGGCGTTGGCCTTGCCCTTGGTGCGGCTGTCGGTGGCGTAGAAGCCGGAGCCCTTGAACACCACGCCGACCGCGCTGAAGACCTTGCGCAGGTTGCCCTGGCACTCAGGACAGGTGGTCAGCGGGTCGTCGGTGAAACTCTGCACAGCTTCCAGATCGGTGGCGCACTCGGTGCAACGGTACTGATAGGTGGGCATGCGTTTCTTTCTCGGACAACGGGAGTGACGCCCCAATGGTAGGCGATCACTCATTGAAACGGTGCCAGGGTCCGGGTCTATTCCGCCCGCAGGGTCTCCGACGCGGTCAGCAGGAACTGGACGCGGCGGTCCCACGGCTCGGTGGGCACCTCGTCCACCACCTCGCCGTCGTGCAGGAGGATGCCGATCCGGGCCCGGGGGGAGGCCTTCAGCAGTGCCCGGTCGTACCAGCCGCCGCCGGTGCCGAGCCGCTGCCCGGCGCGGGTCGCGGCCAGCCCGGGAACCCAGATCCACTCCGCACGGACCAGGACCCCGGCTCCCAGTTGCGGCCCGGTGGGCTGCAGGATTCCCCGCCAGGAGGCCTTCAGGTGGTCGCGTCCGGTGTACCAGGCCCAGTCCGGCTCCCGGCGCAGCACCGGGAGCAGCACCCGCGTCCCGCCGGCGACCAGGGCGTCGATCAGCTCCCAGGTGTCCGGCTCGCCCTCCACCGACGCGTAGAGCGCCACCACCTCGCTGTGCCCGCACAGGGCCAGCGCGCGTTCGGTGCGGTCACCGGCAGGCAGATCGAGCCCGGCCCGGCGGGCCAGCAGCTGCTCCCGCAACTGTTGCTTGGCAGCGGTGATCAGTGGATCGGCGTGCGCTACGTTCGGCTCGCCGGTCATTGACCTATGGTAAACGCATGGCCCTGTTCGGACGCGCAAAGCCGGAACCCACCCCCGCCCAAGCGGTGGCCCCGTCGTCGCCGGAACCGGCCCCCGTACCCGTCCCGGTCCAGGACGTCGTGCGCAGTGTCGACGAGCACCGCGCCGTGCTGCTGTCCGGGGTGACGAGCCTGCGTCCGTTCGGCATCGGGCTGCTCGACGCCGCCGGGCTCACCCTGTGCGAGTCCATCGAGTCCGATATCGACCTGCCGGTCTTCACCGCTGCCCACAGCGACGGCTACGCCGTCCGCGGCTCCAACCTGGTCGGCGCCTCCGTCCAGCACCCCGTCCGGCTCCCCGTGGTCGGCGAGATCGACGCCGGCGGTTTCCGCGGCGCGCCCCTGATGCCGGGCACCGCGGTGAAGGTCGCCGCCGGTGCCCCCGTGCCCGAAGGCTGCGACGCCGTGGTGCGGCTGGTCGACGTGGTCGAACACGGTGACGAGGTCGAGTTCAGCGCCGAGGCGGTCTTCCAGCAGGAACTCGTGATGGCCGGCTCCCGGATCAGCGACGGCGACCTGCTGCTGCCCAACGGCAGCGTGCTGGACGCGCGCGCCATCGGGCTGCTGGCCGAGGTGGGCATCGACAAGGTGCTGGCCCGCCCCAAGCCCCGGGTGGTCGTGGCCAGCATCGGCAACGACCTGGTCGACCCCGGCCTGCCGCTGGAGCGGCTGCAGCAGCGCTACGACTCCGGCACCCCGCTGATCGCCGCCGCCGCGCGTGCCGACGGCGCCCAGGTCTTCCCGATCGGCATCCTGTCCGGCGCGCCCAACCAGCTGCGCCGCACCCTGACCGACCAGTTGCTGCGGGCCGACCTGCTGGTGCTCAGCGCTGACGTGACCGCCGACCTGGTCGGGGTCCTGTCCGATCTCGGCGCCGTCGACAACGGACGGCCCGCCGCCGCACCGGCCGGGTTGTCGCTGTTCGCGGCCATCGGGGACGAGCGGGTGCCGGTCGTCGTCCTGCCGCGCGACACCGCCGCCGGCTATGTCGGGTACCGGGTCTTCGTCCGTCCGCTGGTGCGCAAGCTGGCCGGGCTCGACCCGGTCGAGCGCGACGCCGCCGAGGTGCCGCTGACCCGGTCGATCAGCACCGATCCCGAGGTCACCACCTTCCTGCTCGGCCGGCTGGGTGAGGCGGGAGTCGCCCCGCTGGGCACCCCCGACAGCGCCACCGTGCTCGACCTGGTGGCCGCCGACGTCCTGATCGTCGTGGCGCCGGGGGCGGGTTCGCTCCAGTCGGGCGCGATGGTCACCTGCTGGCCGCTTCGGGGCTGAGGTGCCCGACGCCCCGTCCCGGTGGCCGGTCACGCTGCAGCACGGGGCGGTCACATTGCGTCCGCTGCGGATGTCGGACGAGGTCGCCTGGCGGGAGATCCGGCAGCGTGGCGAGTCGTGGTTCCGGCCATGGGACTCCACCCGGCCGCCCGGGTCGCTGGACGACGCGCTTCCCTTCGCCGCGCTGGTGCGCCGGTTCCGCAAGCGGGCCCGGCGCGGTGCGATGCTGCCCTGGGCGGTGGAGTACACCCCGCCGGGGGAGCGCCCGCGGTTCGTCGGCCAGGTGACGGTCAGCGGGATCACCCACGGCTCGGCGTCCTGGGCGCAGATCGGCTACTGGATCGACCCGCGCTGGGCGGGCCGGGGGATCATCCCGACCGCGGTCGCGATGGCGGTCGACCACTGCTTCACCGCGCTGCGACTGCACCGGATCGAGATCGCGATCCGGCCGGAGAACACCAACAGCCTGGCGGTCGTCCGCAAGCTCGGCTTCCGCTACGAGGCGCGGCACCCGCGCTACATGCACGTGGACGGCGACTGGCGCGACCACGACCTGTTCGCGCTGCACAGTGAGGACGTTCCCGAGGGGGTCCTGACCCGGCTCGAGCGGTCCCGCGGCTGACCCCGGTGGGCCCCATCGCGGGTTGCGGCAGGCGGTTTCGGAGGTGATTCGCCGACACTCCGCGACAGGTGGGGTCGGCGGGGCGCGCGGCCCCGTACGGTTCGGGTGTGGGCCTTACCGGAGTGATCTTTGCGCTGATCGCAGCGTTCTGGCTGGTCTACCTCGTTCCGTACTACCTCCAACACCGCGGCGACACCTTCGAGGACGGCGAGGTGGAGATCCCGTTCACGCCGGCCGCGGTGACGATCGTCCGCAGCGGTGAATCGCTGGCGAAGGCGGAGGAGGGGACCGCCGAGGTTTCCACGCCCCTGACCCGCCGCGCCCAGCTCCGCGAACTGCGGATGATCGACGAGCAGGCGGCGCAGCGCCGCCGCCGGGTGCTCATCTTCCTGCTGCTGGTGCAGTTGGTGGTCGCCGTGCTGGCCTA
>JAEZHJ010000207.1 GCA_023436925.1 Actinomycetes bacterium
GCCCGCGGACTGTACGACCTGCCCGGGGACAAGCTCGTCACGTTGCGCCACGCCAGCTACCTGGGCATCTACGCGCCACCGCCCTCGGCACTGCAGGCCCGGCGGTTCCTCAACGTCCCCGCCGCCGCGCCCACCGTCGGCTTCGTCGGCCGGATCCGTCCGTACAAGGGGGTGGAGACCCTGCTGGCGGCGGTCGACCGCGCCACGAACTCAATCCCCGACCTCACCCTGCTGCTCGCCGGGCGCACCGACCCCGACCACCAGCGGGAGCTGGACGCCCTCCTGCCCGGCTCGGTGCGGGCGGTGCGGCATCACAGACATGTCCCAGACGGCGAGCTCGGGACCTGGTTCGCAGCGTCCTCGGTGATGGCCTTCCCCTACCAGCGGATCCTCAACTCCGGCAGCCTGCTGCTGGCCGCGACCTTCGGCCGGCCCTGCATCCTGCCGGCCGAGCCGCACCTGGTGGACGCCTACGGGGACCAGGCCTGGATCAGCTTCTTCGAGCCGGGACCGGACGCCGTGGCGAGCCTCGCCGAGGCGATCGTGACGGCACTGCGCCAGCCGCCGACGCCGCGCCAGGCGGCCGCCCGGGCCTTCGCCGCCGAGTACACCACCCACGACATGACCGCTGACTTCGTCGCGATCGTCGACTCCCTGCCCCACCCCGAGGCGAGCCTGAGGTGATCCAGATCCCCACGTTGTCGGTAGTCATTCCGTCCTTCAACATCGAGCGCTGGCTGGGCGACTGCCTGCGGTCGGTGCTCGGGCAGTCCTTCACCGACCTGGAGGTGGTCGTCGTCGATGACGGCTCGACCGACCGGTCGGCGGACATCGCCGCCTTCTTCACCACGACGGACCCGCGGGTCCGGGTGCTGCGACAAGCCAACGCCGGTCCGGGAGCCGCCCGCAACGCCGGGCTGGATGCGGCCAGGGGCCGGTACGTCGCCTTCATCGACGGTGACGACCTGGTGGCGCCGGGCGCCTTCGAGCGTCTGGTCGGCAGCCTGGAGCGCACCGGCTCCGACTTCGCGACCAACCCGATCGAGGAGTTCGGCGGGCCGGAACGACGCCGCTACTGGACCAACCGCGGCCCGGAGTTCCGCACGCGCCTGGCCGGCGTGAACCTGGACACCACCCCCGGCCTGATCCTCGACCACTCCCCCGTCAACAAGGTCTTCCGCACCGACTTCCTGCGCGCAGCGGACGCCCGGTGGCCCCAGAACCTTCGCCACGAGGACGTCCTCCAGGCGGCCCTGGCCTACAGCAGGGCCGGCAGCATCGACGTGCTCCCCGAGGTCGGCTACTTCTACCGGCGCCGCGGCGGGTCGGAGACCTCCGGGCTGGCCCGGCCGGCGCTGCTTCGCGACTGGGTCACGGTCACCGCCGCGGCGCTGCGGGTGCTGTCCGACGAGGGCCGGCTCGCGGCCCGCAGCGTGTTCGCCGGCAAGGCGCTGGTGGACGAACTCGTCTCCCGGCTGCCCGCCCTGCGCGCCGCCGGGTCCGCCCCGGACGGGCTGGCTGGACTGGTCGGCGACCTGGTCGCGTTCGCTCCCCCGAGCAGCCTGGCCGGCACAGCGCCCGAGCTCCGGTGGCAGATCGCAGCGCTGGCACTGGGTCGCATCGACCTGCTGCCGGTCATCCACGACCCCCGCCTGGCGAAACAGCTTCCGGCGGAGGCGCTCACGCTCGACGGTGACCTGCCGGCCGAACTGCGCCGAAGCCTCGGCCTGGGGTCGCGTCGTCTCGCCGAGGCGTTCCGCGCGGGGCCGCTGCGCAACGGCACCGTGACCGCCCTGCCGGAGGCCGGGCCGCTGGTCTCGGTGATCGTCCCCACCCACAACGTGGGCGAATACCTTGACGAGACCCTGCGCAGCATCCGCGGCTCGCACTACCGCTCGATCGAGGTCGTGGTCGTCGACGACCACTCGACCGACCACACCTGGTCCATCCTGCAGCGCCATGCCGCCGAGGACGCCCGGCTGCGGGTCTACCGGTCGACCGGAAGGGGAGGCGCCCAGGCCCGCAACCTGGCCCTGAGCCTGGCCCGGGGTGACTACTTCGCCTTCGCCGACGCCGACGACCTGGTGCCCCCGCGCGCCTACGCCGCCATGGTCTCGGCCGCCGAACGAACCGACGCCGATGTCGTCATCGGCAAGTACCTGCACTCCCGCCCGAACCAGACCTGGGACCCGTCCGAGCGGTACGGCTACACGATGCCGCTGGAGGAGATCCGCGTCGAGGACCACACCCTGCCGATCGGGGACCGATCAAGCTGGAACAAGCTGTTCCGCGCCGAGTTCTGGCGGGCCGAGTCGATCGCCTTCGCCAGCGTGCCACGGGGTAACGACATCGTGCCGCTGGGGGTCGCCATGACCGCCGGCCCGAGGCTCACCGTGATCCCGGACGCCGTCTACGTGTACCGCACGCGGCCGGGTGCCGGGTCGATGACCGCCGGGATGCAGTCGGGCCGGCCCGAATCGATCGCGAGCTGGGCCGCGCAGGAAGCGATCTATGCCCACCTGGTCCGACAGGCCGACCTGCCGGCGGTCAGCCGGGAGTACTGGAACCGCGCTCTGCCGGCCCACCTGGGCTACAACCTCCGGCCCTACCTCGCCGCAAGGGCCACCGACGCCGACGCCGCTGACGCCGTTCCGGATCACCTCAACCACCTGCTCACGGCCGCACCCCCGGACTGGCTGGCCGGCCAGGAGGCCCGCTTCCAGGCCCTGCTCGCACTGGTCTGCGCCGGGCGCACCGCGACGGCGGCCGAACTCGCGGACGAGGTCTGGGGGACCACCCGGCTCAGCCTGTCGTCCTCGATCACGACCATCGTGGAGGTGGCCGACACCGGACGGCTCGGCGCGGACGCCCTGGCCCGCCTGGCCTGGCGCTGGGTGGTGCGCCGGCTGGCGCTCGACGGAGCCACCGCCTCGGACAGCGAACTGGAGCGCGCTGCGGCGGTACTGCGGACGCTCGAACGGGAGCACCACGCGGTGCCCGCCACCGTCCCGGGCGGCCACGGCGACCGGATCCTGCGGGCGCTGCGCGAGGGCGGCATCGCCGAGATTCGTGCGGCGATCGCCCGTCCGACGCGGATCCGCCGGACCCGGCTGGCGATCCGTCCGACGATGGCGGTGCTGTCCTCCACCCAGCCCCTCGCGACGACGGGCCGGGCCCACGTCGTCGCGGTGTCCGGATCCGGCACGCAGGCCCGGCGGTTGCCGCTGGGTCACGTGGTCGCGTCACCGGATGGCAGCGGCTGGTCGGCCATGCTGCGGGCCGACGCCGTCCCGGCGGGGGTGTGGAAGCTCGCCGTCGAGTACGAGGACCGGTGGGGGCTGGTTCGCCGGCCGCTGACCTTCAAGGCCGGCCGTCGCGAGGTGCTCACCGGCCGGTTCGCCCGGCTCGCGCCGACCCGGGCGGGGTCCTGCGGGGACCTCGTCGTCCATCGGCCGATGGGAGCGCGGCTGCGCTCGGCGCTGTCGACTCGGCGAGGCTGACGGCCCCAGCGAGCCGGGTCAGCCCAACCGGGTCAGCAACTCCGTGCGCGACCTGGCGTTCGACTTCCGCAGGATCGCCGAGACGTGCTTCTCGACGGTCTTTACCGAGATCCCGAGGCTGCGCGCGATCTGCTTGTCGGCCAGGCCCTGCTCGAGCAGGCTGCGGACCTCGATCTCACGCTGGGTGAGCCGCGACTCCGGGCCGAGCGAGGGCAGCCCGCCCAGCTGTTCCAGCACGCCGCCCAGCACGAGCACATCGCCCCGCGCCACCCCGACCACGGCTCGTCCGACCGCCGTCGCGTCCGCGTCGGCGTTGACGAACCCGCGCGCCCCGGCCGCGGCCCACTCCCTCACCTCGGCCTCGGCGGCGGCCGGACGGTCCGAGACCGCCACCACGCCCACCGTCGGGTCGACCCCGGCCACGGCGCGCACCAGCGCGGGTCCGGTGGCGCCGGGC
>JAEZHJ010000017.1 GCA_023436925.1 Actinomycetes bacterium
ACGGTTCCCGGACCGCCGAACTGACCCCCGAGGAACTCTCGGACCGGTACTTCATGATGCGGGTCCGGCTGGACGGCGGCGCGCTCACCACCGCGCAGGTGCGGGTGCTGGGCGAGATCTCGAACGACTTCGCCCGCGGCACCGCCGACATCACCGACCGGCAGAACCTGCAGTACCACTGGATCGCGATCGAGGACGTCCCCGAGATCTGGCGGCGGCTGGAGACGGCGGGGATGCAGACCACCGAGGCCTGCGGCGACACCCCGCGGGTGATCCTCGGCTCCCCCGTGGCCGGGATCAGCGCCGACGAGATCATCGATCCGACCCCGGTGATCAACCAGATCGTGGAGCGCTTCATCGGGGACGAGTCGCTGTCCAACCTGCCGCGCAAGTTCAAGTCGGCCATCACCGGTCACCCCAGCCTGGACGTGGTGCACGAGATCAACGACGTCTCGCTGGTCGGAGTGGTGCACCCCGACCTCGGGCCGGGCTACGACCTGTGGGTGGGCGGCGGGCTGTCGGTGGCGCCGAGGCTGGCGCAACGACTGGGCGCCTTTGTCACCGCCGAGCAGGCACCGGAGGTCTGGCACGGCGTGATCCAGATCTTCCGCGACTACGGCTACCGCCGGCTGCGCAACCGGGCCCGGCTGAAGTTCCTGCTGGCCGACTGGGGGCCGGAGAAGTTCCGCGAGGTGCTCGAGACCGAGTACCTGGGCTTCCGGCTGGCCGACGGCCCGGCGCCCGCCCCGTCCACCCTGCCGGCCGACCACCTCGGCGTCCACGACCAGGTCGACGGCCGCAAGTATGTCGGGCTGGCGCCGACCGTCGGCCGGGTGAGCGGCGACATCCTGATCGCGCTCGCCGACGCCGCCGAGGCCGCCGGCGCCGGCCGGGTGCGGTTCACCCCGCACCAGAAGCTGCTCATCCTCGACGTCCCGCCGCAGCGGGTGGACGAGCTGCTCGCGGCGGTGGCGCCGCTGGGCCTGCGGGCCGACCCGAGCCCGTTCCGGCGGGCCACCATGGCCTGCACCGGCATCGAGTACTGCAAGCTCGCCTTCGTCGACACCAAGGACACCGCGACCGCCGTGATCGGCGAGCTCGAGCAGCGGCTGGGCGACGTCAGCCTGGAGAAGCCGATCAGCCTGCACGTCAACGGCTGCCCGAACTCCTGCGCGCGGATCCAGACCGCCGACATCGGGCTGAAGGGCCAACTGCAGAAGAACCCGGACGGTACCGAGGAGTTCGCCTTCCAGGTCCACCTGGGTGGCGGCCTCGCCTCGCTCGACCGGGACGAGGCCGGGCTGGGACGCACGGTGCGCGGCCTGAAGGTGACCGCCGTCGACATGCCCGACTACGTCGAGCGGGTCACCCGCAGCTTCCTGGCCGGACGGGAGCCGGGCGAGACCTTCGCAAGCTGGGCCCACCGGGCAGACGAGGAGGCACTGCGATGACGACCCTGGTGACCCACGGCCCCGGGCGGACCCGCTCCCCCGAGCAACTCCGTGACCTTGCCGAGCAGGCCGCGGTCGACCTGGCCGACGCCGACGCCGAGCAGGTCGCGGCCTGGGCGGCCGCCACCTTCCCCGGCACCCTCGCGGTGGCCTGCTCGATGGCCGGGGACACGGTGCTGCCGCACCTGGTCGCCCGGCACCGTCCCGGGGTCGACGTGCTGTTCCTGCAGACCGGCTACCACTTCCCCGAAACCCTCGGCACCCGGGACGCGCTGGCCGCGTCCGTCGACGCCAGGATCATCGACGTGCTGGCGGCCCAGACCGTCGCCGAGCAGGACGCCCAGTACGGCCCACGGCTGTACGAGCGCGACCCCGGCCTGTGCTGCCGGCTGCGCAAGGTCGACCCGATCAACGCCGAACTGGCCGGCTACGAGGCCTGGGTCACCGGCATCCGGCGCGAGGACAACCAGTTGCGCGCCAACACCGCCCACGTCGAGTGGGACGCCACCCACGCCATGGTGAAGATCAACCCGCTCGCGGGCTGGAGCTTCGACGACCTGCTCGGCTACGCCGGCCGCTGGGCGGTGCCGATCAACCTGCTGCTGACCGACGGCTACCCGTCCATCGGCTGCCAGCCGTGCACCCGCCGCGTCGAACCGGGCGAGGATCCCCGGGCCGGGCGCTGGGCCGGGCTGGCCAAGACCGAATGCGGGCTGCACACATGAGCGGCCTGGACCACCTCGACCTGCTGGAGGCCGAGGCGCTGCACATCATCCGGGAGGCGGTCGCCGAGCTGGAGCGCCCGGTGCTGCTGTTCAGCGGCGGCAAGGACTCCGCCGTGCTGCTGCACCTGGCCGCGAAGGCGTTCTGGCCCGGACGGGTCCCGTTCCCGCTGCTGCACGTCGACACCGGCCACAACTTCCCCGAGGTGCTGGCCTACCGCGACGCCGAGGTCGAGCGGCACGGCGTCCGGCTGATCGTGGCGAAGGTGCAGGACTACCTCGACGACGGCCGGCTGCTGGAACGCGCCGACGGCACCCGCAACCCGCTGCAGACCCAGCCCCTGCTGGACGCGATCGCCGAGCACCGCTTCGACGCCGTCTTCGGCGGCGGCCGGCGCGACGAGGAGAAGGCCCGCGCCAAGGAGCGGGTGGTGAGCCTGCGCGACGAGTTCGGGCAGTGGGATCCCCGCAACCAGCGGCCCGAGCTGTGGAACCTGTACAACCCGCGGCACCGGCCCGGCGAGCACGTCCGGGTCTTCCCGCTGTCGAACTGGACCGAACTGGACGTGTGGCACTACATCGCCGCCGAGGGGATCGAACTGCCCAGCCTGTACTACGCCCACGACCGGCAGGTCTTCGACCGGGCCGGGATGTGGCTGGCGGTCACCGACGTCACCCCGCCGGGCAACCGTCCGGTGCTCACCAAGACGGTGCGCTACCGCACCGTCGGCGACATGTCGTGCACCGGCGCGGTCGAGTCCGACGCCCGCACCGTCGAACAGGTACTGGCCGAGGTCGCCGCCTCGACCATCACCGAGCGCGGCGCGACCCGAGCCGACGACCGGCTCAGCGAGGCCGCGATGGAAGACCGCAAGAAGGACGGCTACTTCTGATGTCCACCCCCACCCACTCCCTGCTGCGGCTGGCCACGGCCGGCTCGGTGGACGACGGCAAGTCGACCCTGGTCGGCCGGCTGCTGCACGACTCGAAGGCGATCCTGGCCGACCAGCTCGCCGCCGTCGAACAGGTCAGCCGCGACCGCGGCCTGACCGGCCTCGACCTGGCGCTGCTGACCGATGGCCTGCGCGCCGAGCGCGAGCAGGGCATCACCATCGACGTCGCCTACCGCTACTTCGCCACCGCCCGGCGCAGCTTCATCCTGGCCGACTGCCCCGGGCACGTGCAGTACACCCGCAACACCGTCACCGGCTCGTCCACCGCCGACGTCCTGGTGCTGCTGGTCGACGTCCGAAAAGGGGTGCTGGAACAGACCCGGCGCCACCTCGCGGTCGCCGCGCTGCTGCGGGTGCCGCACGTCGTGGTCGCGGTGAACAAGATCGACCTGGTCGACTTCGACCCGCAGCGCTACCAGTCGGTGGCCGACCAGGTCGCCGAGCTCGCCGCCTGGCTCGGCCTGCCGGGAGCGACCACGCTGCCGGTCTCGGCGCTGCTGGGCGACAACATCGTCGACCGGTCGGAGCGCACGGCCTGGTACGACGGCCCGAGCCTGCTCGGGTTGCTGGAGGAACTCGACCCCTCTTCGACCGACCGGGCCACCGGGTTCCGGTTCGGCGTCCAGCTCACCCTGCGGCCGCAGACCGCCGCGATCGATCCCGGCTTCGCCGAGTACCGCGGCTACGCCGGGCTCGTCTCGGCCGGACAGGTCGACGTCGGCGACGAGGTGGTCGTGCTGCCTGAAGGGATGCGCACCACGGTGGCCGGGATCGACCTGGCCGGACGCCGGCTCGACCGGGCGGTGGCCGGCCAGTCGGTCGCGCTGCGGCTGGCCGACGAGGTCGACCTGGCCCGCGGCGCACTGATCGCCTCGACCATCGACGCGCCGCAGCCCAGCGTCGACATCGACGGCA
The DNA here is from genome assembly GCA_023436925.1 of Actinomycetes bacterium. Taxonomy (GTDB): domain Bacteria; phylum Actinomycetota; class Actinomycetes; order Propionibacteriales; family Propionibacteriaceae; genus Propionicimonas. The sequence goes on from JAEZHJ010000017.1 coordinate 4,042, forward strand.
CCCTGTGCTGGCTGGACGAGCGCCCGCTGCGGCTGGGCCAGCGGGTGCTGCTCAAGCACTCCACCCGCACCGTGCAGGCGGTGGTGCGCGAGATCACCAGCCGGCTCGACCTGGACACCGTCTCCGCGGTCGCCGCCGACGACCTGGCGCTGAACGACATCGGACGGGTCTCGCTGCGGCTGGCCGCCCCGGTGCTCGCCGAGGACTACGCCGACAGCCGCACCGGCGGCGCCTTCCTGCTGATCGACCCGCAGACCGCCCGCACCCTGGCCGCCGGGATGGTGCGCGGCCACACGGTGTTCGGCGACCGCTTCGGCGACCCCTGGGACTGGCAGATCTGATGGCCCGCCCCGACCTCGTCCTCGCGCTGCACGGCACCGTCAAGCCGGAGGGCCGCCAACTGGCCAGCGCCCTGCTGCTGGCGGTCGCCGCCCGGCTGCCGCGGGTGAACGTCCGGGTCGGGTGGGCCGACGTGCTCACCCCCACTCTCACCGAGACGCTCACCGGCCTGGGGGCGGCGATCGTGGTGCCCGGTTTCCTCACCCCCGGCTACCACGTCGCCTCCGACCTGCCCGCCGCCGTCCGGGCCTCCGGCGGTCGGGCCCGGCTGACCCCGCTGCTCGGCCCGGCGGTGCTGGACGCGGTCGCCGCCCGGCTGGCCGAGGCCGGCAGGCCCGCCGATGCCGTCGTGCTGGGG